>JACOTD010000057.1 GCA_016178535.1 Candidatus Peregrinibacteria bacterium
CGCTTCCTGCGTTCTCTCTCTCCACTGTCATTGCAGAAGTAACGCGGTGGCGAACGGAGGGGAGATCGCTGTTTGAGAAGCAACTGCAGGGAATCCTCGCCAGAGCGCCACCGGGCTAGGCGTGGGAATCGGGAATTACCGTTCCCGGGAACTCTCCGCATGACTGCTCCTCTGCAATCCACACTGGCCAAGACGCGAACCGCAAGCGTCGCACTTGCTCTCCTTGATCCGAAAGTGATTGATGCGACACTCCTGAAACTTGCCGACGCTTCGATCAACGATGCTGAAAAAATTCTCGAAGCGAATCGATCCGACCTGGAGCGAATGGATCAGACGGACCTGAACTATGATCGCCTGCAACTGACACTGGAGAGAATCAAAGGAATTGCCCGCGATGTGCGCGCGGTGGCCGCTCTCCCCTCGCCGCTCGGGCTGATTCTCGAAGAACGCACGCTCGCAAACGGTCTCCATTTGCAGAAAATGAGCGTGCCGCTCGGGGTGATCGGGATGATCTACGAGGCGCGGCCGAATGTGACCGTGGATGCATTCACGCTCTGCTTCAAGGCGGGGAATTGCTGCGTTCTCAAGGGCGGGAGCGATGCGCGGCATTCGAACGAGGCGCTCGTCGCGATCATCCGGCGCGTCCTGAAGGAACAGAATCTCGACCCGGCAATCGTCACGCTCCTGCCCCCTGACCGTTCGTCAGTCGAAGCGATGCTCACCGCGCACGGCTTGATTGACGTTCTCATCCCCCGCGGCAGCCAGAGCTTGATTGATTTCGTGCGGGAGCGAGCGCAAATCCCGATCATCGAGACGGGCGCGGGCATCGTGCACACGTACGTCGACGAGAGCGCGGACGCCGCGAAGGCAAGCGCGATTATTTTCAACGAGAAAACCAGGCGCCCGAGCGTGTGTAACGCAATCGATACGCTGCTCATCCACAGCACTCGGCTCGCCGACCTTCCTGCCATGCTCGAACCTCTGGAAGAAGCCGACGTCGAACTCTTCGCCGACGAAGCGTCCTTCGCCACGCTCGAAGGACACTACGACGCTTCCCTTCTCCATCGCGCGAAACCCGAGCACTTCGGGACGGAATACCTTTCCCTCAAGATGTCGATCAAGACCGTGGAGAACTTGGAGGAAGCCCTCGCGCACATCGCGCGCTACAGTTCCAAGCACAGCGAGGCGATCGTTGCGGAGGATCAGAACATTTGCGAGGAGTTTCTCCGGCGTGTCGACGCGGCGGCCGTCTACGCCAATGCATCCACCTCCTTCACGGACGGCGCGCAGTTCGGCTTGGGCGCCGAGATCGGCATCAGCACCCAAAAGCTCCACGCCCGCGGCCCGATGGGGCTCAAGGAACTCACGAGCGAGAAATGGATCGTGCGAGGAAACGGACAGGTGCGGGAATGATTCGTAACTCGTAATTCGTAATTCGTAATTCGTAATTCGTCACTCGCAATTCTCAACGAATCACAAGCCCCGCCACCATCGCGAACACCCCGAGCACCCCGTCCATGATTCCGCCGATCCAGCCGGAGAGAAGACCGATACCCACGACGCGTTCTGCGAGGAGGAGACCGAGCAGGATGGAGGGCCCCCATCGAAGGAACGTCGCGTAGACTTCGTCGAAGCGCAGCGGAATGAACGCCTCCAGGATCTTCGATCCATCGAGCGGGGCCACCGGCAGAAGGTTGAATGCCATGAGCCCCAGATTGATGAAGAGGGAACCGGAGAGGAGCTGAACGAGGAACGTGTGAAGGACGCTCGTTTGCACGGGAGGAGCGAGCAGATCCCACGCGCCGTTGCCCATGCTCGAGGGGGCAATCGCGATGAGGAGGACGAAGCAGACCGCAGCGAGGAGCAGGTTGCTCGCCGGTCCCGCGAGGGATGTGAGCGCGCTGTCCCTGCGCGGATGGCGGAACGCGGAGGGAGCCACCGGCACGGGTTTCCCCCATCCAAACCCCACGACGAGGAAGAGGATGGTGCCGAGCGGATCCAAGTGCGCGAGCGGATTGAGCGTGAGCCTTCCCGAGAGCCGCGCCGTGTCATCCCCGAGCTTGGAGGCCACGTACGCGTGCGCACACTCGTGCACGCTGAGCGCGATGAGGATGCCGATGAGGAAGGTCGGCGTGAGGAAAGCGAACATGTGGAAGGAGGATAGCGCATTGACCACTTCTCTCCCAGCCGCTATGCTCTGCGCCCGCATGTCCCGCACCTGCAGCAAAACCGGCAAGAAGACGGCCTTCGGCAACACCCGGAGCCACTCGCTGCGCCACACGCGCCGCACCTTCAAGGCGAACATCCAGAAGAAGCGCGTCTTCGACCCGCAAACGGGAACGTTCACAACCATGAAAGTCGCCGCGAGCTACCTGAGGACACTGGCAAAGAGGATGCAAGAGGGGGAGAGCGCATGAGAGGGTCGGGGAAAAAACGAGCTCCGCACCTGCGGAGCTCGTTGAACGTCATAAAAATCTGACGATCACGCCGTCGCCGGGTTGCTCATGAATGCCGCTGCGAGCGCCCACACGCCGACCGCGAGGTGGACGATGTTGTCGAGGAACTCCAGGTTCGTGATGCCGTACCAGTTGGGGGCGCTGTTGCTCGCGACCATGAAGCCGGCCACGCCGAAGTAGAGCGCAACGAGACCGACGAGGACAACGACCCAACGCTTGAGATCGCCGAGCGGCAGCGGCGCCAGCACAAGCGCCACAACGCCGAGCACGCCGTGCGCGTAGTTCTCCGCGCTGTCAAACCAGAGAGCATCGCCGAAGCGGACATTGAGGAAGCCAAGGACGGCAAGAAGCAGGAGGATGGCGCCTCCCCACTGAAGGAATTGTTTTGGATTCACAGAAAAAGGGGGGAAGGAGATAGGAGGATTTCGCTCAGAGTACGCCGTCCGTGTGCTCCGTTGAGCGAATCGGATTGACGGGAGAATACAAGCAGGATGTTTTGAGAGTCCCAGTCTCGATTACTTCAAGCCCTGGATTGAGCCATCTCGGCGTGCTCTTCTTCTTTGTTGTTCTCATTTTGCCCACCTTCACTGAAACTTCTGTGGGCAGCCTTCGATGCAGATCCACGGAGAAATCTGGCCTGCCGACCGTAGCTTCTCCGGAGATGTTGTTGATCGAGTCCTCCTTCGCGAGCTTCGTAGACCATGTAGTCATCCGACATTCTGCGTAGCTCGCGAAGGAGAATGGCGGAGAGGGAGGGATTCGAACCCTCGATCCCCTTGCGGGGATACCTGCTCTCCAAGCAGGCGCACTAGGCCACTATGCGACCTCTCCACGTAGAGAAAACTATGACAGAAAATGGTCGCTGGCGCGAGGGGCTGCCGTATCGCAATGAAAAATCATTTTTCATTCCACATTTTTCATTTTTCACTTCCCCCCATTGCAGATTTCGCACTTCCCCATGCAGCTTTTCATGCTGTGGAGCCACATGGTGACGGTGAAGGCAAACGCGATGAGAGCGAGCGAGGCCGTGGAGGTGCCGAACGTGAGGCCGTCATTGAGGAAGTGCGCCTTGTAGACGCCCACGAGGGAGGCGAGCGCCGATAGCGCGAGGAGCGCGGCCACGATCATGTGCAGCACCATGCACCCGGGCGCGTGCGGGGACTTCTTGGGATGGAAGAACAGCATGAACACGATGGGGAGGAACGGATCGAAACGCTACCGGATGAACGCGTGCATTGCAATCGCGGAATCTTGGAGTACTGGAATAATGGATACTCGAGTATTCCACTATTCCTACGCTCGCACCACGAGCGTTCGCGCGAGCATGTCGTGGAGCGCCTGCTTCTTCTGTGTGAACCCCGCCATCAGGAAGCCGATCCCGAGCACGAGCCCCGAGAGGATTTTCCCGAGTTGTCGCGTCGCGGCCCGCCACACGGAGATCTGCCTCCCGCTGAGATCCGTCACTGCGATATGCAGGAGCATCTTCCCCACGGTCGCCTGCGCGCTCGAGCTCTCCATCGCGGTGAAGTACACGAGGGAGACGAGGAAGACCCATAGATTCGCACCCGAAGAGACGCCTGAGGGGGTGAGCCAATCCTGCAACTGCCCCGTGGCGATGCCAATCAGCAGCACCACGATCTGCACGAGGATCCCGTCAATGGAGCTCGCGCCCACCCGCAGCCAGAAGCCCGCGTAGGGATCGGAGGACAGAGAACCGCCTCGCGGGAGCATCTCGGGTTCCATGATTTCCTTCGAGTTCCTCGACATGCATGCACTGTAGCAGAAGAGTGGTGATGCTCCTATGCGTGCAGGTTCTCTTCCGTCAGCCACACTCATGCCGCGAGGCTCTCTGTGATTGGTTTCTTCCCCTGCGCTCTGTAGATATAGAGTGGCGGAAACATATTCCACCAGTAGAGTTCCTCTTGAACATTCCCAAAGAGCCGATGGAGAGGCCGTCGGACTGCGTTGCGCACTTGGTACGCGATGAACACTCCATGCTCATCGAGAGTATGCATCGTTGCTCGCCATATGCGATCGACCGTATCCGGAGACAGGAATCCGCGGGAAAAGGGAATGCCGGAAACGATGAAATTCGCCTTTTTCCCATCGAGAATCCCCTCGCTCTCCTCGGCACTCGCCTGATGAATATGAAGGCGATCATCGTCAATGGTCTTCAGGTGCTCCACGAAGTTGGGGTTGGTTTCAAGGGCAATGAGTGTTCCGTTGGATCCCATCGCATCGAGGAGAGGCCGAGTGACCGCGCCCGTCCCTGGGCCGTATTCCACGCCGAGGAATGATGGCTTGGGAATTTTCGATGCAACGTATCGTGCGCCCCACGGCGTTGTAGGAGCCCACGTTGCGATCATCCGATCTCGGACGAGATTCCTGAGCAATACAACCGATTCCTTGAAGTATGGGGGGATCTCTCGGAGATTGGGGCGGTACAACGTCTCGAGCATGGAAAGAGAGGAATGGGGCGCATGGTAGCAGATCGACACGCGCGACAGTGGAATCGAGAGATGCTCTGAACCCTCCTTTCCTTTTCCCTAACCAAACATTCCTCCATCCGCTCTATACCCAACGTCTTCTGCTTTCCGAATTTCCCCTATCCCCCCTCATCCTCCTGCCCTCCTTCTCTCCCTCCTGAGGGGGAGAAGGAGGAACGGCGTTCCAGGAGTATTCGGATTTTGGATTCGGTTTGGTATACTCCTCTTCCGATGACCAGCCTCTCCGCCACCCGCGAGAAGAACGCGCCCACAGAGCCGATCTTCGGCCGCCTCAGTCGCGCCGTCTTCGACACGGCCAACCCTTCGCCCTACGCGGACGGAGTGAAGAAAGGAATCAGTGAGGAGCTCGTGCGAAAAATCAGCGCGGAGAAGAAGGAGCCGGCCTGGATGCTCGAGCATCGGCTGGCATCATTGAAGATCTTCCGCGAGAAACCGCTGCCCACCTGGGGCGCCGATCTCTCCGCGCTCGATCTGGAGGACATCATCTACTACGCGAAGGCGGGCGCGGGAGAGACGGACAATTGGGACGAGGTGCCCCCGGACATTCGCAGAGTCTACGACCGCCTGGGCATTCCGGAAGCCGAGCGGACGATGCTTGCGGGGGTCGGCGCGCAGTACGAGAGCGAAGTCGTGTATCATCGCTTGAAGGAAGAGTGGGAGGAGCTCGGCGTGATCTTCCTCGATATGGATGGAGCCCTGCGCTGTCAGGCTGAGCTCGTGAAGAAGTACTTCATGAAATGTGTTCCCGCGACGGATCACAAGTTCGCGGCGCTCCACGGCGCGGTGTGGTCGGGAGGGACATTCCTGTACGTCCCCAAGGGCGTGAAGGTGCGCGATCCACTCCAGGCCTACTTCCGCATGAACGCGAAGAACATGGGCCAGTTCGAGCACACGCTGATCATCGTCGAAGAGGGCGCTGACGTGCACTACATCGAGGGATGCAGCGCACCCAAATATGGAAGTCACGCTTTGCACGCGGGGCTCGTCGAAATTTTTGTGAAGCCCGGGGCGAAGTGCCGTTACAGCTCCGTCGAGAACTGGAGCCGCGACACGTACAATTTGAACACCAAGCGCGCGATCGTGGAGCGGGATGGGACTATGGAATGGATCGGGGGGAACATGGGATCCGGCGTGACGATGCTCTACCCGTGCAGCGTGCTCGTGGGCGAGGGCGCCCGATGCGATCACATGGCCATCGCGTTCGCCAACAAAGGGCAATGGCAGGATACCGGTGCGAAAGTCCTGCACATGGCCCCGCATACGAGCTCGAAGGTGACGAGCAAGTCGATCAGCAAGGCGGGAGGAACGGCCATCTACCGCGGACTCCTGAAGATTGCTCCTCATGCCCACGATTGCACCGCGAACGTCGAATGCGACGCGCTCCTGCTCGATGAATGGAGCCGCACGGACACGATTCCCGATATTCAAATCCGCAACAATGACGTCACCATCGCCCACGAGGCGACGGTGGGCAAGCTCTCGGAAGAAGACATGTTCTACCTGATGAGCCGCGGTATCCCGGAGGATGAAGCGCGGGCGATGATCGTCAACGGGTTCATAGAACCAATAGTGAGATTACTTCCATTAGAATATGCAGTGGAGATGAATCGGCTGATTGAGCTGGAGATGGAGGGGAGTGTGGGGTGAAGATTGTCACCCTGAGCCGTGTCGAAGGGTGGAAATGGAAGGGGGCGTCGGTTGATGGCTCAATCCCGCCCTCCAGCGAATTCTAGGACCGCCAAATTTAATACGGTTTCGAGTTCCCTTCTCGCCTGTTTCACCTCATTGACCGCATTGGCTCGGACCTGGTCTATCGTACTTGCCTCAGGAGAGCAATCCTCCTTTAGTGTCTTTTGCGGAGAATGCATAACAGATTGACCCATAGGAATGGCGTCGCCTTCTTGTAAATTGGCTTTCGATGAATCAAGGGTACCAAGGGGTGACATGGAAAATATTGAGAAAGTATGGGAATGCTATCAATAGCATTCTTCCGGTCAAGTCCTCACGTGAGAATTCGCATATTTTCCCTTCCTTGAAACAAAAAATCAACGTGCATTCCGCATCGTATCATACGCAATTTCTCGCTATCCTCCCCATGAATCATGGTTTCATTGTCTCTTGCCATCATCGGCGTCAATGCTCCCATAAGGGTCAACGATCGTGCGGATGACGAATCGCGCATCATCTCACTGCAGATTCCCGATGGCACCGCTCTCCGGGAACCGATCCGCCTCCATTTCGACCACCAGAAAAACGAGGCTGCCACTCGCGTGCGCATCGTCGTCGGCAAAAGAGCGCGCGCAATCGTGTTCGAGGAACTGCGCTCTTCGACGGATGCACCCTGGTCACACGCGGTCGAGGTCATTCTCGATGAAGAAGCATCGCTCGAATGCGTGTCTTTGCAGGCGGCACAACCGATGCAGCGTCTCATTCTACAGCAGAGCAGCCGGGTCGGCGAAGGAGCATCGATCTCCTGGCGCAACGCAACACTCGGCGGAGGAACCGTGAAGCACGATCTTCGGTCGAACGTGCTCGGCGAGAATGCCGCGAGTTCCATCGACTGGATTTTCTACGCGTCAGACGACGAATGCTACGAGCTCTCCGCCAGAAACGTCTTCGAAGGCCGTAACGGAAGCGGCGAAATCACCATGAAAGGCGTGGCCGAGGAGAATGGCCACGTGAACGCGAAGGGCATGATCGAGATTGGGAACAGCGGCGGCGGGACGGAAACGTACCTCACGCAGAACGTGCTGATGCTCGACAAAACTGCGAAGGTCGATGCGATCCCTCATCTTGAGATCAAGACGAACGATGTGAAGGCCAGCCACTCCGCGAGCATCGCGCGCGTGACGGAGGAAGACCTCTTCTACTTCGCCACCCGCGGCATCGACCGGCGCGAGGCGAGGGGAATGTTCGTGATGGGATTCCTGGGCGATCTTGCGGGGAAAATCGGGGATACCCCTGCGCGGGAGAAGGTTCTGGAGGCGATCAGGGCGAAATTCGTGAAATCGTGATCTGTCCTGCGATCCATTTTTCGCTTGCATCAGAGGATTTTGGGGATGTATACTATTCTTTCTATGGGACCGGAGAACCAACCGCAGTCTGATGAGCTGATTACTCCTGATGCAATCGCCAATGGATTGCTCTTCGGGTTTTCGAGTTCCCCGGAGGCAGGTCCAACCACAGACGTCGGCGACACCATTTCAAAAACTCGTGCCGGAGCTTCAAAAACTTTCAGCAAAAAACCTTCAAACCCCGCACCAATCGCCAAACACAATCCATGGAGGCCACCTGCTGCTCAAAAGAAACGGTATGCCAAACCCAAGGCTGAAGCTCCCAAACCGAAGCAGGCTGCATAGCTATGCCGCGATTGAGAATAAAAATCGTGTAGAATGTCTTCCATGGTCGAGGCAGCACCATCTCAGAGCGATAAGCCTGAACGAATTGTTACCGAAGGTTCGGATGATGGAGAGAGTGTATCCTTGTTTGATCTGGAGATGAGAGCTCTTCGGATGCGAAGGGTTCTCTGCAGAGAGCAGGAAGCGGCGAAGCCGGCCGATGATAAAGCGAAGAGAAGAGAAGAAATTCGCGAAGTTTTACGGCGCGGAGCCAAGGGATACATCAAAAAAAACTTGCGGCCCCCCACTCCTGAAGGAAGAGCAAAAACTGAAACGGATCGTCGAGAAAGTCAGAAGACTGAGCGGCCCATCTATCCGTACCGTCAACAAGAGCGCAAGCGGCGCTTCGGTCATTTCCAGTGATCATCATGGCAAAAGCAATTCACAGCATCGTGTAGTAGACCCCACTTCGTCAGCCTAGGCTGACTACAGGGGGCAAGGAAGTTTTAGCGTATGTTTCTCGATTCACAGCATTGTGTAGTAGAGAAGTGCTATCGGGCCCAATACTTCGTCGCCTCTTGCGAAGCGAGAAAGCATTGGGGATGCCCCCGATCAATTCATAGGCTTGATGGCTCATGCATCTGCCAGAGCAAGCACCCTTCGCTGCGGCGCGAATGCGCCGGCTCAGGGCCAGGTAGGTTCCCTGGTAAGGAAATGTTCCATCCGCAGGTTCTCCTACGGATACCTTGTTCATGGTGTTCCCCATGTCGCCATGGGGCATGGACTATATCATCATCCTTCGTTGCAGAATTGTTCTCTTCCTCGGATGCCACAATCCGATCACCCGGATGAAATTCCGGTGGGATCGTGCACGGACAGAGAGTCTCCAGTAATTCGGATCCACGTCCTTGCTGGGATTGTGGATTTTTCCGCACTGGATGCCCAATGCTTCGAGAATCAATTTTACCCGCTTCATCTCCAACTTGTGCTTCTGACAGAGCTGAATGTAGAAGGGCGCCTTCTTCGAATGGGGGATGCCGCCTTCGGCATCGAAGTACCCTCGAATGTAGGCGACTTTCTCCTCCGTCGATTCCAATCGCAGAGGATTGAAACGAAGAGCGAGAAAGGGGGCAGTCGTCTCGAGTGCGTAGACGGTGCGCATCTCTCCTTCTTTGTACAACCATGATCGATGGCCTATCGCCCGCAGAGCGGCTTGTAGGAGTTTCAACCAGGCTGTTCCTTTCTGAGAGATGCGAAAAGTCCGATGGAGCGAGTTATAGGTTCCATCATGGACCGCACCGAGAAGATACGCTCGGAGTTCTGCAATGAGAGGAGCTCGGCGTGTAGTCTCTGAGGGGTCCGTCCGCCTAGGCGGAGGACTTCCCTGCTGATTGCCTGCACCGATCGGATTGTCACCCATTGGTGTTCAAATGTACACCTTGAGTACCGTCGGATTCAACAGATATTCCAGCATATAGCCAAGTTTGTCCCGAGGAATTCTTCCTCGGGGTCGCAACTGATTCACGACTTAGTCCCAATCAGCAGTCTCACCGTGGTACCGCCCCAGCCCCAGTTTCCGTGGATACGGAAATTGATATCCGCGGTTTCTGTACGCAGTATTTCTGCAACGGAAACTGGGGCTGGGTAACGGTCCTTCAGGTGCTCCTGCCTTTCATGACTTGACGGGCGGATTGCGATACCCCGCACCTTTTTGAGCGGGGTTCACGTTCCCACTGGACGGGCGGATTTCCCGCATCCAGCGAGCTCTCGTGCTTTCACTGCCGTCCGCCTGTGGTGGACGGATCAGTGCATTGTCTGTTTGATGAGAGACAATGTCTCAACCGACGACGTAGTCGGGGGAGAGTGGCAGGAGAGAGGATCCTTCTGGAGAGGGCAACGGCATAGGTGTTCCACCGTACACCATCTCCATACTACGATCCAGCTGACTTCTCCTCTGGCTCCATCGTTGGATTCTCGCCATGAGGAGATCTCCCCGGGTTACGCGAAGAAACTGTTCCTCGCATCCTGTGCCGAGGCCATGGAATGATGCTCTTCCGCATACCTCACCGCATGTATGCGTCGATCGACCTCGTATCAAATGGCACGGGCTGCGATGTGCATATCGAACCCTTCACCCCGCAGCGCTCGCGCGTGCGGGGCTGTTCTTGAGCTGCGCTCCTCGGGACGTACCGAGGAGGCATGGATTTGAACCATGTAGTTTCGTGCGCTGCCGGGCGCGTTTCATTGTGAGTACAAGACCCAGGAACATATTCACCGTGGTATCGCTGACCCACGGTTACTAGCGATTCCAACTTCATGCAGGCGAGTTGCAGCCTGCAATCCGAACTGAGACCGGGTTTGAGGGATTGGCTCCGCCTCGCGGCTTCGCTGCCCGCTGTCCCGGCCATTGTAACATGGGTGTAGCCCCAGGCATAAAGGTCACGCTGATCTGACGTCATCCCCACCTTCCTCCGCCTTGGAGGCGGCAGTCTCCCGTGAAAGAACAACACGGGATGAGGGTTGCGCTCGTTCGCTGACTTAACAGTACACCTCAAGGCACGAGCTGACGACGACCGTGCAACGCCTGTCTTCGGGTTCCTTGCGGCACCCCCGCATTTCTGCGGGGTTCCCGAGATGTCAAGCCTGGGTGAGGTGCTTCGTTTACCATCGAATTGAACCCCATGTTCCACCGCTTGTGTGGGTCCCCGTCTATTCCTTTAAGTTTTAGCCTTGCGGCCGTACTCCTCAGGCGGTGGGCTTACCGCGTTAGCTAAGGCACTGGAACCAATTGAAAGTCCCAACACCGAGCCCACATCGTTTAGGGCGTGGACTACGGGGGTATCTAATCCCCTTTGCTCCCCACGCTTTCGTCTCTGAGTGTCAGTGCACAGCTAGCATCCTGCCTTCGCTTTTGGCGTTCCATCGTGGATCTACGGATTTTACCCCTACACACGACATTCCAGATGCCTCTCTGTGACTCGACCCCGCACGTTTCCGACACGATGACGACGTTGGGCGTCGACATTTAACATCAGACTTTGCGGGGCACCTGCAGACGCTTTACGCCCAGTAATTCCGAGTAACGCTTGCATCCCCTGTCTTACCGCGGCTGCTGGCACAGGGTTAGCCGATGCTTTCTCCTGAGGTACCGTCAAAAATTTCGTCCCTCAGAACAGGAGTTTACGCCCGAAAAGGGCTTCATCCTCCACGCGGTGTCGCTCCGTCAGGCTTTCGCCCATTGCGGAAGATTCCTCACTGCTGCCTCCCGTAGGAGTATGGACCGTTCTCAGTTCCATTCTGGCTGATCATCCTCTCAGATCAGCTACCCGTCATCGCCTTGGTAAGCCGTTACCTTACCAACGAGCTGATAGGCCGCAGGCCCCTCCCAGACCGAAAAATCTTTATCCAGCTCCAGTTTTTTGTGGAGTGACGTGCAAGCTATTAAGCTCAATAACTTACCGCACACTTCCCAAAAAACTGGGGCTGGAGCTATCCGGTATTCGTCCCGCTTTCGCGGGGGTATCCCTGAGTCTGGGGCAGGTACCAACGTGTTACGCAGCCGTCTGCCACTCCCAGCCCCACTTTTCACTGTCGCTGTCACTACAACCGTCATAGTGGGAGCAGTGGTAGCAACCACGAAAAGTGGAGCTGGGCGTTCGACTTGCATGTGTTAGGCGCACCGCCAGCGTTCACTCTGAGCTAGGATCAAACTCTTCTGAAAGAATTGGACCCAATGATCAAAGATCACTGGTGATTCTGCACATCGCCCGAAGGCGACGTGACTGATCGAATTCCGCGGGCAAGAATGCCCGCTTTTGAAATCGTTCGAACGACGATTGTAATTCCATAAGGAATTGGAGGTTCATGCTGTCCAGCTCCACTTTTCATTGTCGCTGTCACTACAACCGCAACACGTGGAAGTAATGGGAACAACCACGAAAAGTGGGGCTGGGAGATGAACACAAGCCCGACTTCGTCCGCCTGAGGCGGACTACGTCGGATATACTTCTCTACTACACGATGATGTGAAAGATCCATCGGCCCCTCGACACCGGTCTGGCGGCCCGCGTCCGGGCGGACTTCGCTCGAGATGACAATGGACTCTCTCGAGCGGCGCTGTTAAACCCTGCGCTCCGTTGCGAAAACGGAGGCAAAGCCGGATCATGGTACTCCGCAAAGGGAAAGGGTCAAGGAGGATTCGCGAGATTTCAGTCCACCCTTAGCGTACGAGCGAGACGAAAATCCTTGACTGATGTTCTCGCGCGAAGTACAGTCCGCTTCCTGACGACTTCCCTGCGCACATTGTGGTGCGGGGTTCTACCCACGAGTCGCATGTCTACGTTGACGCCCACATCGGAAGACACGCGCATCTACGAGCTGTGTCTGCTCTATCCCGCTTCGCTCGCTCAGAAGGACGAGCAAACCCTCCTCAAGGAAGTGGAGGAATTTTTCACCGAAGCGGGAGCCAAGCAAGTGGCCAAGGACGTGTGGGGGCAGAGAGGTCTCGCGTATCCCATCAAGGGAACGATGGAAGGGAAAATCATCATCTATTACGAGGAGATGGATCCCGGCAAAATCCGCGAGATCGATCAGAACTTGAAAATTCACAAGAGCGTTCTGCGGCATCTGTTCGTGAAGCCTCCGAAACATTACCAGATTCTGAAGTACAGCGAACTCTATGAGGAGTGGATGAAGACGCGGGAGAGCGTTTCGCAGGTGCGTGCGCGGGAGAAGGAAGAGAAGCTGAAGGAGCGGGTGGTGAAGAAGGCACAGCGCCAGGCGAAGGTGACGGCGGATCGTGCGAAGACGGAAGCGCCCAAGCCCGGCATCCAGGAGGACGTGCTCACGGAGAAATTGGAGAAGCTCATTTCCGACGAAAATTTCGATCTCTGATCCTTCGTCACTTCGTTCCTCAGGACAAGCCTCATGCCCGCACCATTCTCTCCATCGGCCCAGAAGCAGCGTCGACCGGATCCTCGGACGAAGAAATGTTCCTTCTGCGAGAAGCAGGCGCGCTACATCGATTACAAGGATTATCCCGCCCTCAAACCCTACGCGGATTACTTCGGGAACATCCGCAAACGCTACTACACGGGAGTCTGTCTTCGCCACCAGAAGATGCTGCGTACGGCGATCGAGCGCGCGCGGTTCATGGGGATGATGGCGTACCGGAAGTAATTGACAATTTTGGAGCTACTCAGAGCAAGAATTTCTGCCATAATTTTCAATTCTCAATTTTCCATTTTCAATTCGATATGTCTGGACATAGTAAGTGGGCCAACATCCGCGTGCGCAAGGGGGCGCAGGACGCCCTGCGCGGAAAGGTCTTCACCAGGTACGCGCGTCTCATCGAGATCGCCGCACGGGAGGGCGGCGGCGATCCAGGCATGAATGTGCGCCTGCGATCTCTCATCGATGCCGCGAAGGTGGAGAGCGTGCCGAACGCGAACATCGACCGGGCGATCAAGAAAGGAACCGGGGAGCTCAGGGGCGAGCAGATGAATGAAGTTTTGTATGCAGCGTACGGTCCCAATGGCGTCGCCTGTTTGATCGAGTGTCTGACCGATAACAAAAACCGGACATTGAGCAAGTTGCGGATGATCGTCGAGAAGCACGGAGGGCATTTTGCGGAGACGAATTCCGTCGCGTGGATGTTTGAACGGCGGGGCGTGGTCGTGGCGAAATGGACAATGGACAATGGACAATTGAAAATGACATTGGACGAATTGGAATTGGAATTGATCGATTTCGGCGCGGAGGATTTCGACGTCACGGACGACGTGATCACCGTGATGACCGGTGTCGCCGATTGGTCCAAGATCCGCGATTTCCTGCAATCAAACGGCTGCGAGATCCTGAGCGCGGGATTGCAGCACGTCGCAAAGCAGAAGGTGGAATTGAAAGATGAGACAGCCGCTCAGAAAGTACTGAGCTTCATCGAAGCGATTGAAGAGGAGGACGACGTGAGCGAGGTGCACACGAATGCGGGGATTTCGGAGGAGATGGAGAAGAAGAGAACATGAAAGAGCGAGGCACTTCGAGCTCTTCCTGGCTTCTGCTCCTTGGCTTCCCATTCGGGCCTGACCGGCTTCTCTGCCGCGCACGCGTTGCCTTTCACAGTGGAGACTTCTAGACTGCGAACCTTGCGCGCATGACTGCCAATGCAACGCCATCTGGCCGTTCCCTCAATGCAGCGGTGATTTCGGATCGAGAGAGTTCTCTGTGCTCGCATGAGGAGAACATCGACTGCATGATGCCGGAGAAAACGACCTCAACCAGGCGCGCTTTCCTCCGACGTTTGCCTTCCCTCGTCGGTCTCGTTCTCTTCGTGATCGCCATCCTCGTCTTGCGCCATGAACTGCGCGGCCAACACCTCAGCACCATCGTGCGGATGATGCGCTCGGTGCCGGGCAGCCATCTGTTCCTTGCCCTTCTCCTGAGTCTCGGCGCCTATCTGGCGCTCACGGGCTACGATGCGCTTGCGCTCTCGTACCTCGGCTGCCGTCTCTCGTACCGCAACATCGCCTTCGCCTCGTTCGTGGGCTATGCGCTCAGCAACAGCGTCGGCTTCTCGCCCGTCACAGGGGGATCGGTGCGCTACCGCTTCTACTGCAACAAGGGTTTGGAGGCCGGAAAGATCGTGCATCTCGTGGGCTTCTGCGTGCTCACGTTCTGGGTGGGATTCCTCTCCCTCGCGGGCGCTCTCTTCGTCCTCCATCCGCCCCAGCTCATTGCCTCATCTTCTCTGCCTTTCTTCGCCGCGCAGCCCGTGGGGCTCTGCTTCCTGGCGATCGTGACGGCATACTTGCTCCTGAGCGCCGCTCCCCGAAAGCCGCTCACACTCCGACGATGGAACATCGAAATTCCTTCTCTCCTCATCGCCATCGGACAGATCTTCTTCGCCTCGATGGAGCTCCTTCTCTGCGCAGGGATTCTCTACGCCGTGCTCCCCGCCTCAGGCCATCTGGCGTATTTCCCCTTCGTCAGCATCTTCCTCCTCGCGCACATCGCGGGGCTCGCGAGCCAGGTTCCCGGCGGCATCGGCGTCTTCGAGACCGTGCTCGTGAGTCTCCTGCCCGCGTCTTTCGCGCCTTCCGCAGTTCTGGGTTCACTCGTGCTCTACCGCATCATCTACAACGTCCTGCCGCTCGCGACGGGCATTGCTTTGCTCGGCTGGAGAGAGTTCTTCGATCACCGACACTGTTTTGGAATGAAGGAGAGCGGAGGCAAGGAGGGATGAGACGTGGCTGGTCAAACCTTTTCAGATCAGCAACACTGTCCCTTGCATGCAACGTACTCTCATTCTCCTCAAGCCCGATGCATTGCAGAAGCGCATCTGCGGCAAGGTGATCGCGCGCCTCGAGGAGGCCGGCCTCTCGATCCGCGGCTGCAAGATGCTGCGGCTCCACCCCGATGTCCTCCGGGATCACTACGCGCACATCGCGGAGAAGCCGTTCTACCCGGAGGTGGCAGCCTTCATGGCCTCGCTCCCGGTCATCGCGCTCGTGCTCGAGGGAAACGACGCCATCGCTCAGGTGCGCGAGATGCTCGGAGTGACCGACAGTCGCAAGGCCGCCGCGGGCACCATCCGCGCGGAATTCGGCGTGGATCAAATGGTCAACGTCGCCCACGCGTCGGATAGTCCCGAAACCGCCCAGAAGGAAGTGCATCGATTCTTCGCGGAGGAGGAGTTGTTTGAGTATTGAAGCAAATTCATTGAAGAACCACAGAGGCCAGGGGAAAAACTGCGATTCGTAATCCGCGTTGAGTATTCGCAGCTAGTTCTCCTGATTTTTCTCAGGAAATAACACACGGCGTATTTCTTCCTGGCGTTCCTTTGTAACGCTCACCCGCTTGAAGGCCACTGTCTTCCAATATAGTTTTTTGCCACGGCCCATGGGCTTAATACATGTTCAATCGATTGCGGGTAATGGTTGAGGGGCAGATGAAAGTTTACACCTGAGGGGCGCATGAATGTTTACACGTGGGGGCAGATAAACGTTTACACTCCCACGCTTACATCTTCCCCCCTTTCATCATGAAGAAGTCTGATGCCATTCGCTTGCGCAAGC
>JACOTD010000058.1 GCA_016178535.1 Candidatus Peregrinibacteria bacterium
AGGGGGCTGATGTCATGAGCATTCTTCTCTCCGTCTGCTTTACGACGTGGTGGAAGAAGCCGAACAGCTTCTATGCGGCATACAGAGCCATTGTCCAAAAGTGGCAGGCTGCCTGAGCCGCAGGGTCAGTGAGCGGCTACCACTTCGGAAGAGCGATGATTGCGAATCATCTCGTACGACGCTTCTTCGTTTGGTATCCTCGCACTATCGGGACGTAGCTTCCTCCTTCGTCAGCCTCGGCTGACTACGGTGGGCAAGTGTGGAGATTATTCTGCTCTTTGGTTTCATTCGATTATTCTCGGGACGTAGCTCAGTTGGCTAGAGCGTACGGTTCGGGACCGTAAGGTCGCTGGTTCAAGTCCAGTCGTCCCGACCATTCGTCCGCCTGAGGCGGACTCATGGCAAGCCAAGCTCTGTAGAGCCATTCACACACCCAAAATGTACTCAGAAAACTTCTTCAAGCATCTGACAATGCTCTCACTCAAAGAAAAGAGTCGTTTTCCGTACAACTTTTGTATCCAATATGGTGAAATATGCCACTCCATCCATAGAGCGTTTTCAGTCAGAGAGAAGGGTTTTGATGTACCAGAGGATATAAAACAATAGAAAATACAATGAAGTCAATGGCTACTGGACAATAAGCCGGCGATCCATACACTCTTCCCCTCCCCTCCGGGAGGCTACTATGAATCTCGTGAAGCCAATCACACTGCGTGCTTCGCTCCCGCTCGTGCTGATGCACGTGCTTCTCATCACCGCCCTCGTCGTGAACATGGCGATGATGACTCTCCCGTCCCTGAACTAAGAGAGAGGAGTGAACACCCCGGTCACCGCTTCTCACACCCATACGAAGCGGAGTTCCTATCCCCGAGAACCTTCGCCCGACGAAGGGAGGGGTTTTGAGCGCTGCAAAGACCTTTGGATGGAGTGAGGCTGCTTCTGTACTTCTCTGAAGGGCACAGTCGAGGGCCTTTCCTTGGCACTTTTGCCAAATGCCACTTCCGAGTGTCTGGTACGAAATAGGACGGCATTAGGGTGTTGGCCGAAGCCTTCCCTCCGCGATGATATCGGCTCGGCTCAGACCTTCCTGACCCCTCTGGTGCGTCACGAGTACGTCGAGATCGCTGCGAAGATCCTCTTTCGCTTGGAACAGGAGCGTGTGTCGAACGTCGTTCGTTGCAGGGGTCAGGATTCCCAGATTCACGGGCGTTGCGAGAGGGTTTGCCCGAATCCAGACGACGTACTGCTTGCCGGCAGGGGCCGGAGCGACGTTCAGCTGGACGGACGAGAGGTACGTTCCATCCTCAAATTCGTGCGAGAGAATGACACCATTGACGCTCTTGTCGACCGTTCCGGAGAGCGGCGAGACGGCAATCCAGATCTCCCGACCGTGACGCGGGTCCATGACGACCTTCTTGGGCTTTTGGACGACACATGAGCTGAGAATGACCATTATCGCGACGAGGAGCGCGGTGCGTTTCATAGGAGATTTGGGGAAATTGCGAGTGGCGATTTGCGATTTGCGAATGATGAAGAGCATTCGCATCATGAGTCGGGAGAATGCTTCGACGTTCGAGGAGAGCGCGATGAAGTGCGTATTCTCGACGATCGCCTGCGCGTACATCCGGATGATCGCGTCGAATTCCGGCTTGCGACGTTGGAGGGCATGGCGATCACCAAGGCGCTCCAGAGATTCCACGAGACCGTAGGTCGCTCCGAGGTAGTTGTATTTCCCGAGCACGAGCGCGCGCTCGTAGTACGCAACCGCTTGCTGCAAATCGGAATGTTTCGGATAAGGTTCTTCGCGGATCAGATCACCGGCCATGATCCAGGCGCGCGCATCCTCACGATTCTGATTCGTGTAGAGATCGAGAGCGCGCTGCGCCCCCCGGAAATCTCCGGAAATGCTCTTGAGTTGAGCTTCGCTCAGATGCATATCGCGTGAGAAGATTTCGCCCGCTGCGCTGTCGTAGAAGCCGAGTGCTTGCCGGATATCGCCGCGCGCTTCCGCATGACGACCGAGAGAAGAGAGAATCAGAGTTCGCCCTTCGATGATCGTGACCAGGAGGAGGAGCACGCTCATCACGATCTCCACCGGACGAGTGATGGAGAAGGAGACCGATGACTCCCCACGTTCCCGTCCAGAGAATGATGCGGCAAGCGCTCCGAGGAGCAACCACCACGGCAGCGCGATCCCCACGAACTGCAGATTGTAATCGAGCTGGTTGTGGAGGAACACGCCAACGACTGCGGCGAGCGAAAGGAGGAGGAAGAGACGATCGATCTCTCGCGATTCTCGACCCCAATCCGCGATGGCTTTGAGAGCGGAAACAATGACGACCATCAGAAGAACAACGAAGAGCAGCGCCGCGGGCCATCCCCGCTCCGTTGCGAGCTTGAGGATGACGTTGTGCGGATGGTCGGAAGTTGCGAAGATTCCCCGCTGCAAGCGGGGTTGGAGGAAGCGGAAGCTGTAGGGGCCCCCGCCGAAGACGGGGCGCTCGAGGGAAAGAGTGAACGCCTGGCGCCAGAAGTCCCGACGCTCATCGATGGAAGAGCGGCCCTCGGAGGCAGTGAATGTCATTTTTTCCGTGACGGATTGGACATCGTGGAAGCGAGCGCGGACGAGATTGACGCCCACGAAGACGGCGATCGAGAGCGCGAGGATGCAGACCGCTGCAATGGCGAATTCCTTGATCGTCGTCAAGGAGAATCGATTCGCTCCCATGGGTCGACAGCTTCGAACAATCACCGCCCCGATCACGGCGATGATGCCGAGTTGCGCGAGCAGACAGAGGAAGGCCCCACGCGAGTAACTGAGGAAGAGACACCCGAAGACGATTCCCAGGCAGAGAATCTGGAGAACCCGATGACGCTGGAGCGTCCAGAGAACGATCGGCCACGCGAGGAGCAGATACTCCGCCCAGGCATTGGGCCAGTAATCCGTCTGGAAGCGATAGTCGAAGAATGTCCCGACGAAGCGGTTGACCGGCTGGAGCACGTACACGGCGATGCCGATCGCGCACGCGAGGAGAGTGACGATGGAGAGGACGATCGCGAGGCGTTCGACGAACAGTCGGTTGCGATGATCATCCCTTGCGGTGCGGATCATCCAGAAGAAGAGCAGCATGAGGGAGACGTCGCGGAGGACTTCGTCGAGTCCGTAATTCTGCGTCGCCGAATGGAGGAAACTCACCACCGTCCATACGAGGAAGGCAAGCGAGAGGCGCCAGACGACCCACGGAACACTCCGCATCGTTGACGCTCGACGCTGCCGCCACCATTCGAGCATCGTCACTGCTCCCGCAAGGCCTGCAAGCAGCCACGTGACTTCCATTCCCTTGCCGCCCCTCCACAGGACGGAAAGTACGAGCATCCCGAGGACAAACCATTCCAAGAGGCTTCGAATAGCGATTTTTCGCTTCATGGAGGCCATTCTGGCTGCAAAAGGCCTTTCCTGTCAGTACGAATGGCATCATCTTCATTTGCTAATTTTATAAAAATGTTCTATTATGTACGCAACTTCCCCAATACCTATATGAACACCCACAATCGGTTGTTCGCCCTCCAGGTTTCCTTCTTCGCACTGTGCCTCGTGTACAGCGCGCAATTGACGATGGATGCCGCCCCGAAGCTCCAGGCGCTGTACGCCATGGCAACCTCACAGCCGGCGTACGTGAGGGCTCTGCCCCCCGCGGCTCCCAAGAGCCACGACGCAGCGAGCGCTTCGACGACTGCCGGCGTGCATACGGAGGCGTTGCGCACAGCCATCGTAAGACGGCGCATGCACTCGGCTGCTCCGGCGAGAGTCCGTGCGAAGACGGCGCGCGTGAAAGTGAGCACGCACACGAGCACGCTCACGAGCCCCGACGCGGGCACGGCGAAGTAGTCATTCGATCTGCACCACATTCCAGAGGTCAACTTCAGAAATGATGCTGGCCTCTTTGAGCGAAAAAAATGCGCTGCAACTTCGGGTTTGGTGAACATATTTCTCTGGTGCCGACGGAGAGACCCTTCCTCTCTCCGTTCGTCATGGCGAGCTCGAACTCTCACATCCTTTCGGACACACGCTCCTGAGGCGTGCGCGCCTGCCTGCGTGCCAAAGTGATTTGGTGCCGTGGAGAGGACTCGAACCTCCACAGGATTGCTCCCACTAGCTCCTGAAGCTAGCGCGTCTACCAGTTCCGCCACCACGGCAAGGCACTTCGGCAGGAAGGTCTGCCAATTCCGCCATCTGGGCTTGAGGGAAAGATCAGTCGAGAAGGTCGCCAATGCCGCCACTCCGGCACGAAAACGAACTGCTCAAGGCGAAGCATACCACGCCGGAGTGAAACGGCATCTATGCCTTCTTCGCATCCTCCCACAACCCGATCACGTTCCCGGAGGGGTCCTTCACATACGCACAGAAGCCCATTCCCATCATCTCGACCTTCGGCATCACGAGGGATCCGCCCGCCTTCCCCACCTGCTTGATCTTCTCGTCGACGCTGATCGTGCGCACGCCGACGTAGGTGGATCCGTCGGGCATCGGTCAATCCTGGAGTTCCCATCCGAAGATGGAATAGAACTTCCGATCCTCGTCCAGGTCCTTCACGGGAATTTCGCTCTTCGACACGGCTCAGAGCGACCCGTCATTCCGAAATCAGAGTTATCTGCGAGCGACCCTGAGCCGAGCCGAAGGGTCGAAGTGCACGACTTTGTCCATGCGCAGACTGTATCGTAGCCGAGAACTCCCTGCAACGTTTTCATCTGCAATTTGGGCATCTGAATCCTCTCGAAGGCTCTTGACTTCCCAAATTAGCACTCTAAAATTCCGACTGCTAATCCGGCTCCGTCAGCCTGGGCTGACTACGGCCGGCAGGCCCTATCGTCCGAGCACGTATCTCAATTTCTCCATCATCTCTCCATTTTCCCCTCATCTTCTATGGCACCATCGAAGCAACAGGACCCCGTGAAGCTCGCCGTGAACATCAAGCCCATCGGGGACCGCGTTGTCGTTCGCCCCATTGAACGCGAGCAGACAACCGCTTCGGGCATCGTCATTCCCGATACCGCCTCCGGCGAGAAGCCGCAGGAGGGCGTGGTGCTCGCGGTCGGCAAGGGTGGGGTGGGCAAAGACACCGCGAATCCCTCCGAGTTCCTGAAGGTGGGGGATCGCGTGCTCTTCGGGAAGTACGCCGGGGACGACGTGAAGCTCAAGGACAGCGACGGCAAGGACGTCGAAGTGAAAGTCCTTCACCTGGAATCCATCCTCGGTCTCGTCGTTGCATAATGTACCTCACGTTTCTTACAGTGATGACCTCCATTCGTAATTCGTAATTCGTAACTTCTAATTCCTCCCTCCTAGCCTATGGCAAAGCAACTGCTCTTCAGCAACGACGCACGTGAAAAGCTCATTAAGGGTGTCGCGAAACTCGCGAGCGCCGTCTCGGCCACCATGGGCCCGCTCGGACGAAACGTGTGCATCGAGAAGAAGTACGGCGGCCCCACCGTCACCAAGGACGGCGTTTCGGTGGCCAAGGAAATCGAACTGCCCGATCCCTTCGAGAACATGGGCGCGCAGCTCGTGAGGGAAGCGGCGACCAAGACCAACGACGCCGCCGGCGACGGCACCACGACCGCAACGGTGCTCGCACACGCAATCATGCAGGAAGGGCTCAAGCACCTAGGTTCGGGGAAGAACGCCATCTCCATCAAGACCGGGATTCTCAAGGCCGTCGACGCAGTCACCCACTATCTGGAAACGATCAAGAAGTCCATCACGAAGAAGGAGGAGTTCGCCGCGGTCGCGACGATCTCCGCGCAGGATGAAGAGATCGGGAAGGTGATCGCGGAGGTGATCGACGAGGTGGGCAAGGATGGGGTCGTGACGGTGGAAGCCGGACAGACGCTCGGCATCGAGAAGGAGTACGTGGAAGGGATGCAATTCGACCAAGGGTACATCTCGCCGTACTTCGTGACGGACGCGGGCGGCATGAAGGCCGTCTTCGACCGCGCCTCCATCCTCATCACCGACAAGAAGATCAGCTCGATCCAGGACATCCTTCCGCTCCTCGAGGCACTCGCGCAGAAGGGCAAGAAGGAGCTCGTCATCATCGCCGAGAACGTGGAGGGCGAAGCGCTCGCAACCCTCGTCGTCAATAAGCTCCGCGGCACCTTCGCCACGCTCGCCATCAAGGCGCCGGCCTTCGGGGATCGCCGCAAGGAAATCCTCCGCGACATCGCCGCGCTCACCGGCGGCCGCGTCATTTCGGAAGAAGTAGGCCTCAAACTCGAGAACGCGACGATCGACGATCTGGGAACCGCCCGCCGCGTGATCGCGACCAAGGACGACTGCACGATCATCGACGGCGGCGGCCGCAAGAGCGACATCGACGCGCGCCTCGGCGAGATCAAAGTAGCCCTCGAGCACACGAAGTCGGACTTCGACCGAGAGAAGCTCCAGGAGCGCCTGGCCAAGCTCACGGGCGGCGTCGCGGTCGTGAAGGTCGGCGCGGCCACGGAGATCGAGCAGAAGGAGAAGCAGCACAGAGTGGAAGATGCGATCTCCGCCACCAGAGCTGCTGCGGACGAAGGGATCGTCCCGGGCGGCGGCACGGCCTACATCCGCGCCATCGATGTCTTGGACAAGGTGAACGTGGACAACCCCGACGAACAGATCGGCGTCGACATCATCCGCGGCGCGCTCACCTCCCCCTGCATGCACATCGCCAACAATGCCGGGGTGGAGGGCAAGGTGGTGGTGGAGAAGGTGCGCCACGAGAAGGGAAACATCGGCTACAACGCCGTCACCAAGAAGTACGAGGACCTCGTGAAGGCCATGGTCATCGACCCCAAGAAAGTGACGCGCTCGGCGCTCGAGAACGCCGCCAGCGTCGCGGCGATGTTCCTCACGCTCGAGGTGGCCGTCACCGATATCCCCAAGAAGGAAGAGGCGCACGCGATGCCCGGCGGGGGCGGAATGGAAGGGATGGGGGGAATGGGTGAGTATTAGGCAATGAATGAAATAGCGTCCCATCCGCGTCCCTGAAGCGAAAAGAAAGCCCGGAGCAATCCGGGCTTTTTTTGAAAATTTCTTCAGCAACCGCATGTCGCCCTTCGATACGCGCCGCCGCGATGTCACGCTGAGTAGCGAGGCACCGCAGTGCCGAGCGTATCGAAGCGCGACCAGCGGCGCTACTCAGGGTGACATGCTACGGTTTTTCTTCGTGGAGAAGTCCTTCTTCGCCAATCTCTGAATTTCTTCCCACTCCCCTCGAATCAACGCTTCCTTTTTCTTCCTGCTCCATCGCTTGATTTGCTTTTCCCAGTGGATAGCCTCGAAGACATTCGTGAACCATGCCGAGTAGACAAGCTCAACGGGACGCCTCGAGAAGGTGTAACAATCGGGATTGATCCCGTTTTGATGCTGCCAGAGACGTCTCTCGACGCTGTTGGTGATGCCCGTGTAGTAGCTGCCATCGCTGCACCGAAGCATGTAGACGTAGTAATCGTACATAGAGCGAATCATCGTAGCAGAGTATTCCTGCTAGACTGCAATCGATGCCCCCCTCCTTCCTCGTCCTCGAAGGCCCCGACGGTTCCGGCACCACGACGCACTCGCGGTTGCTGGCGGAGAGACTCCGAAAGGAAGGCCATGACGTTCTGCTCACCGCCGAGCCGACCGAGGGCCCTGTCGGGCGCTTCATCCGCAAGCAGCTTGGCACAAGCGACCTCGAGCCCAACACGCTCCAGCTCCTCTTCACGGCGGATCGCGCATGGCACGTCGAGACCATCATCAATCCCGCTCTCGAAGAAGGAAGAACAGTGATCTGCGACCGCTACACTCTATCGACACTCGCGTACGGCGAAGCGCAGGGTCTCGCTACGGACCGATTCCGCGCCATCAATGACGTGTTTCCCAAGCCCGAGAAAACCATCTTGCTCCTCCCTCCCCTCGTGGTGTGTATCGAACGGATCTCGAGACGGAGGACGATTGACAGATTTGAGAGCCTGTCGTTCCAGAAACGCGTGCACGAGGTCTACCGCCGTTTGGCCGCAACACATCGGGGAGTGACCGTCATCGACTCATCGGGAGACAAGGACCGCGTTGCGGGGAAGATCTGGAATGTGGTGGCGAGGAGCATTGGATGAGCGAAAACGAATGCCGCTATACTCCGCCCATGTCCGCCCATGTCCTCTCCGGCAAGCCGGTGGCCGATCAGCTCCTCGAGGCGCTCAAACCGCAGGTGGAAGTGCTCAACCCCAAGCTCGTCATCGTCCAAGTCGGGGCGGATCCTGCGAGCACGAGTTACATCACGCAGAAGTTCAAGAGCTGCGACAGAGTCGGCATGCGCCACGAGCATCGTCATCTGGAAACGGATACAAGTTTTGATCAGCTTTCTTCCCTCATCGATGATCTGAATCGAGATTCGGATGTTTCTGGCTTTATCGTGCAGTTGCCGCTCCCCTCGCACCTCGAACCCCACACACCTCAGCTGATCCGCGCGGTGGACCCGAGGAAAGACATCGATGGATTCGGGGCGTACAACCTGGGAAAAATGTTCCTCTCCGTCGAGTTTGAACATCTTCCTCCTGCGACTCCCTCCGGTGTGATCGAACTTCTGAACTTCTACAGCATTCCGATCGAAGGGAAGCACGCGGTGATCGTTGGCCGCAGCAATATCGTCGGGAAGCCGCTCGCGGTGATGCTCCTCAATCGCGGCGCGACGGTGACGGTGTGCCACAGCAAGACAAAGAATCTCTCACATTTCACCCGCCAAGCCGACATTCTCTGCAGTGCCGTCGGTCACCCGAAGCTCATCACGAAGGAAATGGTGAAGCCGAGAGCCGTCGTCATCGATATCGGTGTGAATCGCATGGATGGGAACTTGGTCGGCGACGTCGATTTCGAGAGCATCAAAGAAATCGCTTCCGCGATCACACCGGTGCCCGGCGGCGTGGGTCCGATGACCGTGGCAAGCTTGATTCGCAATTGTGTGAGAGCGAAGGAGAGGCAACTGGAAGATCAAAAGTAGCAACAAGAATGAATGCAAACGATTCTTACAATCATCGCGACTTGAAAGAATAAAATTGCAGGAAAGAAGATTCTGAGTACAATTGATCCATGGGAGTCCCCTTCACTCCATTTTCGGTCTTCTCCATCTCCGAGCAAGGCCGTGTTTTGCGATTTGTACAAGAATTTTCAATTTTCAATTTTCAATTTTCAATTCCTCATCAGGGCATTCTTTCCTTCCTCAGACGATGTGCGGCATTTTAGCCGTCTCCGGCTACCGCGACGCGATCCAGGACCTCTACGACGGTCTCATCGTGTTGCAGCATCGGGGCCAGGACGCAGCGGGCATCGTGACGTACGATAATCAATTTCACCTGAAGAAGGCCAACGGCATGGTGCGGGACGTCTTCCACAGCCACTCGCTCGAACGGCTCAAGGGACCGATGGGCATCGGGCACGTGCGCTACCCCACCGCCGGATGCGCAAGCGAGTTCGAGGCGCAGCCGTTCTTCGTGAATTCCCCCTTCGGCATGGCCTTGGCCCATAATGGGAACCTGACCAATGCGTCGCATCTCGCCAAAGAGATCCGTGAGCAGGATTACCGCCACCTGAACACCAATTCCGATTCCGAGGTCCTCCTGAACGTTTTCTCGCTGGCTCTTCGCAAACAGAAACCACGCCACCTGACGCCCGAGAATATCTTCCGCGCCGTGAAGACGGTCTTCCGGCGCTGCAAGGGCGCGTACTCGGCAGTCGCCCTCATCGGCGGGCACGGCATCGTGGGCTTCCGTGACCCGCACGGCATTCGCCCGCTGCAGCTGGGGCGTCGCCACTACGGCATGAAGGAGGAGTACATGATCGCCTCCGAGAACACGGCGTTCAGCGCGCTCGACTACGAATTCTTGCGCGACATCCGCCCGGGCGAGGTCGTGTTCATCGACCGTCACAACCGTCTGCATTCGCGCGTCGTGCGGCACGGCGAGCTGAATCCCTGCATCTTCGAGTGGGTCTACCTGGCCGCTCCGGATTCCACGATTGACGGCGTGAACGTGTACAAGGCGCGCGTGCGCATGGGCGAGTCGCTTGCCAAGTACGTGAAGGCGTCGGGCATCCACGTGGATTCCATCATTCCCATTCCCGATACGGGCCGACCGGCGGCGGCGGGACTCGCAGACAAGCTCAAAGTCCGCTACCGCGAAGGCTTCGTGAAGAACCGCTACATCGGGCGCACCTTCATCATGCCGGGGCAGGACGTCCGCAAGCGCAGCCTCAATTTCAAGCTCCATCCCATTTCGCTCGAGTTCAAAGGGAATAACGTCCTGCTCGTCGACGATTCGATCGTGCGGGGCAACACCAGCAAGAAAATCATCGAGATGGCGCGCAAGGCGGGAGCCACGAAGGTCTACTTCGCCAGCGCCTCGCCGCCCATCATCGGCCCGGATCCCTACGGCATCGATCTCCCCACCACGAGCGAGCTGATCGCGGCGGACCACTCGGTCGAGCAAATACGCAAGGCCATCGGCGCGGACAAGCTCTTCTACATCTCCATCGACGATCTGCATCGGGCGGTGCGGGTCGGCAACCCCAAGATCCGCGCCTTCAGCGACGGGTGCTTCACGGGTCACTATCCCACGCCTGAAGTAAATCTGAAGCTGCTGAAGAAGCTCGGCCAGGGCCGCAACGAGACGCGGGAATCGTTCGATCAAGAAATGGAACAGACGCCAGGACAATCGACGATGGCGCTCATGTGAATTGATAATTGATAATTGAAAATTATGGCAGCAATTCAGATCTCAAAGTTTCGAGCGAATTATCTCTTTCCTCATTCTCGATGAAGATTCTTCTGATGGCTTCCAGTGCACGAGAACATGCGGTTGCCGAGGCATTGGTGAAGAGCCGCTCGAAGCCCGAGATCATCGCCATCTGTTCGACGAAGAATCCTGGAATCGCGAACATTGCGACAGAGATGCACGTGCAGAGCATCATGGATTTTCCGAAGATTCTCGAGATCGCGAAGCAATCGAAGCCGGATTTCGCCTTCATCGGTCCGGACGATCCGATCGGCGGAGGACTTGTTGATGCACTCGAGACAATCGATGTCCCGAGCGTGGCACCGAAGAAGAACCTCGCGAGGATCGAAAGCAGTAAGGGATTCGCGAGGAATCTCCTCCAGAAGTACGACATTCATGCATCGCCTCGATTCAAGATTTTTGACTCCGCGGAGAGAAAAGAACTGAGTATATTTATGGAACAAGAATCGCGTGGGAACTTCGTGGTCAAATACGACGCGCTCAAGGGCGGCAAGGGGGTGAAAGTGAGCGGCGAGCATCTTCAAACAATCGAGGAAGGCATCGAGTACGCGATCGCGTGCATCGAGGAATGCGGACAGGTCGTGATCGAGGAGAAGTTGATCGGCGTCGAGTTTAGCCTGATGTCATTCGTCTCCGGAACGAAGGTGGTCGACATGCCTGCAATCCAAGATCACAAGCGTGCATTCGTGGGAGATACGGGACCGAATACGGGCGGCATGGGAACGTATTCGGATGCGGATCATTCTCTACCTTTCTTGCAAAAGAAGGATCTCGACCGAGCGAAGGAAATCAATCGATTGACCGCCGAAGCTCTCGAGCGGGAATGTGGTGAACCGTTCAAGGGAATTCTCTACGGCGGCTTCATGGCCGTGAAGGATGGAGTGCGTCTCATCGAATTCAACGCGCGCTTCGGCGATCCGGAAGTCCTGAATGTCCTACCGCTTCTCGAAACCGACTTCGTCGACATCTGCCAAACGATCATCGACGAAAATCTTTCCGAAGATCTCGTCCGCTTTGCACACAAAGCGACGGTGTGCAAGTACATCGCGCCGGAAGGTTATCCGATGAATAAGGACCAACGAGGTCAGACTGTTTCGTTGCCGGTCATTCCATCGAATGCGCGACTGTACTACGGGGACGTCTCTCGAATGGATGACGGAAAGTTGCTCCTTGGCGGATCGAGAACGGCCGGTATCGTCGGGATTGAAGATACAATTGCAGATGCGGAGAAGATTGCTCAATCTCTGTGTGAGAAGGTGAAAGGACCGGTGCGGTTCAGGAGGGATATTGGAACGGAGAAATTTGTGAAGAAGCGCGTGGAATTCATGCGGTCGCTGAGGACATATTGATGATCATCGACTCATCTCGAGACCCGGTTATACGCGATTGGACAATGGCACCGAATATCCAGAATACAGAAGCCTCTACGATCGTGCCGAGAGCGATGTGGACGATGCTCGTGTCGAACTCGGTGACATGCAACTGCCATCCTGCCACGAAGAGATTCATTGCCTTCTCGTACGACCGAGGCGCGACGGAAACCCACACATGAAATAGTGGATGGAGAACAACATCGATGATTGCAAAAGTATTTGCGAGAGCGAGGACGTCAAATTTCGGCATGGCTGCATACTACTTCTTTTGCATCTCACATCAACTGGACGCCTCGAGCTTCTGCTCCATGTCTCTCTCCCGGAGCTCCTCGACGATCTTCTCGATATCGCCTTCCATAATCGCCGGGATGTTCCTGAAGTTCCGGTTGATCCGGTGATCAGTCACGCGGTCTTGCGGAAAATTGTAGGTCCGAATTTTCTCGCTGCGATCGCCTGTCCCGATTTGCCCTGACCGCAGATCGCCCCTCTCTTTCCGGAGTCGCTCCTGCTCGACAGCGTAGAGGCGACTGCGCAGGAGACTCATTGCGAGCGTGCGATTCTGCTGCTGACTGCGCTCTGTCTGGCACGCGACGACCGTCCCCGATGGAAGGTGCGTGATGCGCACCGCCGTCTCCACTTTGTTCACGTTCTGGCCGCCCGCTCCGCTCGCGCGGTAGGTGTCGATGCGCAGATCTTCTGGACGGATCTTGATGTCGACCTCCTCGGCTTCCGAAAGGATGGCAACCGTCGCCGTGGAGGTGTGGATGCGCCCCTTTGCTTCGGTGGAGGGGATTCTCTGAACGCGATGCACGCCGGATTCGAATTTGAGTATGCCGAATGCTCCGACGCCTTCGATCTCCACGACAACGGACTTCAATCCTCCCGACTCGGCATCGGACTTCTCGACGAGCCGCGTCTTCCATCCCTGGCTCTCCGCGTAGCACAGGTACATGCGGAGGAGCTCTGCAGCGAAGAGCGCCGCTTCCCGTCCTCCGGTTCCCGCCCGGACCTCGAGGATGACGCTGCGGTCGTCATCGGGATCCTTCGGGACGAGGAACTGCTTCATCTGCACTGCGATCTGTCGAAGTCGCTCACGAGCCGATGCGGCTTCTTCCTCAGCGATACGCCGAAGTTCGGGATCCTTCTCCAACGACGCGAACGTGACGATTTTCTCCAAACGATCGTGCTCATCGAGGAGTTCAACAAGCGGGCGAAGTTCCGCGAGCCGCTTGCCGATGCGCGCCATCTCTTTGGGATTGCCGTGGATGCAAGAATCCTCCAGAGACGTTTGCAAGGCATCGTATTCCGAACGGAGGATGCGGAGTTTTTGGAGCATGAAGGTAGCCTACCTGATGCGGCGCTATGGAGAAATTGCACGCAACCCTGCTCCTCATTGTTGCAAAACAGCCCTCTCCCCCGACCCCTCCCCCAAGGGGGGAGGGGAGAATTGTCCAATGGGTACAGGCTTCCCATGTCCCTGCGGTTCTCGCACGTCGAACTCGTAGCAGGAACGTCCCGCAGGATGGTCCCAGAAAATGTCGTACGATTGAATCCGTGGGAATGCGAACGTCGCGCAGAGCTCGTAGTGCGAAGCATCGGTGATCCTGTACTCGTATGGAATACCGGTCTGCGGATCGGTGATTTGGGGACGTTGATGGATGGCATTCTGCAGGACTTCGGGCAGGGCACTGGGCAGTGAACGGGCAGGAACGGCATCCGGACCGCCGATCCGATTCCCGTAGACGATGGCGAGAATCTCACTGTTGATGATCTGGAGATCCTGGAGCCGGCGCTCGTCGAATCGCTCGAGACGGCCCGTGAAGGGTGAGCCGACAACGGCAAATCCCCACACGAGCGCAACGAGCACGATGATGGTCGCAGCAATGCCAAAAGATCGATGTGAATTCTTCATGAGGAGGATGCAGAAGAAGGGATCTGCCGAATGCTCAGGAAGTAGTAGAGGAACGTCATGCCCGCGAGGGCGAAGATGACGAAAACTTTGAGGATGAAGCGGATGGAGAGCTCGCCCTGGAGGAAGGTGAAGAGCAGCGTGATGAAATCCCCCATGAGCGCGAGCGCCGTGACGAAGAGCGTGAGATAGGTGAGCCACCGTCGCACGCCGCTGACGGCCTTCTCGCGATGTCTCTGCATCTCGCCGATGAGAAAACGCGTCACGAAGAAGAACAGCGGATAGCCCACGATCACCGCGGCCATCGACCATCGGATGGTCGAAAAGTCGGCATCATTGGGAAGATACGCGGGATTCTGAAGAGCTGCATCGGGGAAGAGACGGTTGATGTACGTGAAGAAGAGGATGATGAGACTGACGAACGTCGTCACGAGCGAAGCGAACGCGAGCAGATGGAAAAAGGCGTCGCGCGCGCCGCCGCTCTCTGGGGGCATGGGGACAGGCAAATCGAGCGTCTCGGCCGTGAGCGCTTGTGCGACGTCTTTCTCTTTCCATCCCGCGGAAAGGAGGAGGACGCGAATCGTCGCGTGATCCATGCCCTTGCTGCGGGCGTGGGCGATGAAGCGGCTGATTTCTGCATTCATGCATTCATCGTAGCACAATGGAATACTCGAGTACTCGAATATTCCATATTCGATACAATCGGATCATGAAAATCCTCGTTGCCCTCTCCGGCGGCATTGACTCTTCGACCGTCGCCCACCTCCTCCACGAACAGGGACACGAACTGATCGGGGTCCGCTTCCTGCTCTGGAACGACCCGCTCGCCCCCGCGCTCGCGCAGCTCCTCCCGAGCAAGTGCTGCAATGCCCAGACCGCGACGCGTGCGGCCTGCGTCGCGAAGCAACTCGGCATTCCTCTCCACATCGTTGATCTTCAAGAGGAATTTAAGCGCGAAGTCGTCGATCCGTTCCTCGAAGAATATCGAAGAGGACTGACGCCGAATCCGTGCATCGGCTGCAACCGGACAATCAAGTTCGGGAAACTCTTGGAACTGATGGAGGAACTCGGCTGCGAAAAACTCGCGACCGGCCACTACGCACGCGTCGCCCGTGAGCGCTTGTCCGATGGAAGCGATCGGACGATCCTCCTCGAAGCGGCCGATGCCGCGAAGGATCAAAGTTACTACCTGTACGGACTCAGCCAAGAGCAACTCTCCCGGGTGCTCTTCCCGCTCGGGAACCTCCGCAAACAAGAAGTCTTCGCGCTCGCGGGGCACTTCGGCATCCCTTTCGACCGCCACTACCGCGAGAGTCAGGATCTCTGTTTTTTCCCCGAGAAGACGCCGAAGGAATTCCTCAAGCGACACCTGAGAGATGATCTGAGATCGGGGAGAATCGTGCGGCGGGATGGGACGATCGTCGGCTCGCACCAGGGTCTCCCGCTCTACACCGTCGGGCAGCGGCGGGGACTCGGCATTGGCGGATTGAAGATCCCCTTGGAGGTCGTAGCGAAGGATGCGCAGAAGAATACCTTGATCGTCGAAGAGAAAGGACGAGAACGTCTCGCGAGCGTTCGGCTCAAGGAACTCCGCTGGATTTCTTGGTTGCCGCGAGAAGGAATTCCAGAGCGCTTCGACTGCCGCACGCGCTCACTCTCTCCCAAAATTTCCGGGATTCTCCGCTTCGCGGGATCATCCGGCGCATTCCGCTTCGATCACCCCATCGGTCCGCAGGCTCCGGGTCAATCGCTCGTGGTGTATCGGGGTGAGGAAGTGGTGGGAGGGGGAGTCATTGAATGATTTTCGTTTCTCGTTTCTCGTTTTTCGATACGGAGATCTGTGGACGCTCCCAGCGGGCATCGAGAAACGATCAACGAAAAACGAGCCCATCGATGCCCCGTCGTTGACCAATAATTTGCAAGCGGTACACTGTCTCCTTTGCTTCAAAGCAAGCCACTTTTCTGCTATACTGGCATGATTTCTCCGCTCCATCACCCGCACTCGGCCTTCTACGATGACGATGGCAACATCATTGTGCCAAGAGACGATCAGGCGGACGCGACGCCGAGTGAATCGCAAGCGATGAGGGATTGTTCTGCATCGCAATCGATGAATGCCGGGAGCGAAGAGATCATCGAATGGGACACGCTCGCCGCGGAGCAGAATGACCCCCCCGTTCCGGCACACGAGAAACCCGTGGAGTCGCAGCTCGCGACCTTGCGAGTGCTGACGCGCAAGACTCTGCGCGAAGGCATGCGGCAGTACCGGGAGAGCATCGCGGCGACAGAACCGTTCCTCCGGGAACTCGAGGACGAGGCGACAACGGGGCTGAAGCGTCTGTGGCTCTTCCTGACGCAACCCGTGGTCATCCCGATGCGCAAGAGGACCAAAACCTACAATCGCGGCACGCTGTTCCTCATCGATGTCGTGCGGTTTGGAGGGACGTTCGCCGGCATCTTCCTGGTGCTCTTCGTCGCCCTCAACTTCCAGAGCTTCTGGGACATCGCGAGCGCGCGACTTTCGTTGCTGCTCTCTTCGCCATCGCTCGATTTGAGCAACGCTCCGGGCACATCGGATTTGGCTGCAACGCTCCGCGAGAGCCGCAGCCGCTTGCGTTCGGCGGGCGATCTCAAGAGCCTCCTCCCCGACGTCGGGCCGCCGGATACCCTCCTCATGATTCCCAAGCTCCACCTCACGGCACCCATCGTGAATACGCCGACCGACGCTCTCCTGCGACAGGATTGGCCGGGAGTGGAGAAGGAAATCCAGAGCGCGCTCGAGCAGGGGGTGGTGCACTACCCGGGCACGGCGAAGTTCGGGCAGATGGGCAATCCCCTCATCACCGGCCACAGCTCATTCTTCCTGTGGTCGCCGGGGAAGTTCAAGAGCATCTTCGCGCGGCTCTCCGAACTGAACCCCGGGGACGAGTACTGGGTGTACGCCAATGGCGACAAGCACCGCTACGTCGTCCGATCGAAGCGGGAGGTAAGCCCTTCGGACGTCTCCGTGCTCGACCAGCCCACCGACGAGCGCATCGCGACCCTCATGACGTGCACGCCGGTGGGGACGACTCTTCGCCGTCTGATCGTCGTGGCGCAGGAAGTGGACCCCCTCTCCGGCATCGCCCTCAACGTCGGCGATCACTCGCAGAAGCAACAGACCGTGAAGGTGAAGTTGGATTCGTTGCCGATTTGATGGCTCGACAGGCTCACCATGACATTGCGTTATTTCACAATAGTGAGAGGAACATTCGGGCTTTCCGGATTCACGACCACTGAACGTTTAGCGGGCTCCACGACCAAGTCCATGTCTTCCATGGGAACGGCGCCGAGGAGGACTTCGTCGCCGAGAACAACCGCACCCGTGAAGCAACTTCGACCGGCAAACGTGATTTCCACCGGCCCGACGTACGGACAGAGCATCTTCTTGCCGTCCGCAGTGACCACTTCGCGCTTCTGCAATTCTTCGAGCTTGAGTTGCAAGGCGATATGATGCGGAATACAAAGATGCAATGCACCGGTATCCGCCAGCGAACGTACCCGAAGCGGCTCCAGGGAAGAATCCTTCGGATTGCGAAGCTCGACGTTGGCGTAGATGAGATCCATGCGTAGAGTGTACGTGTTTGATGATTATCCTCAATCAATTCATCGCAATCTGTTCATTGATCTTTTCCGATTCTCGAACCGTGCCGCTGTGGTGGAACTGGTAGACACGGGGGACTTAAAATCCCCTGCTCCGAAAGGAGCTTCTCGGTTCAAATCCGAGCGGCGGCACCATTCGACTCGCAGTTCGTGCGCGAACTGCTCGCTCATGGTAAACCACAATCACTATTTGCAAGCGAGGCGAATGACAGTGATCGGAGCCCCGCAGCGCGAAGTCGAACTGCCCAACAGTCAACAGACAAATCATGTAGCATCTTTGCAGCTATGGCCTGGTTCACCACGAACGCCGTCGAATGGTTCGTCTACATCGCACAAGCTCCAACAGGTCGATACTACACAGGTATTACGACAGATCCGCATCGACGCATCCAAGAGCATAACCGCAACGAAGGCGCGAAATTCGCACACGATCAAGGAGCATTAAGACTCCTGTACATCTCACCCCCATTTCCAGATCAATCATCTGCAAGATTGCGGGAAGTGCAGATCAAGGGATGGACGAGGGTGAAGAAAGAAAAGTTGATCCGAGGTGCATGGAAATAATGAGTTTGGTGTTCACATGAAAGAAAAAAAGCACATTATCTCAGCAATTGTTTTGGAACATGACTGTCATCATCCTGGTCAAGAAGATTGGTTCTCTTCGATACTCGCAAATAATCGAGAGAAAGCGTAACAAGAACGGTCCACTGCTCGGAGAAAATGCATCACCTCCTCATCCCCTCCATCTCCCGCAGGTGCTTCTCCGCTTCCGCGTAATTGGGTGCGAGGGAGAGGACGATCTTGAGCTCTGCGATGGCATCGTCGAGGAGGCCGCGCTCGGCCTCGATGCCCGCGAGATGATAATGCGAAGCGATGTGATCGGGCTGGCGTTTGATCGCCGTGCGAAATTCCATCATTGCCTCCTCCGTCCGGCCGTTCTTCTGGTACTGCAGACCCAGGTTGTAGTGCGGCTCGGCAAACTTCCCCGCCTTCTCCACCGCGCGCCGGAACTGCGCGATCGAGAGATCCGTCTTCCCGAGCTGATCGTAGAGACCTCCGAGGAAGTAGTACGCGCCGAGGTCGTCGATGGAGAGGGAAGGACGATCATCGACGAGCGCTTCGGCGGCGGCGTACTCCTTGATGGCGTCGTCGAAATCGCCGATCTGCTGGAAGTAACTCCCCATGTTCACGTGACCGGCCTGGAGGGTGGGATCGAGTGCGAGCGCCCTTGCGAATTGCTCCTTCGCCTCCTCCCTCCTGCCGGCCTTCATGAGCACATCGCCGAGGCTGTTGCGCACGAGGACGGACTGGGGATAGATCGCGAGGGAGTTTCGGTACATCGCCTCGCTCTCCCGCCACGTGGAGCCCTGAGCGAATGTGACGCCCGAGAGCGCGACGATCACGAGGGCACAAACGACAGTGAGAGACGCCTTCATCGACGCTCCCAGACGTTCGCGGAGCGCGAGTGCCCCTCCCGCGGCGAGCGCGAAGATGCCGATGGAGGGAAGGTACGCATAGCGATCGGATGCGAAGAAGAGGAAACCGTTCTTGGAGAAGTTCGTGTAGTTGGGGAGGAGCATGATGAGGTAGAACGCCAGGGCGACGCACGCGGCGCGCGACCGGCGCGCGAGGAGCATCGTCGCGACGATGAGCACGAGCAGCACAAGAACGGAGACGGCGAAGACCGATGACGCGAGGGTGACGGGCCCCAGCTGCGGATAGATCACCGTGAGATGCGTTGGCCAGAGGATCTTCTCGAGGTAGAAGACGGTGCTGCGCACGGCGAGCAGCATCGTCTGCAACGGGCCCGACGAGCGGATGTTCTGCGTCTTGCCGACGATCGCGATGATGCCGAAGAGGAGGCTCAGGATCGCGTACGGGATCTTCTCCTTCCCTACCGCTCGATCGAGGGGACGACGTTCCATCCAATCGATTGCCAGCAGGACTGCGGGCAGCATGATGATCGAGACTTTCGAGAGGAGACCGAGGGCGAAGGCGGCAATGCTCCAGACGAAGAATGACCTGCGCCCCTCCCGCCGGAAGAGGAGGGAGAGGTAGATCGAAAGGAGGAAGAAGGTGCCCGAGAGGACATCCTTGCGGGCTGCAGCCCACAGGACTGCTTCCGTCTGGAGTGGGTGGATGGCGAAGAGCATGGCACAGAAGAATGCAAGGAACTTGCGGCGTGTGAGGAGAAGGAGAATCCAGAAGAGGAGCACGGAGCTCGTGCAATGCAGCAGGAGATTGACGAGGTGATAGCCGAGTGGATGCAAGCCGAAGAAGAGATGCGTGAACTGGAAGCTGATGACGGTGAGCGGCACGTAGAGCTCGGGGTCGTACGAGGTGAAGGCGTACCGCAGTGAGCGAATCGAAATCTCCTGCGCCGCGGGATTGTTGTAAATGAGGAGCCCGTCATCGAGCGTCACGAAGCGGTTCCCCAGGTGCGGTCCGAAGACGAGCAGGGTCGTGATGACGATCATGACACACAGATGCCACGGAGAGAGACGTTCGAGGAATCGCGAAGGCATACACCAAACATACTCCCCTCCAAGCGAAGAACCAATGTGAGAGGCTTGTGGAAGCCTTCGGCTGGTAATTCCCGATTCCCACGCCTAGCGCAGATTGACTTGCCATGTTCTGAACAACTCCTGTATACGTATTGGCCATGCCGGAAGTCTGGTACTTGAAGGAGATACGCGAGAGGGACA
>JACOTD010000055.1 GCA_016178535.1 Candidatus Peregrinibacteria bacterium
TTCGAAACGTGAAGGAAGCTGCTCCTAGTACGAGAGGACCGGAGTGGACGAACCTCTGGTGTACCTGTTGTCGCGTCAGCGGCATCGCAGGGTAGCTATGTTCGGCGGGGATAACCGCTGAAAGCATCTAAGTGGGAAGCCCCTCCTGAGATGGCGTTTCGCCATCAGCCCGCCGGAAGAACACCGGCTCAATCGGCCACAAGTGTACGCACGGTAACGTGTTCAGCTGAGTGGTACGAACGGGCGATTGAACATTTTCTTTCCCCAGCCCCACTTTTCCATGTGGCGGTAACTTCTTTCGAGAAGCTCGGAAGAAATTACTGTTACAAACGAAAAGTGGGGCTGGAATACTGTTCGTGTGCTACGTCGTGGATACAATGTCGATTGATCCTCGTCGCAGTCAGTGTGAGTGAATTACAACATCATGACATTCTTCCATGGTCGAACCACGTGAGTGCAGCGTCCTGGTGCCTCTAGCTGCGGGGCAACACCCGATCCCATACCGAACTCGGCAGTTAAGCCCGCCAGCGCCGATGGTAGTCGTCCTTCAGACCGCAAGAGTAGGTCGGCGCCAGGACCCTGCACTCATCAGATATTCGATCGACGCACGTTCTCCGTGCGTCTTTTGAAGAGCATGTTCTGTTCCGGGTCGGTACGATAGTCGAGGAGATCCATCGACTGTATGCGTCGCCACCACCCCGCCTTCACCCTCATCGAACTCCTCATCGTTCTGGGGATCATCGCGATGCTGGCGGCGGTTGTGCTTGCGCTCATCGAGCCACAGAAGCACCTGGCAGACGCACGTGACGTTGTGCGCCTGAACGACGTGAACACGATCATCAACGCGCTCCACGAATACATCATCGATCACCGCGGCTCGCTCCCGCCGACGGTTCCCGTGGGCAAGGAAGAGGAGATTTGCCGATTTGGAGCTCAGGGATGCATCGGGGTCGTCCTCGATGCGCTCGTGAACGATTCGTATCTTCCTACAATTCCAATCGATCCCAAGGCCTCCGGCCTGCAGACGAACTACTTCCTGCTCCTGCGTCCCAATGGATTGCTCCAAGTCCGCGCCCCGGGCGCTGAGCGCATGGCGCTGATGAAGGCGGTGCGGTGAAGAAATGTTGAATGGATGCGACAAACTGAGACCCTGTTCGCAAATTCTTGACATTGCAGATTCGTGAGGAAAAAGTATGACACTTCTTTTTCTCATGAGATCTCCTGAATACGTCACAACTCCGCGGATAGAGCATATGCCTAGTGTGATCCAAGAAATTGTGAAACAGAAAATCGCAGAATTTGGTATCCAAAGCGGTCCATATGTCGAGCGCCTACTTTCCATTGGAATTCGAACGTATATTCGGTGTTTCAATAATCTTACAGCTCAATCCAAGAGTCCGCTCGTTGCACAGGAAGCCGCAATCGAGGCCATTGAACGAAAATTATCTGACGATAGATCTTTACCTGTTCGCTTTCCTGTTACTCCCTTGCATCAAGCGAAATGTGGGTAAGCAAGGTTGTACCTGCACGCTTCCAAACCCCTTCGACGGGTTCGGCAAGCTCACCGCAGGCAAGCTCAGGGTGACAATGTAGGCTCAGGTCATGCTCGAACGCCTCCAGAACAGTTCGACGGGCCCACTGTGACAAGTTAGGTTGGTGGTATGCAGGAGCGTCTCCAAAAAATTCTCTCCGCCCGTGGCATTGCTTCACGTAGGAAGGCTGAAGAATACATCATCCAGGGCATGGTGAAGGTCAATGGAACAGTCGCAACGCTCGGCCAGAAGGCGGATCCCGAGCATGACCACATCGAAGTGGACGGAAAAATCCTCCAGGCGCGGCGGGAAATGCTGTACTACGTGATGAATAAGCCGGTGGGTGTCGTCACCACGAGCGCTCAACGTCCCAAAGGAATCAAGGAGGGAAAAGTTGAACCAACCATTCGTGATCTTCTCCCGGCCATGTTTCGAGGCAAGATCTTCCCCGTCGGCCGGCTCGATAAAGACTCCGAGGGGCTCCTGCTCTTCACCAACGACGGCGTGCTCAGCTACCGCCTCACGCACCCCAAATTCAATCACGAGAAGGAGTACGAAGTGACGCTCAATCGTTCCGTTCCGCTGGCAGCGATCCAGAAGCTCGAGCAAGGATTCCTGCTCGATGGATCGATGACGAAGCCCTTGAAGATCGCGAAAGTGAAGCCGGATGTCCTCCACGTCACCCTCACCGAAGGCCGCAATCGGCAAATTCGCCGCATGTGCCAGGCTGTCGGCTTCACGGTCACGAAGCTCAAGCGTGTGCGGATCATGACGCTGGAGGATCATCGATTGGTATCGGGAAGCCTCCGTCCGCTCTCGGATCCAGAAAAAATTGCGTTGTTGAAAGCCGTGGGATTACCATCTGCGCCCCTATGAGCGTTCAGACATGCCTTGAAGAATTGGAGATTCTCTCCACGGTCGCAGAGATTGATGCTCACTATAATGGTGAGAAGGGTGATGTTCTGGATCCCCGTTCATTGCGAGCAAAGATTCATGGTTTGCTTTCGTCTTGTGAAATGGCCAGAAATTTTTCCCGGTGGATGAAATGATTCCAACACCCTCTGGAGACGGTGCTTCCCCGGAGATGCCCGTTGCTGCCGAAGTCATGCGGATTCTCGTGATGAATGCTGTGGATGATGCAAGAAGAGACGGAATAGAATATGCGTCGGCGATTGGAGCAAATCTCCGGGAAGCCATCAGAATCGCGCGATTCATGTTTCAGAAGATCACCGAGGCATAGAAATGTGTCTGATGCTTGGTGGTAATTTGGGGTATAATGGAACAAATGCACATCATTCCTCATGGTGCGGCCCAAGAAGTCACAGGTTCCTGTCACGAAATTCACGTCGGTTCCAGGCGCATCCTTCTCGATTGCGGGCTCTTCCAGGGCCATCGCGTGGAAGCTGCGCAGAAGAATGCCAACTTCACCTTCAAGCCCACGGACATCGATGCCGTGATCCTCAGCCACGCGCACATGGATCACGTGGGGCGCATCCCGCTGCTCCACAAGCAGGGGTATCGCGGTCCCGTGCACTGCACGTACGCCACCAAGGACCTCGCGGCCGTGATGCTCAAGGACGCCGGCTACATCCAGGAGAAAGACGAAGAATTCTTCTGCAAGCACCTGGCCAAATCCATGATCCAGTGCGAGGGACCGCTCTACACGCAGGAGGATGCCGAGGCGTGCATGCGCCTCTTCCGAGGCCAGAACTACGGCGAGTGGTTCGATATCTGCCCTTCGGCCGACTCAGGGCAAGTGAGGATCCGCGCCCAGTTCCTGGATGCCGGCCACATCATCGGCGCGGCGGAAGTCGTTCTCGAGATTCTCGAGAATGGCACGGTCCATCGTCTCGGCTTTAGCGCAGACCTCGGCCGCAGCACGCTCCCGATCATCCGCGACCCCAGCCCCATGCCGCCGGTCGAGACCCTCATCTGCGAGAGTACCTACGGCAACCGCCGGCACGAAGACATCAAGACCGCCACGACGAAGCTGCGAGACGTCATCGTCGAGACCGCGCACAGAGGCGGCAAGATCATCATTCCCGCCTTCTCGCTCGAGCGCACGCAGGAGATCGTCTACGATCTCCACCTCCTCTGGGACGCCAAGGAAATCCCCGCGATTCCCATCGTCATCGATTCGCCGCTCGCATCAAAAGTCACCGACATCTTCATGAAGCATCCGGAGTGTTACAACGCCGAGATCTACGAGCAGTTCTTGAGCCGCCAGCACAACCCCTTCCAGTTCTCCCTCGTGCGCTACACGGAGACGGTGGAGGAGAGCAAAGCCCTCAACGGCACGCCCGGACCCATGATCATCATGGCGGCCTCCGGCATGTGTGAAGCCGGCCGCATCCGCCATCACTTGAAAAACGAGATCGGCGATCCCAGGAACACCATCCTCGCCGTCGGGTACATGGCCGAGAACACCTTGGGGCGACGCATTTTCGATCCCGCACTCCACGATGTGAAAATCTTCGACGAGATGTATCCGAAGAAAGCGGAGATCGTGTCGATTGACGCCTACTCCGGCCATGCTGACATGGACGATCTGGATGCCTACGTCACCAAGATCGAGGGACTCAAAAAGGTCATCCTCGTCCACGGAGAGGTGAAGCAGATGGAGCCCTTCGCGAAGCGGTTAATGGAGAAGAAGGGAGTGGAGGTGATGGTGCCGGGGAGGGAGGACAAGGTCGAACTTTAATCTTGGCGTCCATCATCCGTTCTTCAAATATTTCCACCCGGAGAGCGCGTCTCCGGTATGAGATGATTGATGAACGGCGCTACAAACCCAATTCGCCTGCGACTGTCTTCATCGCCTGGAGCGTCATCCCAATGAATTCCTCGAGCGGAATCCCCAGCAACTCCTCGCACTTCGTGATCTGCTCCCGATCCACTTGGGCAGCGAAGGCTTTATCCTTCATTTTCTTCGTCACGCTCTTCACTTCCACATCCGCGATCTTCTTGCTCGGTCGCACGAGCGTCACCGCGATGATGAAACCGGTCAATTCATCGACGCAGTAGAGGCATTTCCGCAGCATCGTGTCGAGTGGATACTTCTCGCCGTACATCGAGGCGTAGTGCGCGCGGATGTCGGCGAGGAGTTCTGCCGGCGCATTGATCGAGCGGAGCATCCCCTCCAGCGTCGAACCGCAGTGCTGCTCCCAATCCTTCTCGAGATGGTCCCAATCGAGATCGTGGAGCATGCCGGCCACTTTCCACGTGGGCGCATCTCCCCCGAAGCGTTTCGCGAGCGCCTCCATCGCCGCCCCGGTCGCGATCAGGTGCGCCTTCGTCTGCTTCGCGTGTTCGTTCAGGAGTCCGTGTGCGGCAGGGAGGAGGTGGCCGTATTCGATGCTTTGCAGTGGCAGAGAATCCATCAGTAGCAATATATACCAAACTGCATCCAAAATCCGAATACTCCTGAGACGTCGTCCCTCCTTCTCCCTCTCGAAAGGGGGAGAAGAAGGACAGGAGGATGAGGGGGGCGCAGGAGAAGAGTTCGGAAAGCAGAAGACGGTGGGTAGAGCATCACCAGGCCGTTGAAACCTTGTAGCGGCGGATATGTTTGTCCGGTGTCAGGATCGTCAGGTCGTTTGCGAGTGCCTGGCAGATCAGCAGACGATCGAAAGGATCGTTGTGTATCAAAGGCAGGGATTCAAGCATGGACGCAGATTCTTCGTCCAGTGGCAATGATCGCACTCCCAGGAGCAGCCGTTCCTGGGGAACGAACGATGAAGGAGGTAACGGCAGCGGAAGTTTTCCCATCCGATATCTGAGAGCAATCTCAGCAACGGAGACAGCGCTCAGGTAGAGCGTGTGCTGAACGCCGGAAGATAATTCTCGTGCTCTCTGCGAGAGCAGATGAGGCTCCGTCGTCATGCGTATGAATGCCACCGCATCGAGCAGAATATTCATTCTTCGGAAACGAGGGGGCCTTCCCAGAGCTTCCATTCTTCTTCACTCATAGGTTCCAAGAGTGCGGAAGAGTCCCACGTAAAATTCGGATACATCTTCCGTGCATGTCCCAGTTCCCGCTTTTTCATCGGTTTGGGCGGCCGGAGTTCGGCAATCGGCACGTCGCGCTTGCAGATGATCACTGTCGCGCCGTCCTGTACCATTTTTAGGTAGTGAGAGAGCTTCGCCTTGGCTTCGTGGATGTTCACGTTGACCATGTCTCCATTATAGTCATGTCATGTAGTCATGTCAATGGCGAGACCTGGCGAATGTGCTCGTCTGCTTGGCGTGTTCGTTCAGGAGTCCGTGCGCGGCAGGGAGGAGATGGCCGTACTCGGCGGTTTGGAGAGGGAGAGCAGTCATGGTCAGGAAGGAAGAACGGCATCGAGTACGGATCGTACCTCCTCGCGCGGGAGAGTCGAGAGGAACCAGCCCATCTGCGGTCCGTCGTCACGGTCCAGGAAAATCCTATAGAGCGGTTGGAAGAGTTCTTTGGGAAGAATGTCATGAGCGGTCTTGACTTCATGCAGCAAGGCATGGATTGCCGGTCCGTCCCACTCGACATTCTCGAGCTTCCTTTGAAAATCGTTGAGAGCTTCGATCTGTTTCTGCGCGAGAGGATGCGAGGAGAAAAAATCCGTTTGGCCCTTCTGGATGCGGAAACGATACGATGACGGCGCATATGAATTGATCCATTGCCTGGCGTAGAACATGCGCTCGTCGAGTTCCTTCTTCTCCAGATCCGTGAGAGGGGAACCTTTGAGTTTCGCTGCTTCTTCGACGGGATGCAGATGGGGCATCTGCAGAACGAAGGAAACGAGGGGTCGTTCCCTCCGGATCAAAGTCGATCGGCTGATTGGGCAACTTCCGAATCATCAGCAGCTTGAGGAGTTTCGGCGGCAGCAGATCCGAGACTTCCTTTGCCGAGGCCCCCAACCCCTTGCTCGCGCTCATCTTCTTCCCGCCGATATTGAAGAATTCGTACGGAATATCGAAGGGGTTGGGGTAGTGGAAGATCTCCTCACAGATGCGCTTGCCGATCTCTCTGGAGCCGCCGGCAGCCGAGTGATCTTTCCCCGCCCCCTCGATGTGCACGCCCATCACCTTCCACTTGGCCGGCCACTCGACCTTCCACGGCAGCTTCGCTCTGCCATCGAACGGACTGATGGTTCCCTCATGACCGCACCCCTCCGCCCACTTCACGAGGTTCTTCTTGCAGCTGTACTTCACCTGTGTCCCGTCCCATCCGGTCACCTGCGTCGTTCCCACCTTACCGCATTGTTCGCAGATCACCTGGAGCGGGTACCAGTCGTCCGGCTTCTCGCTCCCGCTCACCTCGCGGTAGATTGCGCGGATCTCCGCAGCATGATCGAGCGCCTCGCGGATGACGCCGTTGAATTTCCCCGCTCTGTAGAGCGGCTCAAGCGGATAGAATTGAATGGAGAAGCCGAGTGACGCGACAACTCGCTCGAGCTCTTCGCCGAAGACCATCGGATAATTCTTCGCACTCGCTTCAGAGGACGGTACCGTGAAGAGAGGCTGTCCCATGTATTTCTGAAACGAGTCCCGATTCGGCAGGTTAGCCGGAAGCTCGTCCATGGGGTCGAAGTCGTTGAGTTCGAAGAGGAAGCGATTCGGTATGCCTTCTTCGCTGAGCGCCTGCCCAATGAGGCCGTGGATGACGATCCCGCGGAGCGATCCCACGTGCACTCGCCCCGAGAGGGTCTTCTCGTCGCGAAGAATCAGCGGTTCACCGTTGCCGATCTGCATCGCGAAGCGCTCCTGAAGTTCGCCGAGAATGCGATCGACCCAGACCATGGGGAGATCGTAGCGGACGGTCCTCTCTTTTCGCTACTGTTCGTGCGATGTGTGTTCTGGAGAGAGATGGTTGGTCTGATCGCGGTTCCGCATATTTGCCATTGCCTCGACGAATCGTCGCAGGAAATTCCATGATTCGATCCTCACGAAGGTATCTCAGCCCATCATCGCTCGCGGTCCCGCTCACGGTGGCAACGATGTGCCTGACAATGGGCAAACGTATCCATCAATGCTTGCGCGCGTCGTAGAACATGGATGCGGTTGCGTCGTGGCGTACAGGTTAAAATCATCGCCTGCCACGCCATTATAGGAATGAACCAAAACAGTATTTTCTGCGGTCAAATTTGGTTTTCCTGCGCCAATGTACACGTTCGTACTATCCGTGATATTCCATGCACTTCCAGAAATTCCGCTTAGTGCAGGCCCATATTTTACGTTCTGAAGAATAATTTTTCTGCCGGCAAGTGTAAGTGAATTACCCTTGCCCACAGAACTAATACCTTGGATTTCTACGTTTTTACGATTCGCCAAATAACTATTTTGAATGGTAAATGTATTCGGGGAAGAAACAGCTCCATTGTGCCCAACATTCAAGGGGGGAATGATCCCTGTCCCCATATTCTGAATATCCGCGTTCTGAAGCACGCCGTTCATGGTGTCATAATCCCCGGCAAAGAAGCCTTGGGGATTCTCGTACTTATTGTTGAGGATCTGTTTATCCCCGCGAACGACATAGCCGTCCAGAGTCAACTGGTAGCTCTGATAGGCAAAAATTCCCCAGCGGTGCGCATGCCATACTTGAAAATTCTTGATGGTGCTTGAGCAAGCCGGCTGAGGCGTTCTCCAGTCGGTGCATACCCACCAGTACGTCAATCCATTCGGGACACTGTATGCCGTATTACCCACGAAACCATTCCAAGGAATTGCACTGCCGACAACAGTTTTGCCCTGTCCTGGGACCATCGGATCATTGCCCTGCTTCGAAGGCACCACACCCGTTGCTTGCTTGATGGAATCAAGCTTGTACCCGTACGTATACACAAGCCCATGATCGAGCACGCCGGCAACGACATTTCCTGTGTATGTGTCGGCGGCATCGAGGTAAAAACCCACTCCGGCGCGAAACTGCTTCGTGTTATCAAACGCTCTATCATCCGTTCTCACTCCGTTCCCACCGATCACTCGTGCAACAAAATTTCTATCGAATACATTCCCTGTTTCATAGCCGGTCTCCGAGACGATGCCTCCGCCTGACGCCCGATACATACTATTGTTTTGGATGAGCCCATAGTGACTGTCGTGAATGGCAATACCCCATTTCTTGCCATCGGGACCTTCGTTGCCCAGCCCAAAATCGACGCTATTGCCAATGAAGGTGTACTGATAGCCGTTCGCCTGCGGCTGCACAGGACCGATGAGATGATGAGCATGGAGCGGGTATCGTCCCTTCACATTGGTATTCGCACTCGTGGCGGCAGCAATGGGGGCAATGGACGTTCTGCCGAGATCATCGAATTCCGCATACCGCACATCGACGTCGGCTCGACCGGTGAAGAGAACATGACCGCGTGTCCCCGCGCGATTTTCCGATCGGATGATGACGTTACGGGACCTGTCAATCACATGCGGCAGGAAGCGCAATGCACCATCGGCGTCGCGCGCGCCGGGATGGTCAAAGAGTAATGGAGGAGAAAAAGCGATGGTATTCCCCGCAATGCCCGTCAGTGTCACGTCTTCTGTCTGGTCGGCACAGAGGTTACTGTTACTGTCATATTCGCACTGTGCCGATTGAGGAACACTCAGGGTATCTCCCACCCTCCATCCGGCGCCCGCCGGCGAGCTCGCAAGGGGTATCGTCGTCGCCCCCTTCTTGGGCTCAGCTGCCACGGACAGGAACGTATCGCTGAACGAATGGCCGAAAATCTTCACGGTTCCCCCCACTGCCGTGAACGTCGTCAGAAATAATTTCGGATCAGTGGAAAAATTGAGGGGCGTATCGCGGATAATCACCTCCGCCGTCGCCGTATCTGCAATCGGCTGATTCTGCGTACCGATCGTCAAGGTGCCGCCGTCAAACACAAAAATATTGGTCGCCTTCAAGCGCGTATTCACCGACGGAGCGAATGATAGCGTACCGCCGGGATAGACGCCAACGCTGTCTGCAACGGAGGATTGATCGTCAATGGTGATGGGACCGTCAATGATCACTTTGTCTGTCGGCGTCGGTATGCGCCCTGCAATCCAGGAATTCGCAGAATTCCATGAACATGGCGACGTACTCTTGCAAGAATGAGCAACGCGAAAATCCGAGTTAAATACAGGGTTCGGGAATGTATCGGACTTCGTCTCAACAAATTGCCCGGGATACGGGGAGGGAGGCGGCGCAGGAGTTGGTGAAGGCGAAGGACCGGGACTCGGGCTCGGTGATGGAGCCGGACTCGGAGCAGGTGTGGGAGCTGGACTCGGGATCGGCGAAGGAGCTGGAATAGGAACAGGTGCGGGAGCCGGATTCGGAACAGGTGCCGTTGCGGGTTTGACCGTCACGTTCACCCTGCTGTTTGCTGTGAGCGTTCCATCGCTGGCTGCGAGGGTGAGCACGTAGCTCCCCTCAGCCGAGAACGTCGCAGTCGTTGCGAGAGCAGCGGCATTCGCAAAGGTAACCTTCCCAGGGCCCGAGGCTTTGGTCCAGCTCGTGCTCAGTGTGCCCGGAGGATTCGGAAGTCCGTCATCGCTCGCCGTACCGGTCAGGCTGACAGAAGACGGGAGCGTGACCGTTTGATCTTTTCCGGCATTCACGACGGGAGCCTGGTTGGTGGGGGGAGCAGGGGCGGGCGAAGGATTGGGGCTCGGGCTCGGCGATGGAGCCGGACTCGGAGCGGGCGCAGGAGTGGGCGAAGGAGACGGACTCGGCGCCGCTGTGGTGAAACTGTAGACGGCACTCCTGACCGTGCCGTTCAATGGTTGCGTCGCTTTCGTGGGATCGGTGGAGATTACACGGAAGTAGTACTGCTTGCCCGGGGTGAGGCCGGTGAGGGTCACGGAGTGCCTGGCGACGGGCGTGCCGTCTGTCGGCGTCAGTGTCCCCGCATACTGATCGAAGCCGTAATCCACCCGCGACGTCGATGGAATATTCGTTGTCCAGGTGATCGTCGCCGTCGTCGATCCGATGTTCGCGATGTCGACAGCGACGGGCAGGGGGATGGGCCACTTGGCCACCGGCTCCGTCGTGAACGTGACGGGCCCGCCCGGCGCAGACCAGTTGCCGGCGACATCCGCGACGCGCATGGTCAGCGTGACGGGCGATCCTTTGGTGTAGTCTCTCTGCCCCCCTGGCAACAGCGGCCCCCCCGGAAGATTGTAGAGCGGGAGCGACTGTGCGCCTTCCGTAGGGGGAGAGCGAAGCACCGAGTACGTGACGGGCAAGCGCGAATCCGGACTGCTGTAGCTGACTTCGACGATCCTGATCGGCTCATTGGCGGTGAACGCGAGCGTTGCTGTGGTATTCGCCTGGATGTTTTCGACCGAGACATGGGAGAGTGTGGGGGGAGTGCTATCTGTCTGCTGGGGAGGGGCGTAGGAGGGGTAGCCGGCCGTCGTCAGCCTGAAGACGTAGATGTCGAGATCGTTGTAGAGTTTCACGAAGAGTTCGTCGGTGTTCTCATCGAACGCCACTCCTTCCATGTACTTTTCCGGCAAGTCCCTGAGGGGCCAGATGGCGTACGGATAGGGATCGTACGAACGCTTCCTCCCCGCGGCGACATCGGCCAAATCATCCGCGCGGAACGCGACGATGTGGTTGACATTCGGGTATGCCTCAGGACCGTGACTCTTGCCGGTCGGATGGTTGCACGTCCCTGAACTTTCGCCGATCGTCGGTTCGGTTGCGCTCTGACTGCCATAGCAGTACAGTCCCGCTCCCTGCTGGGTGAATTCGAGAATGCTGCCCGTCTTCTGGGGCCAGACGAATCCTCCCATTCTGGTTACTCCGTTGTAGACGTCGCTCTGCCCGTCCCAACGCTCCCCTCCGAGTGTGTGGTCTTTCGGAAAGAACAGGAGTTCCTTCACGGGGAGCGGATCCTTTCCTGCGAGGAGGTCCTCGGCATTGAAGGCGTACGCAGCCGCGCCGAAGGTCGTGCGGCTGACAATGGACTGTCCACCGAGCCGGGCGGTCATCATATTCTTGCCCCCTAGGGCGGCCTGCCAGCGCTGGGGGATGGGCTGGAAGGGGCCAGCGGCAGCGGCAACCTTGCCCTCGCTGGTCTTGTAGAATCCCCTGAAGCTGCTCGTGCTGGTGAGGTTCGTCGATCCCAGGACGGCGAAGCCCTTGGTCTGTTTCCCATTCGCATCGTAGTAGGAATAGGCAGACAACAGCATATTTCCCAGGTGCTCGAAGATGCCGCTGATGATCGCTTTGGTACCCGGGGCATCGCTCTCGAAATCCTTCCACCTCCCCCCCGAAGGATCGGTGCAGGGCTGTACGAGCGTGGCGACGGGGAGCGCCTTCGGGTCATCACTCCTCACGTAGGCGCCCGGCACGGAGAATTCGCACACAGTGTAGTCCCCCGCCAACCCCGCCATGAGGAGCGAGCGCTTGCCCGTGGCCGGATCAGTGCGGACGGAGAGCCCTTTGCCGCCGTAGGCGTAGTCGGATCCGCTCGCTTTGGTCGGGTGCGGGAGCGTGAATTTGCCGACGAACACGAGATCGCCTGGCTGGACGAGAGACTCGCCGGGAGGGGGTGGTGGTGGCGCAGGCGAAGGACTGGGGCTCGGGCTCGGTGATGGAGTTGGACTCGGAGCGGGTGCGGGGGCTGGAGCAGGTGCGGGCGACGGAGCCGGACTTGGCGCCGGCGTCGCTGCGGGGTTGACCGTCACGTTCACCCTGCGGCTTGTTGTGAGCTGTGTATCGCTGGCCGTGAGGGTGAGCACATAGCTCCCTGCAGCCGAGAAAGTGGCGGCGGGAGAGAGGGCTGCAGTGTTACTGAACGTCACCGTACCTGGGCCGGCGACCTTGCTCCAGATCGTGGTGAGTGTCTTGGGGGGATCGGGGGAGCCGTCATCGCTGGCAGTGCCATTCA
>JACOTD010000061.1 GCA_016178535.1 Candidatus Peregrinibacteria bacterium
GTATCGACTGCCTGTTGGAGTTTCTCCGCTCCGGGGAAATTGTTCTTGAAGATGGACGTGGCCATGGGGAAGAAAGGAAGAGGGTAGAAGTCCTCATCCTAGACCCACGATCATGGACACTTTTTCTTGCTCCAGAGCATTTGCCATCCGCAGATCATCCAAGAACAACTGCGGCCTCCTCGATCCACCCCACGTATCAATCCCCACTCTGCAGACGAGATCGAGCGGCTGGCGCGCGGCCTCCTCGAATTCCGCCATCCCAAATCCAATGAGCTTCTTTCCCATGAGCTTCGCTTGCAGATGCGTCTCCTCCCTCCCCACTCTGCGGATGTCCTCGAGCCGCACCGACCGCACGAGGAAGCGCGGCTCGGGATTCCCCTGCCCGAAGGGTTCGAGCGTTTGAACGCCTTCGCACAGCGCGAGTGTCAGCTCATGCGCTTCGAGCGAGGCATCGATGATGAGGGAGGGGAAGAGATCGTCCATGGCGACGCGCTCCGCGACGTCCGCGTTCAGGCGATCGGTCAGAGCGTCGAAGCGATCGAGCGGGAAAGCGCATCCCGCCGCCTGCGCGTGGCCCCCGAATGACTCGAGCAGATCCTGCGCGCGCGCCAGGCCGTCGGTGATGTGGTAACTCGGGATGCTGCGGAGCGAAGCGATGCAGTGCTGTTCCTGGATGCTCGCGATCAATGTCGGCCGCCCGAACTTCTCGGTGAGCTTGGAAGCGAGAAGCCCCACAATCCCCGGCGAGTACGCAGAGCTCTTGAGGGCGAGGAGGTGCGGGAGGGTTGCAGGCAACGAAGCGAGCGCCTCCTCGAGCAGGGCGCCCACGTGACTCTGGCGCTCCTGGTTCAATCGTTCGAGGTGGAGCAGGGCATCCGCGTTCTCGAGCAAGACCTGCAGCGCGATGTGCGGGTCGGCCATGCGCCCGGCGGCATTCAAGCGAGGAGCGATGCGGAAGGCCACGTCGCGACTCGTGCACGCTCCACGCATTCCCGCATGGACGCGGAGGAAGGCGAGCGGACCTTCCTGCATTCCCCCCAAAGCTCGCAGGGATTCCTGCACCAGAATTCGATTGGAGCCCTTCAGTTCAACCAAATCTGCGATCGTCCCGATGCCGGCGAGCGCCAGATCGGTCTCCTGGTCTTCCCATCCGATAACCCCGTCCGCCCTCTCCAGCCCCACGACGACGCTCCATGCGATTCCCGCCGCGCACGGAGGAGCATCCGTGAAATTCGGGATGAGGCCCGGGTGGAGGAGTGCGAACGCTGCCGGACGGTCGGGTCGAAGGTGGTGGTGATCGAGGACGATGACGTCCATCCCCGCCGCGCGCGCCAGGGCAATTTCCTCCACCGACGATCCTCCCGTATCCACCGTGATCAAGAGCTGCGTTCCCGCCTCGATGAAGCTTGTGATGTGGTGTTCCTTGAGCCCGTACCCCTCACTGATGCGATGCGGCAGGCGAACGATGGGATCGATCCCCCTCCTGCGGAAAAACCGGATCACGAGCGCCGCGGACGTGATGCCATCGCAGTCGTAGTCCCCGAAGATCCCGATCTTCTCCTTCTTCTCCATCGCGCCGCGGATCCGATCCCGCGCCGCGGGAAATTCCGGAAAGAGTTCGGCGTCCATGCCGATCATGTTCGACGATCGCTCCTGATCGATCCCCCGCGCACGCGCGAGCGACGAAACGATCGTAGCGGCGGTCATGGGAGACGTATCCGCCTCCGGCGGAGGAGTGCCATTCGCAATCCACCGTTTCCCCGTGAGCGAGAGCAAAGCCATGCAGCGAGGGTAGCAGAGGGGATTCCTTCCACAATCGGGATTCATGCGAAAAAAAATTCAGTACTCTGAAAATGGCTTCCATCCATGCTGTTTGGCGTTCTTCCGAGCCGCAGAACGTCACCGATGAAACCGCCGCTTCACTTTCGCAAATCTATCCGCCCGTAGAACAGTCCACAGTCCTGCGGCCAGCAGGAGCACGACGGAGAACGTCGTCCCAAGGCCGGTGGGAATGAGTGGCGCCGCGGAGTGGAGATTGCCGTGGGTTGCTATTTGCAGCACTTGAAGGCGTTTGATCCTCTCGAGGATGCGGAGATCCTGGGTGCTCAGGCCTGCGGATGCACTGCTCTCCATCTCTGTCGCCGCGACCGTCTCCGAGGAATCGGATGGCGCCGCTTGAACGATTGCCGCCGCGCTTGAGGACGCAGCGGCGCCGTAGGGCGTGAGAATGCTCGGATGTTTGGCCGTTGCCTGCTCGTCCTGCAATTGAGAATACAGACCCACCTGCGTCGGTCCGCATCGACTTGTCCGATTCAAACATCCCTGGAGCAGTACGTCATCAGGCGTGAGGTAATTGCTGTCGACTCCTCCGCTCGCATCCGTCGAACCGGCATCCTGCGCGAGAGCCAGCCCGGGGATGCTCAGGAGGATGATGAGCAACGCGCCGAGCGAGAGCAGACGGAAACGCATCAAGATACTATACCAGAAAAGAGGGGAATGAACAATTATTTTTTGCGAGCTCGATTACCGTCCCGTTTGTTGATTCAGCAGGTTGCTGTAATACTTCTGCAGATCGGAAACACCATCTCCGGAGGTGGACCACTTGCGCGGATCGGTTTCGCCCGAATCCACGATCCCGTTCAAGTTCTTATCCTCCCCCATCCACTGGCTCTGTCCGGTATCGGTGCAATCGGTCGTGTGGCTGAATTCGGAGCAGACCCGACCGGTGTGTCCGCGGCGACAGTACCCGTCGCATATTCCGTCGTGATCGGTATCGGCGCTGAGGGGATCCGTTCCCGTTCTCACCTCGAGCCCGTCGATGAGGCCGTCGCCGTCGGTGTCCCTGCGCAGCGGATCGGTGCGGTAGGTGAACACCTCTTCGCCATCGGTCAGTCCGTCGCCGTCGGTGTCGGGGTTATTCGGATCGGTAGAACCATTCTGTTCGAGCTTGCTGTTCAATCCATCGCCGTCGACATCGGACCCGATGAAGAGCTGCGCAGAGGTCATCACGTAACACGTTTCCCCTTCGGAGAAGATTTCCTTCTGGTGACGAATGAGGCCGCTCGATCGGGTGGACGTGATCTGTCGCCTGGTCGTCGGCGGATTGAGCGGTGTAAATTGAGGCAGACGGACTTGCACTTGCGCGGCGCGGTACGCGCGTTCCGCCTCCGAGAGGAAGAGCTTCCCCGGAAGACCTGTTTGCGTGCTCATCGTCCCCGGGGGCGCGAAGCAGTAACCCCAGTACCGAATGTCCCTCCCTTTGTTCCCAAAGAGCACCTCGCGCAGGATGGAGCCGCTGCTCCCTACGGGGATGGGCAGGTGAATGATGGTATTCGTACCGGCCTTCACGATCGTGCCGCTCGAAACCCGGTTTGCATCGATGATCTCCCAGGGGATTTGCGTGGGTGTCTGCTTGAGCATCCATGCGCCCAGCTCCGCCGATCGATAGGACGTGAATCCATAGGTCACCATGACGAGGCACCCGAGGAAGAGCGAGAGAGTGAGCCAACGCAGGCGGCGCTCGAGAGACATACTGTGAGTTTCCTTTTAGTATAGCAGATTTTTGATGGTTGCTCTAGGTCACTGAGGGGCGAATAGCGAAACATCCTCAGAGCGGATCATTCGCAACTTGCCATTCGCAATTCGTCATTTCCCCGATGGCATCTCTTGTGAGCATGCTCTGATACACTTCGTCCAATGCCAAAAGACTACTACGACGTGCTCGGGGTTGCGCGCGGCGCTTCCGCCGATGACATCAAGAAGGCCTACCGCAAGCTCAGCAAGGAGCTCCACCCCGATAAGCACAAGGGGGACAAGACCGCCGAGCAACGGTTCAAAGAAGTGAATGAGGCGTATGAAGTCCTCAGCAATCCGCAGAAGAAGCAGATGTACGACCAATTCGGGTCGGCCGGGATGGGCAATGCCGGCGCCGGCGGCGGGGCGGGATTCGGCGGCTTCGATTTCTCCCATTTCAACTCCGGCGACTTCGGGAGCTTCGCCGATCTCTTCGAAGGATTCTTCCGCGGGGGAGCGGCGGGCGGCGCGGCCAGCCGTCGGCCGGAGGAACGCGGCGGCGACCGTGAAGTGGAACTCACCACCACGCTCGCAGAAGTCCTCACGGGCAAGCGCGAGGAACTTTCGCTCAAGCTGCTCGTCAGATGCGACCGCTGCAGCGGATCCGGCGCCGAGCCAGGCTCGAATGTTGTCACGTGCGCCGAGTGCGGAGGAACGGGGAAAGTCACGCACGTCGCCCAATCGATCTTCGGGCGAATCCAGCAACGCGTCGTGTGCGCGCGTTGCAAAGGATCAGGAAAGGTGCCCGAGAAGAAGTGCGCCAAGTGCGATGGCGAGGGGCGGATTTCGTCCGCAACGAGGGTCACGGTCGATATTCCCGCAGGCATCCAGGACGGCCAAACGCTCCGGCTTCGCGGCCAGGGAGACGCCGGGCGCCAGGGAATGGCGGCGGGCGATCTCTACGTGCGCATCCGTGTGCGCCCAGACCCGCGCGTCGAGCGCGATGGCGACGATCTGCGCTCCACGATGACGATCTCCGTCCTCGACGCCATCCTCGGCGCCGAGGCGCCGCTCCAAACCCTCCAAGGCCAAGTCACGCTCAAAATCCCCGAAGGCGTGCAGCCCGGCCAAGTGCTCCGGCTGCGCGGCCAGGGTCTCCCCGTCCTCCAGAGCAGCCGCCGCGGCGATCACTACGTAACGGTCAAAATCGAAATTCCCACCCGTCTCTCGCGAGCGGAGCGGAAGGTGATGGAGGAGTGGAAGAAGATTCGGTGATGGAGTACTCAAAAAATCGAGTGCTTAGTTTCCATCTCGAAATGCAACGTTGAGGCATAGTATCGGTTCGAGAAATATCCAGATACAAACTCTTTCGCACTTTGCTCCGGCCTTCCCGCACTGCAGTGTTTCTAGACGTCCAAATTCTCCAACCCGTCATCCTGCGCAATCACCGGTGAGAGCTCATCGCTCCCCCGGATCTTTTCTTCCTTCAAGCGCATCACGATCTGGCGGTATTCGCCTTCACCGACACTCTCAGTGGTGAGATCCGCGAGTGCAGGCGTATTTGCCACGTGCAAGTGCACGATGCGACGGAAGTAGGGGCTCATCGGCGAGAGCGCGATGCGGCTCCCCGTGCGGCGGACGAAGTCAGCCTTCTGCTCGGCGATGCGGCGAACTTTATCTTCCTGCACCCTGCGGTAGCCGTCGACGTCGAGCACGATGAAGGGGCTCCTCTCCAGCTTCTCCTTCGTTCGGACGATGGACTTCACGAGGTGCTGCAGCGCATTGAGCGTTTCGCCGTGCCACCCGATCAGGCGGCTCGCCTCGGGTGAGGCCACATCCACGCGCGTGATGCCGTCCGCCTCCGCGCTCACCGTGATGCCGTCGACCTTGAAATCGAAAAATGCGAGGAGCTGGCGGAGAGTGTCTTCGATGAGAGTAGAATTCATGGCAGCGAGAGAATAACGCGGATTTCTGCGAGTGCCTAGAGCACTTCGGAGAATGAGGAATGAGGAATGAGGAATCGTCGATCCCCGTCGTCGCCATCGATAATCTCATCGGCATGAAGAAGGCATCGAGCCGCAAGAAAGACGCCGATTTCGATCACTCCGGCGATTTCCACGGTGAGCGGAACAACACGTGCAGATTCGTGATGGGGACGAGACCCTTGGCGCACGGAGGTGCGTTCGTCCCAAAGAGCGGCGCGAGATCGGGGAGTGCGGAGGCGGGATCGCCAACCATGATCATCGCTTCGCTCGCGATCGTGTCGTGCGTGTTGCGGATGAGAGGGTGCGTGCTCGGCAGGTAGAGAGCTGCCCCCGCGGCGAGATGCCGCCAGAACAGCCACGTCTGCCACTGCCGGAGGCTCAATGTGCGCACCGGAGGAGTCTACAGGAGGGACAGTCACTGGAAATTTTCGATACCGTCATCTTCTGGTGACCCCGGCGGGAATTGAACCTGCATTTACCCCTTAGGAGAGGGTCGTTCTATCCATTGAACTACGGGGTCGGTAGAGCGTGACTGACCTACTCTACTTCTTTCAGAGCCCTCGATACACGTCTTTCCGATGTCCGATGCGGATGATGGTGATGATGCGAATGTGCGAGGCGACTTCGTACACGATGCGGTAGTTTCTCACGCGTATGCGGTAGTGATGATCGTACCCTTGAATCTTTTCCACTCCGGATGGAAACGGATCGTTCGCCAACGCGTCGATGCGCTCGCGTATGGCATCAAGCACGAAGCGAGGAAATCGCCGAATCTCCCGCAGCACCGATTCCTTCAGAACGATGCGATAGCTGATCATGGTCGTTTTACCGGAAATGCCCGTTCGAAGGGCACAGTTTTCTCGTGTTTCCGCGCCTCGATCGCTGCGATATCCTCCATTTCCTCGAAGGCTCGTACGAGCATCTCGTATTCCTCCGGCGGGACGAGGACGGACTTCGGCTTGGAATTGACGATCAGCATCACCGATTGGTTATCGGGGATCGCTTTCGCTCCGTTGAGCTTGAGTGCCTGCAGCGTGATGGTTTGAATTTGGTGCATAGTAGAGAGGTTATAAAACACCTTTATTATACTCTTCTTATCGATCACCACAAGCAGAACCGCTCCTGGGGCATCCTCACGGCGTTCGTGTTGGGAGTTCCTTCTTCGTCTACGGGAACTGCAGAGGCATCGTCTGGATCAGCGTCGTTGCGTCGGTCGGCATTGTGGCGATCACCGCGATTTTTGCATTCCTCTTTCCCCGCAAGATTCCATTTGCCGTGGAGAAGGGGAAGATTGGATAGTAAGAAAATGATGTCTTTTCGAGAGGAAATACCGTCGAGTCTTTCATTCCTTCACCATCGTCACCGCCTGCATCGGCAGTGCATCCGCTGAACTACAGGAGCCCACGGCACGATCATTCAACAGCTTTTCATATACGAAATCGTGGCGTGATTTCCAGCATCCTCTCGGGGCCGCGGAAGGTGATATCGAATTTTTCCAAACAGCGATGATGTCCGAGCAAGACGAACTGCTGACCCAGCGCGAAGAGGGCGGAGCCTTTCCAGCGGTATCCCTTCCCTGACCGCGGATCGTGGAGGACATACTCGATCATGACAGGCGAAGGATAGACCAGACACTGCCCGCCGCCCGCGACCTGGCTTTCGATCTGGTCGGTCAGATTGAGAGAGATCCCAAGCTCTCCTTTGCCATTTCCATCGGGAGAATCGTATGGGTCGCGCCTGTATCGGCGAGTGAGCCCACCGTCGGGAGCTCGTGCTTCCCATTCGCAAAGATCATCGGAATGATCGGCGGCCAGTTGCCGCCGTAGGGGATGTACTCAAAACGTATGGGCGCCGGCGATGAAGGGTGTTTTGGGACAAGATCGAGGCGGATATCCTTTGTATTGTATCGTTTCACCTTCTGAAGCACCGTCGAGAGGCGAGCATCCGTCGCAAGAATCTTGCCGTTCGCGCTCGCTACCCATTTGCCGGCGTTCTTCCTAGAATAAATCATGGATGCGAAGCGTATCGCATCGGGCCCGCAGCGGCAAGAAAATCGCCTTTAATTCACTATCGCCACCACCCGCACCGGCGCCGCGTCGGCGTGGAGTTTGAATGGCAGCGCCGCGATCGTGAAATGTTCGACATTCAGGAGTTGCTCGAGATTCGTGAGGTTTTCGATAATCAGAATCTCGTTGCCGAGCAGGATCTTGTGGACGGGGAACGGCGGCGCATCCGGACTTGAGGTGTCCATTCCCACGATGCTGACGCCCAGCTCGACCGCTCTCGTTGCGAATCCTTCGGAGATCATGGGGAAGTTTTCGAAATACGCCGGCGATTTGAAGCGAGACGAATGACCGGTCAAGACCAGAAGAATCGCGTTCTTTTCCATCGTGATTCCATCCAACAACTCCTCGGAGATGATCTCTCGGCCGCGCGCGTCGATCACGTACCCCCTGCCCGCGAATTTTTCCACGGGCATTTCCGAGAGGTACTTCCCTCCCTCGATCATGTGAAGCGGCGCATCCATGTGGGTGCCCACGTGCATGGAGGTCTCGAGCCAATAATCTCTGCACCCCTCTTTCTCCATGAGCATCAGGGTGGGGTGAGGATCTCCCGGATAGACGGGCATCTCTCCTTCGAACGTGTGCGTGAGATCGATGAGGCGCATGGGACAAGCATAGATCACTGCCTTCTCTCGGGAGTGCGCTTTGAACAATGACAGAAATCGTGGCTGGACAGCCGTTACAATGGTATAATGAACGCGATGAAAACGTATTTTTTTCCATCGTGATTGAACACGACGCAGACGGCTATGTCGCATCGTGTCCTTCGTTGCAAGGCTGCTATACGCAAGGCGAGAGTTATGAAGAAGTGATTGCGAACATCAATGATGCCATCAAACTTCATCTCGAAGACCGCGAAGAAGAGCGCGAACAAATTTCCCCTCCGCCCGCGCTCAGCATCTCTACGGTGTCAGTGACTCTCGGCGATTGATCATGACGCCCGCTCTTCCGCGCATCACGGTCAAGCAGATCATTCCGGTACTGGAGAAGCGGGGATTCCGTCTCGTGCGCCAGAGCGGCAGCCATCGCATCTATCGGAATACTGAAGGAAAGAGAACAACAGTACCCTTCCACGCGGGGAAATTCTCCATCCCAAGACATTGAAAAGCATTCTGCGCGATGCGGAAATCAGCGTGGAGCAACTTCGTGAGGAAATGTAACGATCGCTCGGTGCAGAATCGTATCCTGCTAGAATTCCCACCATGCTCTCCGCAACGTTCGGATCCTCGATGGCGTGGCTCACGGGTGGCGTTCCCCAGTTCGTCATCAGCCGATGGATTTTCCTGCGGCTGCTCGGGGTAATTTCCCTCATTGCCTTCATCTCGCTCTCGGTACAGATCACGGGGCTCGTGGGAAGCAACGGCATCCTGCCCGTGCATTCGTTTCTGCAAGCGGTGAAGTCTGCGATTCCCGGGATCGACCGGTTCCGCATCGCGCCGACCCTCCTCTGGTTTTCCTCGAGCGATGCGATGCTGAAAATCCTCTGCGCGCTCGGCGTGGTTTTCTCTATTACACTCATCCTCGGCATCGCGCCTTCCCTCAGCTTGCTCCTCCTCTGGATCCTCTATCTCTCACTCGTCGTCGCGGGGCAGGAGTTCTTGAGTTTCCAGTGGGACATTCTGCTCCTCGAAACACTTCTGCTTGCAATCATGTTCGCGCCGCAGTCGATCCTCCCGGGGTTTGTTCACAAGACCGCGGTACCGCGCATCGCTCTCCTGCTCCTGTGGTGGCTCCTCTTCCGCCTGATGTTCGAATCCGGAATCGTGAAGCTCACGAGCGGCGATTCCTCCTGGTGGAATCTGACGGCCCTTCGCTACCACTACGAAACGCAGCCGCTCCCAACCTGGATCGGCTGGTACGTCCATCAGCTCCCCGATCTCTTCCAACGCTTCTCCGTGTTCTTCCTGTACGTCGTCGAGATTGTCTTGCCGTTCTTCATCCTCGGCTCGTCGACGTTCCGCGCGATCGCGTGCGCGGGATTCATCGCATTGCAAATTTTGATCTTCCTCACCGGCAACTACACGTTCTTCAATCTGCTCTCGATCGCGCTCTCGCTTCTGCTTCTCGATGATGCGCAATGGCGAGCGATCCTCCCCAGTGGACTCCTGCACTTCTTTCCTTGTTCTCCAGCGCCGTCCTCGATGTCATTCGGCTTGGGGGTTTTCTTCTGCCTCCTCGCGATTCCAATTCTCCTCGTCACCGCGAATCAGCTCCTGGACACGATCTTCTCGGATGCGATGATTCCACCTCTCGCTTCTCTGGAATCTTTTCTCTCACCGCTTCGGAGCTTCAACAGTTACGGCCTCTTCCGCGTGATGACGCGACGGCGCGATGAAATCATCGTCGAAGGGAGCGATGATGGCGTCCAGTGGCTCCCGTACGAATTCCGCTGGAAACCCGGAGCGCTCGACCGCGCCCTGGCCTTCGTCGAACCGCACCAGCCGCGGCTCGATTGGCAGATGTGGTTCGCGGCGCTGAGTCCCTATGGAGCGAACCCCTGGTTCCAGAATTTCCTCGTCCGCTTGCTCCAAGGAAGCCCCGATGTCCTCGCATTGCTCGGGCGCAATCCCTTCCCCGATCATCCGCCGCGCTTCATCCGAGCGGAGTTCTTCCGGTACCACTTCACGACGCTCGGGGAGCATCGGGAAACGGGGAATTGGTGGAAGCGGGAGAGTTTGGGGATGTATGCGCCGGCGATGGAGTTGCAGGCCCGATAAAATTGCGAAGTGCGAAGTGCGATTTGCGAATGAAAATTGGAGTCTTTGGGCTTTCATTCGCGATTCGCAACTTGCAAATCGCAATTCTTCGTCTGTGCCTGAAAATTCCCCAAAAACGTGCGAAATATTGTCATCCGCAGTACACTCCTCCGGTTATGCGCCGCTTCACTCTGTTCGCCGCACTCATTCTCCTCATTCCGAGCCTCGTTCTTGCGCTGGATTACACGCCCACCGCCCGGCATCTCTACCGTGACAGCCGGACATTCGGCACGGCGGAAGTCGCGGGCATCAGCTTGCTCACGAACCTCGGTGTCGTGCAGGGGAATCCCGGGAATGTCTTTGCGGCGCAACGAGGTCTGAATCGCGCGGAGTTTGCGAAGATCCTCATCAGCCTTCCGTTGGCGAAAACAGGCTTCGGGCTTCCGGAAGAATCGGGGCAGGGATGCTTCTCCGATGTCTTGGCCGGTCAATGGTTCACGCGCTCCGTGTGCGCGGCGAAAGGCATCGGCCTCGTGCAGGGCTACTCCGACGGACTCTTCCATCCCGAGCGACCTGTCCTCTACGCCGAGGCGCTGAAGATGCTTGCAGTTCTCTACGACTACACGCTCGATCACCATGCCGGTGACGCGTGGTTCACGCAGTACGTCCGCGCGGCGGGACAGCATCGTACTTCCTTGCCGATCTCTCTTGAGCCTGGCGACGCGATGACGCGCGGCGAAATGGCGAGACTCGTGGCCGCATTCCATGCCGAATCGGTAGGGGAACTCGATCTCTACCGCAGCGCGGAACAGGGGCATGTGATTTCCTCACCTTCTTCGTCGGCGAGTTCGTCTTCGAGCAGCTCGGTCGCATCGTCATCCGGCAGTTCTTCCTCCTCGTCTCTTCCGTCTTCATCCTCTTCTTCAGTGGCCCTCAATCTCCCCTCGCGCAGTCATTTTCTCATTCTCGGAAGGCGCAGCCAGCCGCTCGCGGATGCCAGTTTCTTCGCTGAACACGAGGGGGTCTACGTCCAATCCGCCACGGTGGTTCTGAAGGCGAAGATCACATCGATCGACGCGATGTTCCTCGCAGATCAGGACGGTCGCGATATCGGCCAGCTCTCACTCAGCCACTACTTGGACGATTCGGACAAGACCTGGAAGGGGACGTTCATCTCGAGCGGAGGCTATGTGATTTCGAAGGGAACACAGCAGGTGCTCGCCATCGAAGTCCGTCTCAATCCCAAGAATAACGGCGGATTTCCCGGTCAACTCGTGCAGGTCGATCGATGGTCGGTGGGCGTGCGCGGCCAGGACAGTGAGTCCACATGGATCGTGCCGGCGCCCGCGACTGTCTACCCCAAGCACGAAACGGCGCAGGGAACGATCACCGCGGTTGCGAATGCGGGGGATGCTCAGTCCGTCCTCGCGACCGGAACGTACCAGGTGCTTGGAGCATTCTCCTTTTCGGCGAAGGCTCTCACGGGAGCGACCGTGCGGTTGCGGAATCTCGAATTCCAGGTATCCAAAGCGCCGTCGGTGGCCGTGATGAACTGGTCCCTTGCATCGCCGAGCGGCGGGACGCACCTCTCCTGCTCGGTGAACGGTTCCACGGTCAGTTGCTCCGCCATCCCCCCCGAGCTGGGCAGCATCGGCCGCGATCCCATCGTGTTGCGTCTCTACGGGGATGTCGCCGTGGATCAAGGGTCGGTGAATCCCTTTCTCCAGGTGACGCTGAACCAGCCCGGGAGCCTGGGCGACAATGGCGCCGTGCACTGGAGCGATGGAGCGAGCGACTACACCTGGACGGAACTCCAAAGTCCGATCGCGAAGGGGACGCTGTGGAAGTGATCGGCTCGTTTTTCGATGAACACATTCATGATGAGAATTCCTTCCACATCGAGAAACGAGCGAACGAAAAACGCATCTACGAACCGATCGCGGTCGCAATCTCTTCCGCCATCGTCTTCGCTGCCTTCGCGGCGGTTTCCTTCCAATCCGCTCCGTTGGACGCGTAGAGGATCGAGCGCGAGGCGTTCACGATCGCCCCGCCGCCGCCCGGGATGAATCCGCGCTTCACATCCTGTGCCGTTCCGCCCTGCGCGCCGTAGCCCGGGATGAGGAAGGGGATGTGCGGCATGAGCGTGCGCAAATAGTTCATCTCCTCGGGATACGTTGCGCCCACCACCGCACCCACGCACGAGAGCGAAGTCTCCTTCCCCAGGTATTGCGCCCCCCAACTCTCCACGAGTTGGGCGAGGTGCTCGTGGACGACTTCGTCGCCGACAGGCAGATCTTGGAGTTCGCCGGAACTCTTGTTGCTCGTCTTCACAAGCACGAAGATGCCTTTGTCATTCTTCGCGCAGCGCGAGAGGAAGGGCACAACCCCGTCCGATCCCAAATACGCCGTCACGGTGAGCGCATCGACGGGGCTCCCTTCGTACAAGTAGGCATCGGCGTACGCCTCGCAGGTAAAACCGATATCGTTGCGCTTGCCGTCCGCGATCACGATCAGTCCTCGCTCCTGCGCATAGGAGCATGTTTCCCAGAAGACTTTCATTCCTTCCCATCCCAGAAGTTCGTAGTAGGCCAGTTGTGGTTTCACACAAGCGGCAATCTCCTTCACCGCATCAATGATGCCTTTGTTGAAAGCGAGCACTCCAGCGGGATCTCTCGAGAGTTCGGATGGCAGTTTCTCCAGCTGCGGATCGAGCCCGACGCAGAGAGGGGATTTCTTTTTCGTGGCGGCGGTCAGTGCGTCGGCGAAGTGCATCGCGGCGATCTTAGGGTCAGGGCGAGGGCTAGGGCAAGGATTCATCGAATGATGATCATTGCCCTTGCCCTACGTGCGCAGGCTTTGCCGATACTGCAGCGACTCCGCGATATGCGAGGCCGAGATGGAGCTTTCTCCCTGCAAATCCGCGATCGTCCGCGCCACTTTGATCGTGCGATGGTAGCTGCGCGCGGAGAGGCCCATGCGCTGCACGGCATTCTGCAGGAGCTTCACCGAAGCGGCGTCGAGCGGGCAGAGCGCGTCGATCTGCTTCACGTTCATTTCTTTATTCGTCTGCGTCCGCATGCCAAAAAACCGCTCGCGCTGGAGGGAGCGTGCGTGTGTGACGCGCTCGCGGATCGTGTCCGAACAGTCGCCGTTCGCCGTCGGTTTCTTCTGCAGGTCTTCGATGGGAACGGCCTGGACGTCGATCTTCAAATCGATGCGATCGAGGAGCGGCGCGGAAATCCGTCGCTGGATCTTCTGCGCACTCCCCGCGGAATATTCCGCCGGGTTCATCGCTGCGACGAGGATGAAATCGGCGGGGAAGGTGATCGACCCTTGCGCGCGGGTGATCGTGATCGTTCTGTCTTCGAGCGGTTGCCGCAGCACCTCGAGCACTTGAGCCGGGAACTCGGCCAATTCATCCATGAAGAGCACCCCTCGGTGTGCGAGGCTGATTTCGCCCGGTCCGGGGATCTGTCCTCCGCCGACGATCGAGACCCCGCTCGCCGTGTGATGGACCATGCGGAAGGGGCGTTCCTGCATCAGCGGCGCATCCCTCGGGAGCAGGTTCGCGACGGAGTAGATCTGGGTCACCTCGATGGATTCTTCTTGGGTCAGCGGCGGGAGAATGCGACGGAACGCGCGCGCGAGGAGCGTCTTCCCCGATCCCGGCGTGCCGCTCATGAGCACGTTGTGCCCGCCTGCCGCCGCGATCTCGAGCGCGCGCTTGGCGTGTTCCTGCCCACGGACATCGGCGAAGTCGATCAGTTCATCGAAGGCACCAGCAGGACTCGAAGCCGGAGGAACGATCGGCGTCGCCTCCCGTTCGCCGCAGAGGATGTCCACGAGCTCACCCAGGTTCTCCGGCGCGATCACTTCGATCCCGGGGATCAGCGCCGCTTCCGGGCCGTTCGCCGCGGGGACGACGAGCGTCTTGATCCCGAGCCTGGCGCACGCGATGGCGGCAGGCAGGACACCGGAGACATGGCGCAGGGAACCATCGAGCGCGAGTTCGCCGAGGAAGGCGGTCTGCCGGATTCTCTCCTCGGGAACGGAAACGATATCCTGCGCGAAGAGGAGGGAGAGCGCGATGGGGAGATCGTAGCGCGGTCCCACCTTTCGAATGTCCGCGGGCGCGAGGTTCACGGTGATGACTCTGCCCGATGGCATGTGGAAGCCGCAGCTCCGCAGCGCAATCTTCACCCGCTGCCGGCTCTCCTGCACGGCGGTATCTCCGAGCCCCACGATGAAAAACTTCGGTTCCTCGGCGTACCCAATGCCGACTTCAACGGTGATTCTCTCGCTCTTGAGACCGATGTTCGCGAAGGAGGTGAGCTGAGTGGCCATTTATACTGAGCGGTAGCGAAGTATGGGAGTGGAGGGAAGCAACGGAGGTGAGTGTACGGATGTACACCACGATGGCAAGCGGGGTAATTCCCGATTCCCACGCCTAGCCCGGTGGCGCTCTGGCGAGGATTCCCTGCAGTTGCTTCTCAAACAGCGATCTCCCCTCCGTTCGCCACCGCGTTACTTCTGCAATGACAGTGGAGAGAGAGAACGCAGGAA
>JACOTD010000062.1 GCA_016178535.1 Candidatus Peregrinibacteria bacterium
CGCTCCTCACTCCCCCGTATCAACGATGACTTCCCCGGGTTCATCACCCACACCCTCGACAGACCTGCACCCGCTGTTCCTTCCCATATGTAGTCGTGTCAATAGCATTTGCTCTCGTCCAGATGCCACGATCATAGAAGGCAGTGGAACCACAGTTGCTTTCCGCCATGCGCTCGCTCAAACTTGCTGCCCATGTACACCATCACCGATCTCAAGCCCGGCCGCGCAATCACCATCGATGGAGAGCCGTACCTCGTCATCACCTCGCAGTTCGGCAGGAAGAGCCAGAGCAAGGCGAACATGCAGTGCAAGCTGAAGAATCTGCAGCCGGGCGCGGTGGTGGCCAAGAACTTCCAGGGCAGCGAGAAAATTGAAGAGGCCGACGTCGGCTTCCGCAAAGTGCAGTACCTCTATGGAGATGACACCACGGCAACCTTCATGGATCTCCAGAGCTACGATCAATTCCCGCTCCCCAAAGACGCGCTCGAGGAGCAGATGGGCTACCTCACGGAGGGGCAGGAGGTGGACGCGCTCCTCTGCGGCGAAAAACCCATCGGCATCAAGCTCCCCTCGACCGTGGTCATGACGGTCGTCGAGACGATCCCCGGCGTGAAGGGCGACACGGCCACGGGCGGCAGCAAGCCCGCGAAGATGGATACGGGCCTCAGCGTGAACGTTCCGCTCTTCGTGAACCAAGGAGACAAGGTGAAAGTGAGCACGGAGACGGGAACGTATATGGAGAGGGCGTGAGCACAATCTTCAAAGAAGCGTCACATTTTCTTCTTCAGGAGTTCCGTGACTTTCCCCGGATTCGCCTGCCCCCTGGTCTGTTTCATCACCCATCCCACGACCGAGCCGAGTGCCGCCTCCTTCCCCTTCTTGAAAGATGCGATTGCATCGGGGTTCGCCGCGATTGCTTTCGCCACCCAGTCTTCCAGAACGCTGTCATCGGAGATCTGCCGCATACCTTCTTTCTCAATGATCTCCATCGGCGCACGACCGGTCATGACAGATTTCTCCAACACTTCCTTCCGTGCATGGCTCGAAATCCGTCCGGAAATTTCTGCTTTTGCCAATGCAATGAATTCTTCCGAACTCGGGGCGGAAGCCATGGTTTTTGAGTGAACGTTGAGGAATCCGATCAATTGCGTGAGGATCATTCCAGAAGCGAGCTTGGGGTCTGCGGTTTCCGTATGGATAGCGTCGAATCGTTCCCGAAGACCTTGTTGGCTCATCAAGGTCAGTGCTTCGGCCGGTGACAGTCCCATTGCAATGTAAGCCTTCCGCTGCTCACGGGGGAGCATCGGGAGAGTCTTCTGTGTATTCTCCAACATCTCTTCTTCGAGTCGGAGCGGCGGAATATCCGGTTCCGGAAAGTAGCGGTAGTCGTCCGCGGTCTCCTTGCTGCGGAGGATCCGCGTCTTGCCTTCGTCATCCATCCACCCCACCGTGATGCTGCCCTTGAGCGGCCCGCCATCGTCTTCCCAGAGTTTTCTCAAGCGATTTTCCTCGTACGCAAGCGCGCGCCCGAGTGCCTTGAAGGAATTGAGGTTTTTGATCTCGCTGCGAGGATTCAGCTTCTGTGTTCCTTTCTCCCGCAGGGAAATCGACGCATCGAAGCGCATCATGCCCTTGAACATGTCGGCTTCGGAGGCATTCACCGCAATGAGAACCCGCCGAAGTTCTTCGGCGAATCTCACGGCCTCATCAGAGCTTCGCAAATCTGGCTCGGTGACGATCTCCATGAGCGGCGTGCCGGCGCGGTTGTAGTCACACAGGGTCGAAGCACCGAGGTGACTGAGTTTGCCGGCGTCGTTCTCCATGTGGAGACGGGTGATGCGGCACGTTTTTTCCAAGCCCTCACCCCCGACCCCTCCCACACGGGGGGAGGGGGGAATGTCGAATGTCAAATACCCCTTCGATGCGAGAGGAAAATCGTACTGCGAGATTTGGAAGCCGGAGGGGAGATCGGGGTAGAAGTAGTGCTTGCGGTCGAAGTGGTTCTCGCGGTTGACGGTGCACTGGAGCGCGAGCGAGGCGCGAATGGCTTTGAGTACGGCCTCCTTATTCGGCACGGGCAACGTCCCCGGATGCCCCATGCAGATCTCGCAGACGGTCGTGTTGGGCGGCTTGCCGAACGCGTCGTTATCGCACCCGCAGAACATCTTCGTCTTCGTATTCATCTGGGCATGCACTTCCAGGCCGATGATCGCTTCAAGTTCAATTGGCATATTGATCAGAAGAAGAAATATCTGCGATAGGTCCTGAGCGTGCCGAAGGGCCGATAATGGCTTCGAGATTCTGTGACATGCTTGTTGGAATAGAATGTTGAAGCGAGGCCTGAAGATATGAAGATACAAGATACAAGATACAAGATACAAAGTGAGACGGCGTTCTGCCTGGTACAAGAACCGATTTTTTCTCTCTGTGATGCCAAATAACCTTTATTGATCGTAGAACATTCATGGGATCTCTTCCAAGGGTGAATCGATGACGTATCGTGCTATGCATGAGTTCTTCAGGTGATCATCGGCACTATGGGCCTGCACGTAAACAATCGTTTCAATCCGCCCGCGCTGTCCGTGGCTGGATACTGTAGTTCCACTCACCGTGGAACTCTTCACGCTTGAGAGCCAACGCAGCGAACTCCTGCTTCGTCACGACAATCCCTTTCTTATACACATTGGTGTCGAGTTCGGCATGAATCGTGAGTCCCTTCTCCGTCGTCGTGTGCGCGATGAGTTCCACGATGACTTCCCGGCTTACGAGCGGCACCGCTCTCCAGTTCGCCGTGATATGGCAGAACATCCGATGCTCGATCTTGTTCCATTTGCTCGTGCCTGGCGGGTAGTGAGAAACGCTGATCGTGAGACCCGTCTCATCAGAAAACTTCTGCAGTTCGAGCTTGAAGAGTCGTGAGCGGCTGGCATTGCTCCCGCCACCGTCGGCGGTGATGTAGAGCTGATGAGAACCTGCGTACGTTTCTCGTCCCACACCGTTCCACCAGCGACGAATCGTCTCCACGGCAAATGCGGCCGTGTCCTTGTCGATGCCGACACTCACGAAGCCCTTGTTCTTCGCGATGTCGTAGACTCCGTAGGGAATGGCTTTCCCGAGCTTCTTGTCGATGAAGTCATGCACCTTCACGGTGCGGGGTGTTCCCTCCGGCGCCCATTCCTTCCCTCCGTTCTTGTAGTTCCCGATGAGTTCCTTCTTCTTCGTGTCGATGCTGATGACGGGATCCCCACGCTCTTGAAACATCGTCGCTGTCTCATGGATGTGCTCAAACTGCAAGTTTCGGTCGGGATGGGAAGATCCCTCCTTCGTCTTCCGGTTCCCCTGGAGACTGAATTTCTGCGCTTTGAGCTCCTCCGCCACCGTCGTGTGACTGACCCTGTGCCCTTTGGCACAGAGTTCCTTCGCAAGCTTCCGTGTGCTCTTGCACGTCCAGCGAATGCCGCGCATCGGATCGCCGCGCACCGTCGGCTCGATCAGAGTATCGAGATCGCTGATCAACGTTCGATCTTTTTCCGTGACCTTTTTGCGTCCTCCGCCCGGTCTGCGGATGCGTCGAGGCACTCCCGAAGGAGACGGAGTGAGCTGCAGTTCACGCCTTCCCCGCTGGATGGTCTTCATCGCCAGCCGCGTCGCACGATGGACGATGCTCTGTCCTTTGTATCCGATCTCCTGGGCTTCCGCGCCCGCCCACAGACGACGGGATCGTTCATCCATGGTAGCATCGAGTGCCTGATACTTTCGGGCGATGCTCTGTTCCAGAGCCAAAGAGTGTGCGGCGGTCATGGAGACCATCATCCTCCCTGCTCTGAAGTTTGGAAATTGTTTTCTTACGATTCCTAAGCGACTCGACATGAAACTTCAGCGTCAGTCCTCTCGTGCTCGTGATTTTGATATCCAAGAAATCAGCGCCAGCGCTATACGTATCCGTAAAATGGCGCTCGATGTCTTCCTTCAGTGATAGCAGAAACTTTTCCGTGACAGGACTTGGAACTTCGAAATCCAGATCCACTGACATGCGATCAAGGCCATGGATGATGCGAAGGGCAGAGCCGCCGTACATGACCCATGCACTGTATTTGGGATGATGGTAAATAAAATTGAGAATGTAGAGCTGCAATACTTCTTTGAGCGCATTGCGGCGCACCTCGGGGTCTCCCTGACTGGTGAGTTCCTCAAGCCTGTTTTTGAGAATGGAGAGCAGCTGTTCACTCATGGGTATAGGGGGTAATCATCGCATGGAACTTTTTCTGTTCAGAGGTTTCCATTTCTTCGAAATCAATGCGCAATTCCTTTATCAATTCCATAATCTTATCCAGTGACGTACCACGGAACTGATGTGTGCGGAAGTATAGAAGATCGAAGAGCGCCTTTGAGGGGGAGGCGATGAAAAAATCAAATGTACCCAGCAATTCCCCCTGGCACCCTCTTGCAGACACTCACCAGCCCTTGAGGTCTGCATGACGAGGTGATAGATGCCGCAGGAACCATTTTCTGCGCCATCTGCAAGAGTGACAGGAGCAAGAAATTGTCTTGCAGAAGCCA
>JACOTD010000063.1 GCA_016178535.1 Candidatus Peregrinibacteria bacterium
CACCAGAGAACTACGAAACTGCGCTTGCAATCAAGGAAAAGCGAAAAGAATGTGGCACCAGGTTTTTGTTTTGGCGACATCACGGTCGCATCAGGCAGCCAATTTCCCGGGTGAGGTCATTGGGAACTGTAGAAGTTCAGGTAGAGTGATCTTTCTCTCATAGGCTTTGCATGAAAAAAGAATTGCGGGTCGCTCTGAGTCGCATCGAAGAGCGACAGAGTTCAATGTGACATTTCGTTGTACTCACGCTGTCACTTCCTCTTCCACTTCTTCCGGCTGCTCCAACGCAGTCTCCAGCTTCGCGGATGCTTCTCCATGGAGGAATTCGAGCTTGTCCTTCTCTTTCCTCACGACGCGGATCACGTCGCCCTTGCGGAAGATGCCTTTGAGGATGTGCTCGGCGATCTCGGATTCGATGCGATCCTGGATCACGCGGCGCACGGGACGCGCGCCGTATTCGGGGTCGAAGCCTTCCTCAGCGAGGAGGTTGATCGCTTTCGGATCGATGTCGATCGTATACTCCTGTTCGCGCAGACGGGTGGCGAGCATCCCGAGGTGCATCCGCACGATTTTGCGAATGTGCTGCTGATTCAGCGCGTTAAAGACGATGATGTGGTCGACGCGATTGAGGAATTCCGGACGCAGGTGATCCTTCAATTCTTTGAGGACTTCTTTGCACTTCTCCTCGTACTCGGCCTCCTCGCCTCTGGCCTCTTCCTCCAATTTGAAGCCGATCTTCGCGGCCTGCTTCGTCAGCTTCTCTGCGCCGATGTTGCTCGTCATGACGATGATCGTGTTCGTGAAGTCGACCTGCTTGCCCTGGCCGTCGGTGAGCACGCCGTCCTCGAGGATCTGCAGGAGGATATTGAAGAACTCGGGGTGTGCCTTCTCGATTTCGTCGAAGAGGATCACGGAGTAGGGCTTGCGGCGGACCGACTCGGTCAATTGCCCCCCCTCCTCGTACCCCACGTAGCCGGCGGTGGTGCCGATGAGACGCGAGACGTTGTGGCGCTCCATGAATTCGGACATGTCGATTTTGATGAGCGCGTCCTCGCGGTTGAAGACTTCCCTGGCGATTGTCCGGACGAGTTCCGTCTTCCCCACTCCCGTCGGTCCCAGGAAGAGGAAGGAGCCGATCGGTCGACGCACGTCACTGATGCCGACTCTGCTGCGACGGATCGCTCTCGCCACTTTCCGGATCGCATCGTCTTGGCCGACGATGTGCTTGCGGATCACGAGCTCCAGGTTCGCGAGGCGCTTGGCCTCGGATTTGAGGAGCTTTGTGACCGGGATGCCGGTCATGCGGCCGATGACCACGGCGATGTCGTCATCGGTGATCTGGATCGGGGTGCGGCGGTCGCCGTCCTGAGCGTTCTTGAGTGCCTCGAGCTGTTCCTTCGCCGTCTGTTGCTCCTGCTTGAGCCTGAGGGCCTGGTGATACTTCTGCTCGCGCACGGCTTGCTGCTGCTTTGCGAGCAGCTCCTCGAGTTTCTTCTCCATCTTCTTGATCTCCGGCTGCGCCCCCGCGTGGTGCTGCAGGCTCTTGCCGGCGGCGGCTTCATCCAGCACGTCGATCGCCTTATCGGGCAGGTAGCGTTCCGTGATGTAGCGCTTGCTCAAGTGCACCGCCGCCTCGATGGCGCCGTCCGTGATCGCCAGGTGGTGGAATTGCTCGAAGCTGGCCTTGAGTCCCTGAAGGATGCTCATGGCATCCGGCACCGTGGGCTCGTTCACGAGGATCGACTGGAACCGGCGCTCGAGGGCCCGATCCTTCTCCACCGTCCGGTACTCGTCCACCGTGGTGGCGCCGATCACGCGCACCGCCCCCCGGCTGAGAGCAGGCTTCAGGATGTTCGCCGCATCGAGCGACCCCTCCGCCGATCCCGCCCCCACGACCGTGTGAATCTCGTCGATGAAGAGGATGATCTGATTGTCGCTCTTCGCGGCCTCCTTGATGATGTCATCGAAGCGCTGCTCGAACTCGCCCCGGTACTTCGTCCCCGCAACGAGCGAACCCATGTTGAGCACGAGCAGGCTCTTGTTCTTGAGCGAATCCGGGACCGTCGATGCAGCGATGCGCTGCGCAAGACCCTCAACGACCGCGGTCTTTCCCACCCCCGGCTCGCCGATGAGCACGGGATTGTTCTTCGTCTTGCGGTTGAGAATGCGGATGAGCCGCTCAATCTCCTCGTCCCTGCCGATGATCGGATCGATCTTCCCCTCCTTCACCTTCGTGATGAGGTCATCGGTGAAGTAGTCGAGCACGGGCGTCTTGCTCTTCCCCTCGGCCTTGCGACGCTTGAGGCCCTCGGGTTCGGTTCCTCCTCCCCCAGCCCCCTGGGGCTGCATCCCCACAATCACGCCTTGCAGGCCGTGGAAGAACGCTTCCAGCGACTGTTCCAGGTTCCTGTTCTGCTGCTTGAAGTGGTTGATCTGGCCGAACATCTCCTCGACCCTGAGGCGCAGATCCTCCGGGTCCACCTGCATGTTCTCCAGGATCAACGTCGCCGCATTCTTCCCCGTGGAGACGAGAGAGTGGAGCAGATGCTCCGTGCCCACGTTCGCATGGCGGAATTTATGCGCGGTCACGACACTCTGCTCGATCACCGTGTGGAGGAAGGTCGAGAGGCCGTGCTTCACGTGCTGCCCCTCGATGTTCGTCGATTTCATCGCCTTAAGGAGGATGCGCACGTTCTCCTGCGTCACGCCGGCTCCCGTGAAGATCGAGAACCCGAGCGATTTGGGAATACTCAAGAGCCCCAAGAGCAAGTGCTCCGTTCCGATGTACGTGCTCTTCATGCTCTTTGCCTCCTGCTCGGCGATCTGGAGTGCGAGCTTGGCATTGGGCGTGAAGCGATCAAAAGGATGCATAGGTTGGATGGAAAGGAGAGGAGTGAAGCGGCTTGCCCACCGAAGTCAGCCTAGGCTGACGAGGGTGGGTCGAAGGGATGCATACCGGAGTGGAGAAGAAGCGAACCGGAGTTAGCAGTCTATCAAACAGAGTGCTAACTGTCTAGATTCATCGTGAAATTGTAGCGGATTTTTTCAGTGAGCGCAGTCACGGGAAGACCGAAAAGATTGTGTGGAGGTAGAATGTGAGAGAAATTGGGCATGACGCATGAGGAATTGCGAGTTGCAAGTTGCGAATGGCGAATGAAAAACCAGTTTCCAACAGCCATTGACAATTCGCAACTCGCCATTCGCCTTTCGCAATTCCCGTCGCGGTCATGTTCTCAAACGGCTGCCCCCAACTTCTCCCTCCTCGCCGCCCGCCAGTCTTCCAGGAAGAGCGCGATGACCGTCGTCGCGGGGATCGCGAGAATGACGCCGAGCACGGGATGGATGACGCCTGGGAAACTCACGGCCACCATCATCGCGAACATGATGGCGATGGGAGAGAGGCCGACCGCGCGTTTCATGATGAGCGGCACGAGCAAGTTATTTTCGCACCACTGAACCACGTAGTAGACCGCTCCCACGATGAGCCCCCAGAAGAATCCTTGTTGGGTGATCGCGATGAGGACTGCGGGAATCATGGCGATGAAGGGACCGATCACCGGAATGAATTCCGTGAACGCGGCGAGGATCGCCAGCGTGAGCGCGTAGGGCATGCGGAGGATGACGAGCGCGAAGAACACGAGCACGCCGATGGACACACAGAGGATCAGCTGCCCCCGCGCCCACTGCGCGAGCTTCCAGTGGATCACTTCCGATTTGTCATCCACGTACGAGCGGAAGCTCCAGGGCAGAAATCCCCGCACCCAGTTCACGAGCTTCTCCTTCTCCAATTGGATGAAGAATGCGAGCACCAGGACCACGATCATGTTCACGAAGAAATCGAACACCGAACCGGCCAGGAACGCCGCGAACGCGAGGGAACCCTGGGCGGCGGTGGAGAGATTCTGTCCGAACTGCCGCAGCACGTCGGTCAAGTGCTGGATGGAGAGCTGCTGGAGGGTGTTCTGGAGGAAGATCGTCATCTGCACGTTCACCCGGTCGCTGATGAGGGGCAGCGCGATGCGGGGATTCGCGAGGAAGAGATTCACCTGCTGATTCAGGGAGAAAGCGATGTTCTGGAGTTGATCGGCGATGATCGGGATGAGCGAGACGACGAGGAAGAGGAACAGGAAGAGCGCGACAAAGTAGTGGATGAGGATCCCGAGTCCCCGCGGAATCCCCGCTCGCTTCATGGCCTGCACGCCGGGGTCGATGATGATGGCGATGAAGATGGCCAAGAGCAGCAAGACGATCTTGTCTTTGATGAAATACAGCATCAGGACGCCGACCGCGATCGCGATCACCGTGAGCGTCGCTTTGGCAATGCTCGCGATGGAGAACGAGACGACCATGTCCACGGGGGCTTGGGGCGGGGGCGGGGCGGTTCTCGTATGTTCGGGGCCTCTGCGCCGGAGTTCTTCCTTGGCGCGCGCGAGCAGCCGCTGCGCCTTCTCCCCGATGATTCGCAGCGACGTGAACGACCCGTCGGACTTCTTCTTCGCCATGGAGGCAATCCTACTCAATCGGAGCATTCTCCGCGAGGAGGAGCACTGGACGAGTGGGAAAGTGTTCAGTGATTCAACGGTTCAGCGGAGATGCTCACGATGCTTGAAGAATCAATGACACTGAACCGCTTCTCATGTCACCGCCTCGATGATCAAATTGACGATGAAGTACGCAAGGATGGAGACGACGAAGCCCATAATTGCGTATCGCAATCTCCCCTTCGCTTTTGAGCTGTCCCCGCCTGCGAGACTCGAGATCGCCAGTTCATAGCCTGACCAGATAATGACAAGGAGCGCGATGGTGCCGATGAAGGAGAAGACGAGCTGGATGAGATAGGCGACGTAGAGCGGGATGCAGTGGAAGTGCATTTCTCCCGTGATGAAATTGCAGTCCTGCTGCCCGGCGATGAGGCCATTGGGAGGGATCAGATGGGGGTTGAGTTGGGCAAAAGCGTGGGGAATGAGGAAGGCGAGGATGGATCGCATATGCGATCATAGTGCAGCAGAGGCGATGGGTGGGAGAAGGCGTTCTTTGGATGGTTGGATGGTTGGATGGTTAAATTATTCTATAATGAACCTCAGAAGGATTGGTGCGCGCTTGCGAACCATCTCACCATCGAGCCATCGAATTATCATGCCAATGCCCTTCTCCTGGACTACCGCCACTCGGCCGATTGTCGCCCTCGCCCCGATGGCGGGGGTCACGGATGCGTCGTATCGCCAGCTCATCAAGCGGATCGCCCCCGAGGTGATCGTCTGCACGGAGTTCCTCTCCACCGACGCCATCCACTTCGGCGCAAAGAAAACCATGCAGATGATCGACTTCGATCCCTCGATCGAACGGCCGTTCATTGTGCAGGTGTTCGGCAAGGATCCCGAGCACTTCCTCACCGCTGCGACGATCATCGAGCAGATGGGCGCCGACGGCATCGATATCAACATGGGCTGCCCCGCGGCGAAGGTTGTCTCCTCGTGCCATGGATCCGCACTCATCCGCGATCCGGATCTCGCTGCCGAGCTCGTGCATGCGACGGTGAAGGCCGTCTCGATCCCCGTTTCAGTCAAGACGCGGCTCGGGTGGGACACGGCGGAAACGCTCATTCCGTTCTGTCAGAGGCTCGTGGAAGCCGGAGCCTCCGCCCTCGCCATCCACGGTAGGCGCTACCACGACAAGTTCACGGGGCAGGCGAACTGGGATCCGATCTACGAGCTCAAGCGCGCTGTCTCCGTTCCGGTCATCGGGAATGGGGACATCGCATCGGCGGACGATGCGGTTGCGAAGATCGAAAATCTCGATGGCGTCATGGTCGGCCGTGGGACGTTTGGGAATCCGTGGGTGATGCGGGAAATTGTGGATGCATTGTGCGAACGTGCGGACGCATCATGCGTAATGCGTTCCGTAGGCACGTCCCGCCGGGACGTGCCTACGGTGGCGCCGACGTCGGCGCCGCGCACGTTCGCGCAAAAAATTCCGGTGATCCTGGACCATTGCGCATTGGCCGTCCGCATCAAGGGCGAAAAACGCGGCATGCTGGAAATGCGCCGGCACCTTGCCAGCTACGTGAAGGGTTTCGACGGCGCCTCGGACATGCGTCAGCGTCTGATGCAGGTCGAGAAGCTGGAGGAAGCGAAAATGATTCTCTGCGGGTGATTGTCATCGGCTCACGAGAAACGGAACGCGGTCGAAGAACGAGCAACGCATCTCCGACCGATCTGGCGTTCAATGATTGCCGGCAATCACAATTGTACCTTGATCCCCGGCCCCATCGTCGGGCTCACGGAGACGGAGAGGATGTACTCGCCCTTGATACCGCTCGGTTGGGCTTCCTTGATTGCCTGCAGGATGACGTTCAAATTCTCCTCGAGCTTCTTTCCGCCGAAGGAAATTTTGCCGAAGATGCCGTGGATGATGCCCTGCTTGTCCATCTTGCACTCGATGCGTCCCTTCTTGAGTTCCTCGATCGTCGTTGCAATCTTGTCCGTCACTGTTCCAGCTTTGGGCGACGGCATCAGCCCTTTCTGGCCGAGCGTCTTCGCCACTTTCCCCAGGTCCTTCATCAATCTCGGCACGGCGACGGCGATATCGAAATCGAGGCGGCCCTCCTGGATGTGCTTGATGAGGTCTTCGTTCCCCGCGAGATCCGCCCCCGCCTTCTTCGCTTCGGCAATCTGGTCATCGGGAACGAACGCGGCAACGCGCAACGTCTTCCCGGTCCCATGCGGCAAACTCACGGTCGTGCGAACGAGCTGATCGGCTTGGGTGGTGTCGGCGTTGATGCGGATGTGCACCTCCGCGGCGCCATCGAAGCTGCTCGTGGAGAGTTGCGGCAGAAGCTCCGCGGCTTCGACGACGGAGTAGAGAGGCTTCGTGATGAGCGCCTTCCTCTCGGCGTACTTCTTGCCCTTCCGTCGGGCGAGCGGGGATCGCTTGGATGTCATAGAAGATGAGGAACGTGGTGCGAACGCCCTTCGACAAGCTCAGGGCTCCCACGAGGACGCCATTGTGCCATGGTTGCATCCGGGCGCAAGATCTTCTGCACTCTGCTCATGCCACTTCGCGTTCGAAACATGAGGAATGTCCTGGGATCATTGAGGGTAATGCTTCGCTATGGGGACGCTTCGCGGCATTCGACGGAGGGTATCATTCCATGAGAATTCCTATCGTTTCACTCGCAAATTGGTATCAGGAACTTCGCTTCTTCTGCACCATTTTCGGTTTCTTCATTGTCATGGACAGTGCGGGCAACGAAACAGATGCCGGAAGAGGACGGGGCTGGGGCGGAGGGGGGGGACGCAGCGACAGGGGGGAGTTCTCAAAATTGAGATGGTGGCCGTAGGGCCAGCGGGTCGACCAGGAGAGAAGGCCGCCATAGAAGAAGAAGATTGTCGGGGAAACCCACCACGTCGGTTCGAGCTCGATTTGATGGAGGAGCATCGTGAGGATAAGGAAGAGCAGAGTTGTGCTCATCAGCACGAAGCCGATGGTTTTGAACGTGTAGTAGTAGATGGCGAAGGGCACCGCGCGCGAGGCCTCGTCGATGGCATGCGAGACGTTCTCGTGCCACAGGAAGATGAGCCCGCCCAGCGTGAAGATGATCAGGAGCGCCAGGTACACGCTCGAACTGTACGAGAGCCCGGCGAGAACGCTTCCCACGGCGGGCAACCCGCTGAGCGTCATGAGGAGGATGCCGAACATCTGCATCAGGTAGCAGTAGATGGCTTTTCCCACGGCCTTGGGGGTTGCATCGCGCTGGAGCAAAGCGGGGATGAAGCCGAGGGTCAGAAGCTCGAGCACGCCGACCGTCGCCACGATGCCGTAGACGAGATTGAGGAGACCGGTACTGAGGAAGGGAAACGTGAGATCCATACGGAAATGTTTCCGTCATTGTATGCATGTGCATTGCTGCGTGCACGCATTCGCTCTTGCGAGGGAGCGAAGATGATGGGAAGGCACAAGGCTAGAGTTCAGAATTCAGACTTCAGTGATTCAGAGAAATGATCCAAATCAAAATGATCACTGAACTCTGAACCGTTGAATTCTGATCACTCCACCGTCACTCCCATGCTCCGCGCAGTTCCCATGACGATGCGCTCGGCGGCGTCCAGATCCACCGTGTTCAAGTCCGGCAGTTTGGCCTGCGCGATCTTTGTCACCTGCGCCTTGGAGAGCTTGCCCACCTTCGTCTTATTCGGCTCGCCGCTGCCCGATTCGATCTTCAGCTCCGTCTTGATCAAGGTCGACATGGCCGGCTGCTTGACGATGAAGGAGAAGCTCCTGTCCTCGTACACCGTGATCTGCACGGGGAGCATCTGGCCCATTTTGTCCTTGGTCTTCTCGTTGAACTTGCCGCAGAAGCCGGCGATGTCCACCCCCGCCTGCCCAAGCGCCGGTCCCAGCGGCGGCGCGGGATTCGCTTGTCCGCCGCGTGCTTGCACTTTGATGATTTTCTTGATCGCCTTTGCCATAGCGGAGGTAATCTACACAGAAAGCGTTGGAAGGTCAATCGTCGCTCACCGGTAATTCCCGATTCCCACGCCTAGCCCGGTGGCGCTCTGGCGAGGATTCCCTGCAGTTGCTTCTCAAACAGCGATCTCCCCTCCGTTCGCCACCGCGTTACTTCTGCAATGACAGTGGAGAGAGAGAACGCAGGAAGCG
>JACOTD010000064.1 GCA_016178535.1 Candidatus Peregrinibacteria bacterium
GCCGGAAAAATCTTCCAGGCCGTAGGAGTTGCGTCTCCGCCCAGTGTGATGCCGAATGGTAGATTTCCTGGTGCCACGCTCTGCGTCATGCCCTGATTGTTGGCTTCAGGTGGCCATCTCATTTTTACAACTGTAGAAGTTCAGTCAAAATTCTCCTGCGCCGCAGTCTCGTTGTACGCATACGGAGAAATGGTTGTCGGGAAGAAGCTCCCCCATTCGCCGGACTTCTGCATGTGCCCGATGATTTTCGGGACGAGCGCTTCGTACTCCTCCTGCGCGTACTGCTTGTTGAGAATGCAGTATTTTCCTTTCTGGAGACCGACGCAGCCGAAGCAGTTGCTCGCGTTGAGGACGCACTGGAAGCAGTAGAGCAGATCGTGCGAGCCGTCCCAGCAATCGCAGCAGAAGTGCAGGTTCTGGATGTTGTGCCCGCAGCACTCGCAATCGTAGATGCGCTCGGCGCGATCTCCCCACACGAGGTAATCCATGCAGTCCTTGGCCTCGCGGACGTAGAGGCAATGGCGGCAGTCACGGCAACCGCGAAGTCCGAAGGAAGAGGAACAATCTTTGCTCTCGTCGATGTAGTTGCCCGTCACGTTCTCGTTCTGCTCGCCGATGAACGCCTTGCGCGGATGCTTGAGTTTGAGAGCTTCGAACTGGGCGCGAGCCGCGTTCATGTGCGCGGGATTACAGGGATCGAATGATTTCAAGTGACTCTCATACTGCTCTTTGCTCAATTGTTGATTGAACATGCAGTGTTGCGCCTGGCGCATTCCCACGCACCCGAAGCAGCCGGTGCAGCTGCGGCAATCGTAGAGGAAGAGGGAATCGACGCACTGGGTGCACTGCTGGCTGAAGCGCAGGTTGTAGCACTTTGCGCAGTCGATGCATTCGTAGCAGCGCTCGCTGTGCATCACTTCGAGCACGTCCACGCAGTTCTTGTTGTAGAAGATGCGATACCCGTACAGGCAATCCTGATCGTAATCCGCCTCGATGATGAGGTAGCAGTTCTTGGAGAATCCCACCTGGTTCACGTAGTCGCAGTTCTGCACGTTGGTGATGCTGAGCGCGAGGAGCGGCACCTGGCGCATGAGCTCTGCGAATTGCTCGAAGAATGGCCGCGAGAAATCGTACGGACGTCCGTAGTCGAGTGCGTTCCATGTATCGCCGTACCACGCCTCGTGGTAGAAGGCTTTGAAGGGGCTCTCCAGCGAAATCACGGAGAGAATCTTCTTGCCTGTGGCATCGCACGTGCGGAAGTACAAACACCGCTCCATCCGCCAGCTCATCCGCCGTTGCAGGCGGCAATCGGGGCAGATGGTCGGCTCGGGAAGCGCGAACGTCCGCTCGCCGATCTGTGGAGAGAGCTTCTGGAGGAACGCGAGATCGTCGGGGGTGATCTCGAAGTTCGCCGCGCAATTCGAACAAGAGCGATGCATGGATGATCAGTATACCTTCTCGAGAGAACATCGCTCACAATAGACAATCTCTGATCGAGTGGAATCGGCAATCGAGGCATTCTCTGGTCATGGAGGAGCAGCGGAGCTATACTACAAGCATGTTCACGGCATTCGTTGACCACCTGATGGAATCCAGGGCGCGCGTTGAGAGGATCGATGATGATGTTCCGTACTTCGGTCGCATACGAGGCTTTCGCGGAGTGTGGGCGCAGGGGCAGACACGGAGGGAATGTGAGCGGAACTTGCGTGAGGTCTTGGAGGAGTGGCTTCTCCTGAAGATCCGCAAGCACCAATTCATCCCCACGACTCGAAAGTACGATTTGAATGTTCTCCTCCGGTCGTCATGACTCATCACCCTTTGACTCGTCAGCCTAGGCTGACTCGCTCAGGGCGAATCCCGACAGTTGAAAAGAGTTCGATGTTATCAATAGACGACCTCAAGATAACAGGATTCGCAATACACAATCTCCGGACGATCGGGAGAATACGACGTCTCAATCCCCTTCCCGCACTTTGCGCATGTCCGGCTCCAGAGCTTCCGCGGATTTCTCTTCGCCATCCGCCGCGCATGGCGTTCGTTGGGACAGATGCGTGGAATTGGAAGATGCATCTCACGGTAGAATTCCAATTCTTGGGGGATGACCTTGTAGAGGTTTCCCGTAGATTCGCAGAGGAGAATTTTCTCGCAGATCGCATCGTCAACACCTTCAATATCCTCCGCGAACTCCGTGGGCGGCCCCATGTACTTCTGCTTCGATTCTTGATTCTCGAACCACAAGAGTCCCCGCTCATTCGCTTCGTCCTTCGTGAGCTGGAAATACTCCTGCGCGACCGTTTCGTTGTACCCGAATGGCGAGAGTGACAGCGGAAAGAATTCTCCGTACTGGTTCTCCTTTTTCATTTTCTCGATGATCCGTGAGACAAGTTTCTCATATTCTTCCTTCGTGTACTGCCTATTGAGAATGCAGTGCTCGGCGTTTCGCATGCCGACGCACCCGAAGAGATTGCGAGAACTGTGGCAAGCGCTGCAGTACAGTGAATCGGAGACTCTGTTGCAGAAGAGCGAGAAGAGCGTGCGGGAGTTCTGATACGCGCCCAGGTACTCATAGCAAAGCTCGTTCTCCTCGGTGAAGTTGATGTCCTGGCAGTCCTCGAGATCCACCACTTGCGCGCAGTACCGGCAATCCTCGCTGCGATCAGCGTAGTACGCGTCCAGGACGTTCTTGCATTCGTACACGTAGTTGCCACTGACGTTCTCGACTTGATTGCTTTGCATGTATCGGTGAGGGGTCGAGAGGGAGAGTTCTGAAAGCTTCTTCTTGAGCAATGAGCGGGCGCGCGAGTTGCAGAGATCGAGCTCAGCCTTCTTGCGAACGAACTCCTCCTTCGTGTGTTGCTCGTTGAAGATGCAATACTGTTTCCTCCGCAGTCCCGCGCAGCCGATGCAGTCACTGCAGCCTTGCAGGTCGAAGCAGAAGATCAAGCCTTGGGAACTGTGGCAGTCTTGAGCGTAGAAACATTCGTAGAGCTTGCGGCAATCGATGCACTCGTAGCAACGTTCGCACTCGCGCACCACGAGCGTATCGACGCAATTCTTCGAATAATACGGAGAGCCGTAGAAACAATCCTCCGAGTACACCGATCCGAAGATCAGATACGAATCTTTCACGTTGCCGACATAGTTGCAGTAATCGCTGTTCTGGGAATTCCACACTGAGAGCGAAAGTTGCGGGACGCGTCGTTGCAATTCACCGAACTGTTCGAAGAAGGTCTTTCCAAAATCGAACGTCTGCCCGTACGTCTTTGCATCCCACCGATCGCTCCACCATTCGTCATGGGAATAGACGGTGAAGGGTTTATTCGGCGAGAAATTGGAGATGATCTGTTTCCCGGTTCGATCGCACTTGCGATGGTAGAGATGACGCTCGTTTCGGAATGCAAAACGGCGTTGTCGTCTGCAATCCGGACAGACTGTGGGCGGAGGAATCAAGAAAATCTTCTCTGCGATGATGGGCGAAACCTTTTCGTAAAAGGCAAGATCGTTCTCGTCGATCGGGAAGTTCTGCCGGCAATGGGAACAGATTTTCCCCATAACCAAGAGAAAGGGATCACAAGCGCACAAGCGCAGCATACGAACCACACGTGGAACAGGATCGTTGCATTGCAAAATACTGAGCATCGAATCTCCGCCCGGCATTCGCATTTTCCCCCGTCCAGTCATATTCGCCAACAAGACCGGAGGAAGGTGATCGGAGGATTACTGATCACTTGTCATGCCCGCGGAGTCCGTGTGGAGGGGGAAGAAGCAGGTGCGAAACGAAGTCTACGCGCTCGCAATGTTCATTGCAAAGTTTCGGGGAAACACTTGCCGCACGCGCTGCGCTCTCTATGCTCTGGGGCCATGCAATTGCGGAAGTTCCTCCACCGTGGCGTCTTCGCGGAGATCGCACTCGTGACGATTGTCCTCGGCGCCTGCAGTCATTCCCTTCAGCCGCGCGCCTCGACGTCCGGTGAGCATGTCTCAACGGCATCGCCCATGCGAGTGTCCATGAATTCGCGCATGACAACGACACCGGTGCCCATTCTGATGTACCACTACGTAGAACCGCACGATGACGCGAAGGAGCCTCATGCCGCAGGATTGTTCGTCTCTCCCGATATTTTCGAGGAGCAGCTGCAATGGATCGTCGCTCACGGATACCAGACGATCGATCTCGATACGTATCTCCAGCTTCGTTCGCACGCGATCAATGAACCGAAGAAGCCGGTCATCCTCACCTTCGACGATGGGTACGCCGATGCGTTCCAGAACGCGCTGCCCATTCTCCAGAAGTACCACCTGAGAGGGGTCTTCTACATCGTCTCGGGATTCCTGGGCAAGCCGGGATACCTCACCGACAACCAAGTTATCGCTCTCCGTGATGCGGGCATGATGATCGCCGGGCATACGGTATCGCACGTCGATCTTCGGTCTCTCTCCGCGAAGGAATTGCGTCACCAGCTTGAGGGAAGCAGGAAGGAGCTCGAAACCTTCATCGGCGCGCCCGTTATCCACTTCGCGTATCCTTCGGGTCGTTACAATCAAAGAGTCATCGATATGGTCGCCATGTTCGAATACAAGACGGCGGTGACCACCCATCACGGCATTGCGGGAACGCGCGATCCCCTCTTCCAGCTTCCGCGCGTGCGCATGACGAAGACGACGAATTTGGCGGCGTTGCTTCCGTAAACTCTCGAAGCCAAAAGGATCGATCAACAGGATTTCTTTCAGATCTGAATTTGGGGACAGGAGAGTTTGCATAAAACTAATAAATGTTTTATAATATACTTGTGAATCACCGTTTCCTCCGCTTTGCCCTTCTCACACTCAGCGTCATCGTTTCTTGCGCGACCGTTGTGCCGACTGTTTTTGATCAAGTGAGAGCACAGCAGGGTGACAGCAGTACGCTGTTTCTCAAGCAACGCCATCGTACGGGAGGAACTCCGATACGCCGACAGGAGGAAGCAAACTTTCGACAAGAGCTCCGGCAACGCTACCATCTGGAACCTTCCGATGGGCTCATCGCCGATGCCTTGCTGCAGAAGCGCGAGCTGACGGGGAAGCACCTCCTCATGCAATTTCGTGATGAACGAGGAAACCCGATGGCCATCTGGGATGCGACGCCGGCGCACTATGCTCCCTGGATCACGTTGTTGGTCACGCCGTGGTCGGCACGCTACGAACTTGATGAGCAGGCGATTCAGACGACACTTGCGACAGAAGTCTCCCGACAGTTCGCGAAGCAGAAGGACGCGCTCATTCTCTCACTCGAGAAGCGACTCGGTCACGTATATGCGAACGTCCAAGGCATTGCAAAAGATGGCTATGCATTTGCCATTCCGAGCATTGCTCATGAGATTCGCATGGGGCTGGAACGTGGAAAACAATCGCTCAACTGGACTCTCCCGCGCGCTCCCGGCCACATCTTCAATGCAACCGGATTCGATCTGGGGACCCTCTCCCTTCTCGCAAGCGGGCACTCGAATTTCGCGGGATCCGGCGAGGGGCGCAAAGCGAACGTCCGCAAAGGACTGCAGGAGAATCTGCAGAACGTCCTCATCGCCCCCGGGGAAGATTTCTCCTTTAACAGCGTACTGGGGTCCGTCACGCTATCCGAAGGTTGGCAGCTCGCGCTTGCGATCTTCAACGGTCATAGCCTCTTGATGGTTCCCGGCGGGGGACTCTGCCAAGTCGCGACGACGGTCTATCGAGCGGCGATCCTCGCGGGTCTCCCGATTCTCGAACGCTCCAATCACAGCCTCTACGTCCATTACTACGCACTGCACGGCATCGGCATAGATGCGACGATTTATCCCGGTCGCAAAGATCTTGTCTTTCGCAACGACACCGGCCATTCCCTCCTGCTGCAAGCGTATGCCGACGGAGAAGAAGCGTTCGTGAATGTCTACGGAACTCCCGACGGCCGATCCGTCCAGCTCAGGGGGCCGTACATCGCCTCGATGAACAGCTCAATCAAACCAAAGCTTCATGCAAACGACATCGGATGGGTTCGCACGGTGCATTATGATTCCGGAAAGGAGGTGAACGAAGCAATCGTCTCGCGCTACAATGCTCTTCCGCGAACAATTGATACGATCCTCAAGGATCCGAGGAATTTGCCGAGGTCGTAAGAAGAGTGACCAAATTGCTGGAATGTGATGCATTGCTGCTATAGTCTACGAGTGATCGCCCAAGAGCTTCCGTCTTGAGCAATTCGTTCTCCGCTTCTGTATGCGTCGCTTTCTCCCCTTCATCATCCTGATCGTCCCCGCTGTTTTGGTTTCTTGTTCCTTCTCTGCAGGCAGGAACGATCGGCCATCGTTCGTTTCTGCTTCTTCCTCCTCGTTTCAGGAATCCGTGAATGGGAGCGGCGCTGTCTCCACTCAACCCGCGATGCAGGCCTTTCAGGGAATGGTGGAGATGGCTCGCGGAGGCGTTGCAGTGAGTGGAACGCATCGCTTGCTCCTTTCCAATGGAACATCGGTTTTCTTGCGAAGCGAAGCGCAAGATTTGAATTCCTACATCGGTCAGAGCGTCGAGGTGCGAGGGTTCTTGAGCGATGCGCCTCAATTCGGAAACACCGTCCTGAACGTTCGAGAAATCCAACTCATGACTGAAGAAACGAGCAGCGAGACGGTCGCATCTTCTTCGTCGAGTTCCGTTGGAATCTCGTCTTCCTCGATGCCAGAGGAACCATCCAATCGCATCTCTTCATCGGCATCAACTCGGAGGAATGCTTCTTCTTCGCAACGATCATCGCAACCGGCCGCTGTTGTCACCCAACCTTCGTTTTCCTCACAGCCGACTGCTCAGCTCTCGTCCGAGACGCAAGTGAAGGTGAAAAAAATGAGCACTGTGAAAAGCGAAACGGCCTGGACGCTTCAGTACTGTTCTCCCCCATCCATTGGGTTCTGCTTCCCCGTCCGCGGCGACTGGTACTTCCATTCCTTCGGGAAGGGGACTGCCTTCCTTTGGCACGTCGAAGTCAGTTCCCAGGAACTTAGCGATCTGGGAGACGGGCCGATTGTCGTCAATTTGGCGGCAGGAAGAATTCCCGAGGGCATCGGCGACCAATCTCTCGTAGAAAATGGCGGCTACCTCACGGGATATCGCGCTTGGACCGGCAATCGTCACTTCGAGGTGAGCGGCCCCCTGCCGCTTCGCCCGTCCCTCGAGTACATCACGCGGAACATCATTCCGTTCGAACAATGATGCATTGGAGGACACTATTTTCCATTTCTTGGTCACGATGAATTCTTCGGACTTTCCACCTTTGACTCCTCTGGCAGATGTCGTTGAACCTCATCAGGATGTTGATGCGGTCTTCGCGCCATCTGTCGCTTCATCGCAAGATCTTTTTGGGTCTGCTTCTGGGATCGATCAGCAAACAAGCTCCGAAGGCTCCTCCGCACCGCACGGACGAGTCTATTGCCCTCTGGTCGAAACGCTGAGACTGTACGCGGGCTGGTTGCTGGCGTGGTACGGAGCGATCTTCGCGCTCGGCAGCTATCAATCGACGCACGTCCTCCCCTTCAAAAGCGAGATCATCAACGATATGATTTCCTCGCCGTTCATCGTCGTGGCGGCGTTCGCCACGTTTCTCTTTCTCCTTCTGACGCACGTGCATCGTCTATGTGGACGAGGGACCGTGCGCGGGTTGATACTGAGTCTGGTCTGGATTGCACTTGTGTTTCTCTTTCAGAGAAACGTTTGAATTGATGAAAGTCGAAACTCTACTGGATTGTTCATCCGTACCGAGACGAGCGAACAAAGTGCGAAGATTCTTTGAAAGTAATGGTTACAGTCCCAGTTGCTTCCGAATCTCATCCACCTGCGACTGTTCTTCCTTCTTGGCGCTCTTCTGGACCATGAATGACTGCAGATCGCGCCAGTCTTCGGCATGACGCTGTTCGAGCTTCATGAGCTGGAGGAGGTGCTTGGGCGAGAGTTCGCTGAACTTCCGCTTCTCATCTTCGAGGATCTTCTGCAATTCATCAATCTGGAATTGGCTCAGCTTGGGAACGGCTTGGATGATGCGCCACTTCTCATCGCGGGTGAGAGAGATGCTCCCGCGCAGGAGCGTGAGGAAGAGTTGCTCATCGAATTCGGTCTCCGGATGTCCGGGGATGACGATTTTCTCGTTCGTGAGTTTGGCGGTGATGCTCCCGAAACGGTAGTCCTTCACTTCTCCAAGAACGCGAAGATCTTCGTCATCGTAGCCCATCTCCTTGGTCGCCGTCACTCCCGGGGGGGGCGGAGGAGGGCCGGAATCCTGCGGCAAGGGACTACTGCCGTCGCCCTGCGCCGTCGTTTGAGACGGAGGCGGGGGCGGTGGAGAGGCAAACACCTGCGTGGGATCGAGGCCGCCATCGGGGATGGGATCACCGGGGCGGGGCGGTGGAGTGAGACTCGTGCTCTGACCTGCGGGCATGGAAGAATCTGCCATAGAATGGATGGGAGTGACGTGAGTCTAGCAGGTGGAAGGGGTTTGACAATGGGAAAAATTGCGAAGTGCTAATTGCGAATGGCGAATGGTCATTGAGGATTGGCCATTCATTCGAAACTCGCCATTCGCAATTCACTCGCTATCGTACGTCTTCTCCCCCTTCCTCATCCCCAACGATTTCTCCGCAGCCTTCCTCGCTCTCGCGATGAACGCCGGGTTCATCATTCCCGCAAGGTGATCGTCGGGAAGCCCGCTCTGCCGAATGCCGAACACTTCGCCCGGCCCCCGGATCTTCAGGTCAATTTCCGCGAGGACGAAACCTGAATCATGATCTTCCATCGCTCTCAAGCGCGCCGATCTGGCTTGCGGCTCGGTCGTGGTGAAGAGGAAGCAGTGACTCCTCTGGGAACTTCGTCCTACGCGCCCGCGGAGCTGATGGAGCTGCGCGAGTCCGAACCGTTCCGCCCCCTCAATGACGATGATCGTTGCGTTGGGAACATCGATGCCCACTTCGATGACGGACGTGGAGACGAGGAGATCGAACGAGCGGCCGCGAAAAGCCCGCATGATTTCTTCTTTCTCTCCGGGAACGAGCTTGCCGTGGAGTCGGGCGATGCGTCTCCTCGGGAATTCCTTGCGCAGGCGCTTCACTTCCGATTCCACGTTGCGGACATCATCGAGTTGCTCGCTCTCGCGGATGAGCGGACAAATGACGAAGACTTGCCTTCCGCGTGCGATTTCATGATCGATGAAGAGCTCGACCGTCCTTCGTTCGGTCGGAGAGACGACTTTTGTATGGATCTTCTCACGTTTCGCGGGCTTCTCGAGGAGCACGGAGAGATCGTGGTCGCCGTAGGCCGTGAGCGCGAGGGTGCGCGGGATCGGCGTCGCCGTCATGGAAAGGAAGTGCGGGCTCCCCTTCTCGCGCAAGCGTTCTCTCTGCAGGACGCCGAAGCGGTGCTGTTCGTCAACGATGACGAGTCGAAGATCATGAAACTGAACGGTGTCTTCAAGAAGCGCATGCGTACCAATGATGATGTTGATCATGCCGCTTGCGAGGTTGTCGCGAGTGTCCTCTGCGTCTCCTTTCGGCGTCGATCCCGTGAGAAGAGAAACGCGCGGCAACGGGGAATCTTTGAGGACGTCAATCTTCGTCGACTGAAGGAATGCATGAAAATTGATGAGGAGGCGGGTGATGGTCTCCGCGTGCTGCTTGGCGAGAACTTCGGTGGGCACCATCAGCGCGCATTGGCCGCCCTGGCGCACGACGTTCGCCATCACCGCGACCGCGACGAGCGTCTTTCCGGAGCCGACGTCCCCCTCGAGGAGCCGAGACATCGGCTGATCTTTCTCCATGTCCCGGAGGATTTCGTAGATGGCGATCTTCTGGCTGTTCGTGGGCGTGAACTTGAGGGAGGCGAAGAGCGCGCGGATGAGCGGGATATTCATCGGGGTGCGCAAATTCGCTCGCGCATCCTCCATCCATTGCTTGCGTCGCTCGAGCGCTTCCCGCTGGAGCGCGTACATGCGCTCGAAGGCCAGACGATTGTAGGCACGCGAAACATCGGCCGATTTCTCAGGAAAATGGAGCGAACGAATCGTTTCAATGCGTGAAGGCAGTTTCTCTTCAGCGAGGATATCCCGAGGCAGTGTTTCGGGAAGAAGATCAATCCCCTCTCGCAGCAGCACCATCTTCTCGCGCAGCCACTTGGTCGTGATGCGCTCGTGCTGGGGATAGATGGGGACGAGCCGCCCGGCGTGCACGAGAGGCTTCTCTCCCACCGCTTCGAACTGCGGACTTGAGAACTGGAGCGATCGTCCTTTGATGGAGAGCTTTCCCGTGAGAACCACTTCGGCGTCGTCCGCGATCATGCGCTTGATGTGGGGCTGATTGAACCACACGACGTCGGCAGTCTCTCCTTCTGCATCGGTGAACGACGCCGTCACGAGCTGCTTTCCGTGCCGCGTGTGGACGAGCTTGAGATTCTGGATCACCCCGCGGATCGTCACTTTTTCCTCGATCGGAGCATTCGCAATCGTCTTCATTTGCGTGAGGTCTTCGTGCGCACGCGGAAGATAAAGGAGGAGTTCCTCGACGGTCGTCATCCCCATCGCACGGAGCGCCTCGAGGTGCTCGTTCGTGGTGCGGAGGACCTTACTGAGGGGAGTGGAGAGCTGGAGCATGTGGAGAGTATAGCAAGGGTGGAATTGCGAATTGCGAGTGGCGAGTTGCGAATTCCTTTGGAGACTGGACCTTCATTCGCACTTCGCACGTCGCCATTCGCAATTTCCTACAGTCATGCTACAATGAGCCGAATGGCCAGCTCGAACCTCGCATCCCTGATGGCGCAGCACAAAAACCTCTCCGAGGAGGCGCAGAAGCGCGCGGGGAAAGCGATTTCGGGTGATATGGACGATCCTCACAAGCAATTCTTGAAGACCATAGCGGCCCTCATCGAGTCGAAGTCCATCGATTACCATCTGCCCGAGACCCTTCTCGAGAAAGACATCTACGAGAGACTCTCGGAAGGGGCCAGAGCGAAAGTCGACGTCGCACTCCTGAACATCGCCGACATGCTCCGGCACGTGGAGCAGTTCTACCGCTCAACCGCAACGCCGGATGAAAGTCCTCATCTTCAAACCATGATCGAACATCTGTGGTCGATGAAGGAGCGGGTGGAACGGGAACATGGGAATGTTTTTAAATTCTGAAAATATCCAGACGACCCTTGGCTTATTCACTGAGAAGTCCACCGAATCCTCGAATCCCCTCTCCACCACGTCATCTGTCGCTTCGCGTACTGTGCGGATTTGCGGGCGATGGTTTCTTTCAAATGAAAGAAATCCGTAAGCATGTCATGGTGAGTAGCCTGTCCTGAACTTGGCGAAGGATCGAACCATGACACGCATCGAATTGTCGCACTTCGACATGGCTCAGTGTGACAATTCGGATTTTCTTTCAAAAACTGCGCGATCTCGCGGTAGCCGTGGCTCTCGAATCCGGGATCGGTTTCCCGATACCCCTTCTCCAGAAGGCTGCGGACTTCGTTGATCCATCCGCGCGCGAACATTTCATCGATTCGGTCATTGATCCGTTGAACGATTTCCGATCGTGGACGCTGAATGCCGATGATGAGAAGATCGAATGGTGAGCTTCCCCGATGCTTCTGAAGTGACGCCGGTCGTTTGGACATTTCCGCAATCTCGAGAGCGCGAACGAGGTAGACCTTGTTCTCGCGCGGAATGGATGATGCCGAATCGGGATCGAGGCTCGCGAGACGCTCGCGCAACGTTCTCCCGTCATCTTGATCGTACTGCGCTTCGAGTCTTTTTCGGATGACGGGATCGCTCGGGAGCGGTCGCAGTCCGTCGATGATCGCGCTGATGTAGAGCATGGAACCTCCGACCAACATGGGAACGACTCCTCGCTTGTGAATGTCACGAATGACTCGCGTCGCTTCCTTTTGATACCACGCGATTGTCGCTCGTTCGCTCGGGCCGAGCACGTTGATCAGATGATGCGGGATTCCCTCCATTTCATCCTCCGTGATCTTCGCCGTCCCGATGTCGAGTCCTCTGTAGAACTGCCGCGAATCGGCGTTCGCGATTTCCACCCGCTTCGGAGGCAATGTTCCAATTCCCTTCTCAAGGTGATGCGCGAGCCGGATGGAGAATTCCGTCTTCCCGTTCGCGGTCGGCCCGAGCACGACGATGAGCGGCTTCTTGGAAGCTTGAAGGAACGCTTCCACTCGTCGAACGACGGAAATGTCAGAGACGTTTGACATAGCTCCTGCACCACATTCTGCACCGCTCACCAATAGCGAGAAAGCGAGAAAAACGGTATGATAACTACGAGCATTTTGTTTCCTTTCGCATTCGTTATGCATCCACAGATTCAATCGATCTCCTCAAAACTCTCCCGGACGGGATACGCTCCGCAGAACTTCGTGATTCCCACCGTCATCGAGAAGACGCAATTCGGCGAGCGCGTGTACGACATCTACTCGCGTCTGCTCGAGGAACGCATCGTCTTCCTGGGCAGCGCGATCAACGACGATGTCGCCAATTCCGTCATCGCACAGCTGCTTTTCCTGGAGAAGGAAGACGCGAAGAAGGACATTATCCTCTACGTGAACTCGCCGGGCGGTCAGGTGACCTCGACCCTCGCGATGTACGACACCATGCAGTACGTCCGGTGCGATATCTCCACCGTGTGCCTGGGCATGGCGGCTTCCGGCGGCGCGATCATCCTCATGGGCGGCGCCAAGGGCAAACGCTTCGCGCTCCCCCACTCGGAGATCATGATCCACCAGCCGCTCGGGGGGACGGAGGGCCAGGCAACGGACATCGCCATCCACGCCGAGCACATCATCAGCACGAAGAACCTCCTCAACGAGCTCATTGCGCAACACACGGGCAAGAAGCTCGAGCAAGTGAAGCAGGACACCGAACGCGACAAGTTCATGAGCGCCAAGGAGGCTCTGGATTACGGCTTGATTGACCGGATTGTCACCCAACCACCGCACGTGAAATGATGGAACAATGATCGAATGCTATCGTGAGGTCATGTTCGAACTTGCGAAGAGAACGACGCTGGGAAGACGTGGCCATCTCCACACGATGCACGGCTCGCTCGCCACGCCGCTCTTCATGCCCGTGGGAACGGCAGGCGCGATGAAGGGCATCACGCATGAGGAACTCCTCGCGCTCGGTGCGGACATCCTCCTCTGCAATACGTACCATCTGCACCTCTCACCGGGTGAGTCGATTGTGGAAGGAGCGGGAGGGCTCCACAACTTCATCGGATGGCATCGGCCGATCCTCACAGATTCGGGAGGATTCCAGGTCTTCTCACTGCGCAGCATCAGCGCAATCACCCATGAAGGCGTTCGCTTCCGTTCCTACCGCAATGGCGATTCTCTCTTCCTCGGACCCGAGGAAGCGATGCGCATTCAGCATCGGTTGGGCGCGGACATCATCATGTGCTTCGATCAGTGCCCGCCTTCAACGGCCAATCGGTCGGAGATTCGAGCGGCAGTCGATCGGACGCTGCGGTGGGCGCGGGACTGCAAGCGATGGCATCGAGAATTATCGAACACGCGAAGACGGCCTATGCCCCTGCTCTTCGCCGTCGTCCAGGGCGGCCTCGAACGCGATCTGCGCGAGAAATGCGCGGAGGAGCTCCGTGCAATCGGCTTCGACGGCTACGCCATTGGGGGGGGCTCGCGGTGGGAGAGACGGAAGAGGAGCTCTTCTCGATTGTCGAAACACTCTGTCCGCTGCTCCCCGAGGATCGGCCCCGGTACCTGATGGGGGTCGGGAAGACCGAGCAATTGCGAAAAGCCATCGCACTCGGGATTGACATGTTCGACTGCGTTCTCCCGATGCGCGAGGCGAGACATGGAACACTCTATCTTTCGAACGGCGATCGCATCCGGATCCTGAGCAGTCAGTTCGCTCACGATCACACTCCGATTGATCCGCAGTCGCCCGCTCTCACAAGTCGGCATCACCTTCGAAGTTACCTCCATCATCTGTTGCGCATCCAAGAGCGTCTGGGGGAAACGCTCGCGTGCATGCAGAATCTGGGAGTCACATTGCATGAAATCCGTGTCTTGAGGGGGGAAATAGAGACATCAGAGTAATGAAGATTTACGAATGACGAGTTACGAAAAATCGCAATTCGTAATTCGTAACTCGTAATTCTCACGCATTGATCTTCGTGATTTTCACCTCCGTATAATCTTGACGATGGCCATGGACGCGCCTGTAGCGCTTGCGGCGATGTGCTTTCACGACGCGGATTTTGTCGTGTCTGCCGTGATCGACGACGGTTGCTTCGACACTCGTTCCCTCAAGATACGGCGACCCGAGCTTCATTGCTTCTCCTTCGACCGTCAAAAGAATCTTCTCGAAGGAAATGTTCTGCTCCTTCTCCACATCCTGCAACGGAACCCGGAGAGAATCCCCTTCCTTCACGAGTTCCTGGAAGCCGGCAATGTCGACGACGGCAAACATGCGAGTGCGAGGGAGTGTAGAGAGAGAAACGGTACAGAGCAAGCCGCGATCCACAGGCAACCTCTGTCACGTGCTCATGGCAAACATTCTGGTAAGCTTGGAGTGTGCGTTCACATTGGGGAGTAGCCAAGTGGTAAGGCAGCGGCCTTTGGAGCCGCCATTCGATGGTTCGAATCCATCCTCCCCAGCCAGAAAATTTTTACTTCCATCAAGCATACCCGAAATCAGAAATGCGGGCAGAGGATGGATGAGAAGTTTACCCTGAGCGAGCCGCAGCGAGACGAAGGGAATCCATCCTCCCCAGCCAGAAAATTTTTACTTCCATCAAACATACCCGAAATCAGAAATGCGGGCAGAGGATGGATGAGAAGTTTACCCTGAGCGAGCCGCAGCGAGACGAAGGGAATCCATCCTCCCCAGCCAATAAGAACAAACCCCGCGCCGCGCGATGCGGCACCAGCCTTTTTGCGCTTCCCACTGGAGCGTTTTCCCTGTGTGTGCGTCGCGCACACCCTGCGCACCCGTTTTCTCGTTCCCCCTATGGGCCGTAGCTCCGTGAGGAGCGAAGGCTTATGTGATTGAGAAACGACGACGACCATAGTACCCTGTTGACTTGTCGGCCATAGCCTTGCGCGACGGCTGATGGCAAGTGATACTTGCTAAATATACTATCAATTTATGGATAGATCGCAAGTGAATACACTCGGCAAAAAGATACAGAAACTCCGAAAAGAGCTCGGATTGTCACAGGATGAATTCGCTCGGAAGGCAGATATTCATTTCCAGGGGCTTATCGGTACCGAGCTGCCTATGATTACGAGTCTCGAGCTTCCGTCCGGGGAAGAGCCGCATGACATTGAAGAAAACAATACCACCCCATCGTGAGCGAAGTTCTCCCCGCCCTCCGCCGCGCCGCACGGGAACGGAAGACACTCGTCATCATCGAAATAAACGTACTGCTTTCCCAATATTCCCATGACTAGCGCTCCCTCTTCACTGCCCTCTAAACCAACCGGCCAGATCATCCTTTACAAGTCCGAAGACGGATCCACCCGCGTCGAAGTCCGAATGCAGGATGAAACGGTCTGGCTCCCGCAGAAAGCGATGGCGGAACTGTTTGAAACAAGCGTGCCGAACATCGCGATGCATTTGAAAAATTGCTTTACGGAGGGTGAATTGGATACGAATTCAGTTATTCAGGAATTCTTAATAACTGCCGAAGACGGCAAGCAGTACAAGACGAAGTGCTATAGTCTCGACGCCATTCTTTCAGTCGGATATCGCGTCAAATCGAAAACGGCAACGCAGTTCCGCATCTGGGCGACGCGGCGGCTAAAGGAATACATCGTGAAAGGTTTCGCGCTGGATGATGAGCGGCTGAAACAGGGCGGAGGAATGGCGCGGTATTTTGAGGAGCTTCTCCAGCGCATCCGCGATATCCGGTCGAGCGAGAGGAATTTTTACCAAAAAGTGACGGACATTTACGCGACGAGCATCGATTACCGAAAAGACGGCCTCCTCACCCAGCAGTTCTTCGCAACGGTCCAGAACAAGATGCACTACGCCGTTCACGGGCATACGGCCGCTGAGATCATCCATCAGCGGGCCGACAGTTCCAAACCGATGATGGGACTGACGAGCTTCAATGGAAGGTATATTACGTCGGGCGACGTCAGAGTGGCGAAGAACTACTTGTCTGAGAAAGAATTGAAACAGCTCAACCTCATCGTCTCTCTCTATCTGGATTTCGCGGAATTGCAGGCGAGCAACGAACGACCGATGACTATGTCCGATTGGGTGAACAAGCTCGACGAATTTCTCAAGCTCAGCGAAAAGAAGTTGCTGAAGAGCGCCGGAACGATCAGTGCGGAAACGGCGGGGGTGAAAGCAGAGGCCGAATTTTTGAAATACAGGAACGAACGCGATAAGAAAAATATTTCCGATTTTGACCGTGAGATGAAGAAATTGTCCGGCTCAGACCATGCATAAGCGCAAGCTCGGAATTTGCCGCCAGACTGCGCTCGGCGCAGCGCGGCCTCGTGGCCGCGGGAACAATTGGAAATCGTCCTAAAAAGAGCCAGTCTTCGCCGAGGCTACGCCCGGCAAGCGGCGAAGCAGCGGGAGCTGGCCCTTCTGCGCGGCTCAGGACAGGCGGCGGCTGCGCGCGCCTGGGAATCAGCCGCCGCCGGCCGTGCAGCCCAAAAGAGTTTATGCTGAGCACTTCGGCTCCGCTCAGTACAGGCTCCGCCGAAGCATTCGAATTTCGTTCAGCAATCGCAGCCATGCGAACACGTCAGGATTGCTACAAAGGAGCACAAATCACGAGTGATCGTTTTTTTGTCATGCAAAACGACAATTATGCTCTACAACAATATTTGACATGTATGGGAAATAGGCCTTTACTGTCTTCCTTTTTTCGGAAGGCACTTTCCCTCTATTCTGGCATGTCGCCCGTTCGTAAGCGATTGAACAGAGTGCCAACAGGAGTTGCACTCTCCGGCCTCCTTCTCCTCACGCAGCTGCCGTTCGCGCCGTTCCTGTTTTTGAATGTTGTGAATCTGCTCCCCGAGCGTGCGGATGCCCAGGTCATCAATCCGTGTCCGTTCGGTCCTTCAGGCACGATCGTGAGTGATCCCGGCCAGATGCAGCAGATGTTCAACGCGAATCAGATTTTGCATCAATCGTTCCCCGATGGATCGGAGAATTTGTACAACACGACGGCGTGCAACCTTCCGGATGGATTTCGCTACGACGTCTATCAAATTCCTTTCCCGACAGGTGATCCACTTCGCTACGCCGGCCAGCAGCTCATCTTCTCCGCCCCCCCTCAGCCGCTTCCTCCCGGCGGTCTCATTCACTTGAATGGAGCGCGAACGGGATGTCAGCAGCAATTCGATACCGGCGTCGGTCAATCCGGCCCCCACATTCTGATCGCTGGGAATGAGGAAATGCAGGGCCCTCTCTGCCAGGACAACGCGGCGTGCGTGAACATTCAAGCACCCGACGTCGTGCAGCCGGGGCAGCAATTCAGCGGATCCGTTACGTTCCAGAACAACGGATCGATGGTGTGGATGACGAACGGGAACCCGAACTACGTCTATCGAGCCGGGACACAGAATCCCCAAGATAATCATGACTGGGGCTTTGGACGCATCGAACTTCCGGGAAGTATTTCTCCAGTGCAAAACGGCACATTCACGTTCAATGCGACCGCGCCGACGACGCCGGGACAACGCACATTAGCCATCCAGATGGTCCGCGACGGCATCCACTGGTTCGGGGCAGTCTGCTCCAAGACCATCACGATCCAGGCGCCGCAGATTGATAACGCGAATTGCACGATCACGAGCGCAATTCCGCAAGCGCTCACTCCGGGACAAAAGTTCACGATCACGTTCAATGTGCAGAACACCGGCACGACAACGTGGAAAGCAGGCTCATTCGGGCTGCCGCAGACGTATCAACTCATGTCGACGGAGCCTTCCATCGACAACACGATCCTCGGTGAGAGCACGAATCGCATCGTTCTGCTCCACGACATCGCGCCTCAAGGATCAGACACTCTCAGGTTGAATGCGACTGCGCCGGCAGCGAGTTCAAATTCGTACAATCTGGCGTACCAAATGGGAAGAGAAAGGAGTGCATCGGACCCAGGCGGGCGATTCGGGCAGCTGTGCCGGATGAGCTTCACGGTGCAAGCACCGCAAGCGGATCTGACCATTCGCAAGGACGGACCACAGAGCATCGTCGTGGGCAATACGGCGGACTACACTCTCACCGTCACGAACAACGGTCCTGCGACTGCGGAGAACGTACAGGCGATCGATAATTTTCCAATCTCCGAAGGATTTCAATTCCTCAAAGATCAAAGCCCGGGATGCGTGCACGACGTGGCGAGAGTCGTCTGCACCATCGGCACGGTCACGACTGCCCGACCTGCCGTGGTGCACGTCTTCTTCCGCATTCCCGCGCCGCAGACATGCACGGAGCATACGGTCTTCAACAGCGCGAGCGTCTTCAGTTCGACCGCGAACTCGAATACCGGAAACAATGACAGTCAGAAGGTCCCAACACTGTTGCAATGTCCCCCTCCTCCCCCGACGGCGGATGTCTCGGTGACGAAGACGGGGCCGGCAACCGTCCGGCAAGGAGCAGTCATCACCTACACGCTGACGGCGAGGAATGACGGACCGGCGATCGCGACCACTGTCGCCGTGCAGGATGTGATCCCGCAGGGATTGCGCTTCCTCCCGAGTGATTCCGACAGTCGCTGCTTCCAGCACGACGGGAGCGTCGTGTGCGACAGCATGACCTTGCGCGACGCAGAGAGCATTCCCCTCACGGTCGCCTTCCAGACGGACGGGATCGCGTGCGGGAGCGTCGTGCGCAATAGCGCGACGATCGCCACCTCGGCGCGGGAAGACAATCTGGACAACAACCGCAGCCAAACCGTGATGACGACGGTGCAGTGCC
>JACOTD010000065.1 GCA_016178535.1 Candidatus Peregrinibacteria bacterium
CGGAGATTTTCCCGGCGATCAAGAGGCGCGTCGATGCGTCGGATGCGCGCGGACGATACTGGCTCACGGGATCCCAGCAGTTCTCGGTTCTGCAAGGACTGCGCGAATCCCTCGCAGGGCGCGTGGGCATTCTCCACCTCCTCGGGTTTTCGCTCGCGGAGATCCTCCGCAAGCCAGTGTCAAAAGGACCCTTCCCTTTTCCGAAGACCGGCACCGGTCTGATGCCACTCTCCGAGCGATCACTCTTTGAACATATCTGGAGAGGTTCATTTCCCGCTCTCTGGGTTTCCCACTCGCCGGACTGGTCCGCGTTTTACAGTGCGTACGTGCAGACATATCTTGAGCGCGACGTGAGCCTCATTGCCGGCGTGACCAAACTCGGCGCGTTTCAGGATTTCATCGCGCTCTGCGCGGCGCGCACCGGTCAGCTGCTTCATGTTTCAGAACTTGCGAGGGATGCGGGCATCTCTGTCCATGCTGCCCGTGCGTGGCTCAGCATTCTCGAGCAGAGCCTTATCGTCTTCCGCCTCCGTCCCTACCATGCGAACCTGACGAAACGCATGGTGAAGATGTCGAAGCTCTATATGCTCGATACCGGCCTTGCGTCCTTCCTTTGCCGATGGCAGACACCCGGGACGCTCATGGCGGGAGCGATGAGCGGGCCGTTGTTCGAGACATTCGTGGTCGGTGAGATCATCAAGAGCTACTTCCTGCGCGGCCTGCCGCCGCCGATTACGTTTTTTCGGGACAAAGAAGGTCACGAGGTGGATCTCCTCATCGAAGCCGACGGTGCTCTCCATCCGTTCGAGATCAAGCGCGCCGTGCAGGTCAGGCCCGATGCGCTCGCTCAAATCGCGTTCCTCCGGTCCCGCATCCCGAGGATCGGCCGCGGCGGCGTCATCTCGCTCGTGCCGGAGGTAGTGCCGCTCTCACGGGAAGATGACGTGATCCCCGTGGGAGCGATCTCGTGATGCATACCGGTCAAAGATCGAGGTACAGTAGCTTGCTTTTTATCGTTGCTTTAGGCTATAATAGAAGCAATCACCTCATAATCAAAACCGCGCATGGAAACTCTCTCTCTCTCTCTCTCTCTCACACACACACAATAGTACATCATTCTCTAAGTTTCTGTATATAGAGAAGGAAATGTTTTCGCGGCCTTCTCCTTCGTGAATTTCCAGGTGATGCAGCAGCGATGCTCGTTGCGTTTCTTCGTCCATGCTCGCACCTCCCGTTCCATCTTGTCCGCCGAGGGGATACGACGGTTCAAGCATTGGCGATCCAGAATGCCAATTTCGATCTCCGCCATGTTCAACCAGGAGGCGTGTTTCGGGGTGTAGTGCGGCGTGATGCGTTCCCACAGGCGCTTGGCCTTCCGCACGCCAAAGGCTTCGATGAGCGACGAGAGGAAATGGATGTTGAGATTGTCCTGGACGAGATGGATGGTCTTCGCGTGCGGGTAGGCGGCAACCAGTTTCTCGAAGAAGAGAGCATAGTCCGGCTTTTTCCGTCGCTGAGTCACTTGCGTGATGTGTCTGCCTCCCTTCGGTTCCACTGCCACGAAGATGTTGCGCGTACCTTTGCGGACATACTCGTAGTCCTGCACGGCGGTTTTCGCCGGTGCGAGCGGAAGCGATGGACGGCTGTCGGCCAGCAGTTGCTTGCTCTTCTCATCCAGACACACGACGGGTTCCTTCGGATTGTAGGGTTTGGCGTAGAGCGTCAGAACGTCTTCCATCCGCTCCTTGAACTCCGGCGTGAGCTGCGGAATGCACCACATTTTTTTTCCTCCACGGCTTCAGGTCGTTCTCCTGAAGTATCGTCCATACCTTCGTGACGCCGATATGGATACCGTCGCGCTTCGCCGCTTCCTCGGCGAGCAGACCGAGCGTCCAGCGAGCCTGTCCTTCGGGAGCATCGGTGCAAGCAAGAGCAACGATCTTGGCCCTGTCTTTCTCGTGGAAGATCACCGGCCTCCCAACCCGATGCGCATCGTAGAGAGCACGGTCAACCCCGTGGAGAGCGCAGCGGGTACGCACACCGACCACCGTCCGATGGGATGCACCGGTGTGCCGTGCGATTGCGGCATC
>JACOTD010000071.1 GCA_016178535.1 Candidatus Peregrinibacteria bacterium
CGCTTCCTGCGTTCTCTCTCTCCACTGTCATTGCAGAAGTAACGCGGTGGCGAACGGAGGGGAGATCGCTGTTTGAGAAGCAACTGCAGGGAATCCTCGCCAGAGCGCCACCGGGCTAGGCGTGGGAATCGGGAATTACCGACTTCACCACCACCCACCGGGGCAATCTGTTCTTGAGCTTGCCCTCCTTCGCGAGTCCGATGCCCACGCTGAGATGCTCGTACCGGAGAAGGACGTCGCCGCGAAGCTGAGCGTCACAGGACGCGTCTTTGCCATCGAGGAGACAATCGAGATCGGAATCCGACAGCGAACAAGCGTTCTTCGTCGCATCCATGCCTCGCAGTGTCGCAATCTCGTGATCGAGTCGGAGTCGATCGCCTTCGAGCGTTCGCGCTTGCCCTGAGTGAATGCGAAGGGCAAAAGGTAGACCGAGGGAATAATTCGAAGTCGTCAGCCCGAACTGCGCCACGGACTGAGTGGAGAGGAGAAGTTGATCCTTCCGCTGGAAGAGCCGCTCACCTTCCTCCATGAATGATGTCCCATACTGTCGCTCGAGGATCGCACCGAGTTCCCTGGAACGCGCGAGGGGAACTTCGTCCTCCTGGAACCGGATGAATTCCATCCGCTCGACGGGCCGCGTCGGTTTGGTCTTCCGGAGGACGGCGCAGAAGAAGCCTTCGGTGTCGAAGGTGTGGGGCCAGAGACGAACGAAGCGATGAGCGGATGGCGAGGAGTGAGGAGCGGAATGGAACAAGAAATCCTGAACAAGAAGCGAATCCTGAACGCCCTGCTCCAGAGTCGCCAACCGCTTACCGCTTACCGCTAATCGCTTCTCCGTTGGATCCAAAACCTCCACCTGATCCTGATACTTCGAAAGGAGAGAGAGCGCCACTTCCTCATTCTCCTCCGGAGTCAGCGTGCACGTGGAGTAGACGATGGTGCCGCCGACCTTGGCCGCGTGGATTGCTGACTCGAGGAGTTCGCGCTGGAGCTTGGCCATTTTGCCGATGTTCTCCGCGGAGCAGTAGAGAAGCGCGTCGGAATCCTTGCGCGAGGTTCCCTGCGCAGTGCACGGCGCGTCGATGAGGACACGATCGAAACGCTCGGTCATGTGCTTGCCGAACCACTGGCCCACCTTGCGCGTGACGATCGCATTGGTGACTCCGCAGCGATGGAGTGTATTCTTGAGCGTCCACAAGCGCTTTTCCTGGACATCATTGCAGACGAGAACTCCGAGTGGACTCCCCCTCTCCCCACAGGGGGAGGGGGTTAGGGGGAGGGGGCACATCTTGGCTACAATCTGCGTCGTCTTGCTCCCCGGTGCCGCAGACATGTCGAGCACCGCCTCGCCCGGCTGGGGATCGAGAAGAACAACCGGCAACATGCTCGCAGCCTCCTGCATGTACGTGTGGCCGAGGAGGTGAAGGAGATCTTTCCCCAGAGCTTCCTCTCGATTCTCACGCTCGATGAAGAATCCCTCCTTGCACCACAACACAGGAGTCAACGCCCATCCCTTCTTCTGCGCCCATACTCGGAACTCGTCGACGGAACTTTTGAGCGTGTTGACGCGGAGACTCTTGCGCAGCGGACGCACACTGAAATCTTTGAGGGACTGAAGATCCGTGAAGGCCGAGTAACGGTCGAAGAGTCTGAGCCTGTCGAATGAGTCGAAGAGATGAGAGCGATACATCAGTGAAACATTACTCGCTCTGAATGGAACCCCGCGAGTCGGCGGGAATATTCGTAACTATGCTGCGGATAAGATCTCGGACACTCATTCCAGCTACATTGAGAGCTCTACAATCCAGACGACAGACGTTGCCGACCTGTGTGTGAATGACCTCAAGGTATGCTCTCAACCTTGCCTTGCTGTGTTCAAAGATAGAACCAATGTTCTGATCGAGGCCAAACTCGTTGCCTTCACGAGAAGGGAGGAATGCAATAACCACACTGCTCGCAGCATCAGCTGGTGAGTCAATAGACTCATTCATCCGCTGTATGCTAGCGAATCATCCCCATTTTGACAATAACAAGAAAGCAAGTAAAGCAACCACGTCTCCGCACATCCCCCGTCACGTCCCTTGCGCGGCCATCGTCGCTGGCGCAGCGTCGGACGTCGCCGACGATTGCACCGTCACCCCGCCGACAGGCGGCAGATAGGCATCGAGTTTGTTTGGATCCGGCGACGCTCCCCGGAACAGGGCGGCGATCTCTCCCATCCGCTCGCTGCGCTTGAGCAGGTGGAAGAGGAGGAAGAATCCCCCGACGACGTAGACGGCAGTGATGCCCGAGACAGCGTAGAAGATGGCCTGGGTCGAGGACGGCAGGGCGGAAATCTTGATGCCTCCGGCGCCGACATCCCTGTTCACGAGATCGATGAGGGAGACCGTGAAATCGAAGAGGCCGTGCGCGAGGACGCCGAAGAGGAATCCCTTTCCGATGCGGATGCTCCGCTCCATCACCGTCACATTCAGATCCGTCACGCGATGAATCCGCTGGAGAATCGGATGAGCGCGCTGCTGGACTCCGAGGGAAGATGCCATGAACGCACGGCCCACGAAATACCCGAGCAACCCCGTACTGAGTGCATGGACCATCAGGCTAATGACCGAACGCCCCACGATGTTGAGCGCGAGGACGCCTGCCCCCCACTGGCCCGGAGCGTGCAGGAATTGCTTCACGAAGCCTACGAAGAGTTCAGGATTCGTCATATTCTCCGCGAACGCGAAGCCGACGGAGATGATGATCGCGAGGTGGAGGAAATCGCGGACGGAGGTCACGGATTGATCGCGACAGTGGAGGAGCACCCAGAACTTGCTGCCCTCCTCGATGACGCCGACGAACAAATACGTGATCAGGCTGCCGGCTGCCGCCGTCTGCAACCCGCTTACATGGAGGAATGTATCGCGCTGAACGAAGAGGCTCGTGGCATCCGGCAGGGAGTGGAACATCAGCGTGAACAGGAAGAAATTCAACTGGACTCCCTGGAGAGCAAGCAGTTGGTAGAAGAGACTGGGAGCGACGGAGAGCATGCCTCCGAAGAATGCGAGGAAGATCAGACACCAGCGCTGGCGACGGTAGGCCAAGAGGATGACGTAGAAGACGAAGACCGGCGCGAAGCCGATCGCCGCCGCAATGCCGGCGGCGCCGATTTCGGAGAGTGGTTGACTCCGCAGCGTCCAGTACTCGAACCAGAAGAGGAAGGTGGCGATGAGCATCGCGCGGATGTGCGGGCTCTCGGGACCGAAGAGGAAGCGCCACGCGATGACGACGCAGATGATCGCAAGCGCCATGAGGAACGGGTCCTGCTTGCTCCCCCCATGGAAGAGCAAGACGCCGACGCCAATGAGGATCCAGGTCAGCACCGTGCCAACGAGGAAGATCGAGAACAGCCGGTACCGGTTCGCTGACGGGTTCCTCCGCGCGTCCGAGAGCAGGAAGAGGGAACCGATGAGCACGAAGAGCACGAAGATCACCACCGAGGCAACGAAACGCTCATCGAGGATCGCCCGCCAGGTCTCTGCCTGCAGGTAGTGGTACGCACTCACGCCTCCGCCGATGAGGAGGATCAGCAGGACGATCGACCCGAGCATTCCCAGGAGTCCGAGGAAACTCAGGAAGCCGATGATGGCCAGCACGCCCCCCATGATGAGCAGCACATCGGCATTCTGCAGGAGGATGCGCCATTCGGCCCCGTGCACGTAGCTGTCGAGCAGGAAGATCCCAGCGGCGAGGAAGGCGATCGTGACGATGAGTGCGGGGCTCGGGAGGAACGGGTGCTCCCGCTCGATGACCGAGAGCGGCACGCCATCGATTCCGTGTCCACGCTTCGCACCAGTCCACACCCGCAGGAAGATCGCCGCCACACCGGCCGAGAGGACGATCGTGAGCAGATTCATGATCTGGAAGAATCGGATGAGACCATAACCTGTCATTATACTATTTTTACTGATTTTTAGCAAAACTGAGAGCGGGGTAATTCCCGATTCCCACGCCTAGCCCGGTGGCGCTCTGGCGAGGATTCCCTGCAGTTGCTTCTCAAACAGCGATCTCCCCTCCGTTCGCTACCGCGTTACTTCTGCAATGACAGTGGAGAGAGAGAACGCAGGAAGCGACTGCTGGAGTGAGGTCAGGACACTGGTGAGAACGGAGCGACGGTCAGCGCCGCGCTTCGTCTTGCTCGTTTGGTAGTTGTTCCGGGCTTTC
>JACOTD010000066.1 GCA_016178535.1 Candidatus Peregrinibacteria bacterium
AACACAGGAGAAGATCATGCTGTGCGTTGCAAAAAACACAGAACCGCCCAATCTCTTCGTACAGAGCCGTAGAATGACTTTTGGAAAACCGGCCGAATCCCGTCAAGCCGATTTGGGTTGCAAGGTCAGTGAGCGGTTACGAGCGATCAATTTTACTTTTTTTTAGAAGGGTATAGAGTGCATGTTTGCGTTGAATCCCCTGCCGTCCAGCATCGAGGCATATTTACAGGAAGCGGGCTTCTCCCTCACGGAGATGCTGATCATCCGGCGGCTCTTCGAGCAGGATGGATTGACGATCCGGGAGCTCGCGGCCAAGACGGGGAAGAGTACGGGGATCCTCGACCAGGCGGTGAAGAAGCTCCTGCGCAAGAACATCATCACCCGGGAGTGGATGAATGACACGAATCGCTACGCGCTCGCCCCGCTCGATGCGATCGTGAAGTGGATGCAGGAGGACATGCGCTTGAAGAAGGAGATGCTCCAGCGCAAGCACCAGAACTTCGAGACCTTCATCCGCACGCTCCAGTTGGATCGCACGCGACCGGAGATGGAGTTCTACGACGGGGAGAGCGGCATCGAGAAGGCGTACCGGCGGTTGCTGGGTGAAGGCAAAGAGATGCTGCAGTTCGTCCCCGTTCTCACGACGGCGGAGGATGATCCACTGCGGGCCTTCCGCGTGGAGTACTTCCGCGAGAGGAGGAGGCTCGGGGTCTTCTCGCGCATTCTCGCGCACGATACGGCGCTCGGGAGGCGCTACCGCAGCAGAGATCCCTTCGAGTACCGACAGACGATCCTGGTGCCCAAGGAAGAATTCCCCTTCACGTTCGAGAAGATCATCGCGGGCGACATCGTGGCCTGCTTCAATTTCAGCGAGAAGAGAGCGTGCCTCATCCGGTATCCTGAATTGGCGTCGGTGGAGCGGTCGCTCTTCGAGCAGGTATGGAGGAATGCGCTCAAGAGCGAGAAGGAGAAGGAAGCGCTCGCTTCCGATGCGCCTTCCGTTCCGGTCGTTTCCCTCACGACCAGAGTGCTCTCGGCCGTGCGGGAGTTCTTCTTGAGCAGGAAGAGTTTGGTGATTTTTGGGGTGTTTGCGGTGATCTCCGCTGGACTGACGTTCGGCTTCTACCGTTATACCGCCTGGCTGAACCTCGAGAGAATTCGCGAGGAAGTTCGGTCTGTCGCTGCGACTGGAGCATTACAATTACAAGCAAATGACATCAATCAAATTCACACGAGAGCTGACATCACCAAACCCGAGTACGCCAAGATCATCGGGGAACTCAATGAAATTCGTTCGCAGAATCCGATGGTGAAGTACATGTACGTGCTCCGACCGACCGCGAAGAAGAATACATTCGAATTCGTCGCGGATGCAGATTCGATCAATCCTGATCTTAAGAAGGACTACAACGGAGATGGAATTATTGATGCGGCGGATGAAGATATCGCACCCGGGAAAACATACGACGTATCGGACATGGATATCTTACGGGAGAAGAAATACCTTTCACCAGCCGCAAATGCTCAACCGTACACAGACCAATGGGGAACGTTCGTGACCGGCTACGCTCCTGTGTTCGACACGCAACACCATTTTGTCGCCGTACTCGGTGTCGATATTTTTGCATCGAAGGTCGGCGAATTGACGAATGAGATTATCGCACCCGTGTATTTCTTCATCATCATTTTCCTTCTTTTCGTCATCATCCGTCTCGCGGCGTTCAATCGGTCGCTCGTCAAAGAAGTCTACGACATGCTGCAAATCAAGAAAATTCTCTGGAGCATCATCATCTGCTTCCTTCTTGCGTCGGTCGCAACAGGCATTCTCTATCAGTATACGAAGAACCTGAATCTGCATCGGATGCAGGACCAGGTGAAGTCCATCGCGGCGACGGGCTCCTATCAATTCGATGCCACGGACATGGACGCGCTGCGCGTAGAAGCGGATTGGAAGAAACCTCAGTGGGCGAAAGTGGTGAATCAATTGAAGGATATTCGGATGCACAATCCGGATCTGGTGTTCGTCTATATCTTCCGAAAATCTCCACACGATCCTCACAGAATAGAATTCGTGGCGGATTCTCATTCCCTGAACCCCTATGCGAATACTGACAACAACCCTTCCAATGACGCCGATGCTGATGGCAATGGGAAAATCGAGCCTGATGGCGGCGATAAGTTGCAGTGGCCGGGGCAGACCTATCCCCCGCCGAATGAAGAAGTATTTGCCGCATTCAACGGACCAGTAGCAACCAATTTTTATCAAGATTCGTGGGGAAAATATTTGTCCGGCTATGCGCCTATTAAAGACGACAGTGGCCGGAGCGTCGCCGTGTTGGCGGTGGATCTGAAGGCAGGCAGACTGGATGAACTGAATTCGCAGGTATTTGCGCCATTACTCTGCTTCGTCGGTCTCTTCACCGTGCTGATCTGCATTCGCATCGGCGCCTTCCATCCCGGATCGTTGAAGGGTTTATGGCGATTCATGCGTACGAGACGAATGGCGATCTTCATCATCATTTGCATCGCTATAGTCGGCATCATCTGCGGGATGTACTTCTACACGCTGAATATCTTGAAGGAAGAAATCGGAAACAAGTTGATGGGAATTGCCGCCACCGGAGCACGCGCATTTGATGCGAATGATCTGAAACAGCTTCACATCGCGCGGGACATGCGCACCGATGCGTATCAAAGAGTGTTCACGAAATTGAACGAGATTCGCGCTAGCAGTCCGAACATCAAGTATGCCTACATCATGCGCAAAACTGATGATCCACATGTATTTGAATTCGTTGCAGATGCGGATTCGAATACCAACATTTCGTACTCAGGCACTGACTACAACTTCGTAATTCCCGATTCCAACGCCTAGCCCGGTGGCGCTCTGGCGAGGATTCCCTGCAGTTGCTTCTCAAACAGCGATCTCCCCTCCGTTCGACAC
>JACOTD010000017.1 GCA_016178535.1 Candidatus Peregrinibacteria bacterium
GGAATCGTACTGGGCAGCCAGGGTGATGTTTGAGATGCGATCGGGCTTGATCTGGAGATCGATGGTGAAGCCCTTGCGCAGGGTGGGGGTGAGAATGGAGGGATTGATCTCCATGCCACTGCTCCCGTCGAAGGAGCGCTCCTCCTGGAGGAGGGGGGTGGGGGGGGAGGCGAGGGTCTCTTGGATTTGGGACTCGCGAGCATGATCGAGAGAGACATCCTGATCGATTCGCTGGAGGGCGGAGGGGAAATCTCCATGCTGGAGGAGAGAGGTGAGAGCTTCATCATGGATGAGGGATGCCTGCTCCAGGAGAAAGGCATTGGATGCAGTGGAAGAGAGAAGGTGGCGCGGCTCGAGCTCTTCGATGGAAAGGCGGGTGGATGGGGAGCGGGGCATGATGGAGGGGGGGAAGGACGATGCCATCACACGCCTGCGCTTCTCACGGGTGGAGAGGATCGCGAGCAGATGAAACGAGCGGCAGGGAGTTTTGCGCTTGGGGAGGGGTGAAAAGACGTTCTGGGCGGGGGGAGAACGTCTGGAGGGAATTCGGCGGGTTTTCTCGACGTTCTCAGTGATGAAGATTGGCTGAGGGGAGGGCTGAAGGTGTTTTGTGCGGTGTTTCTGTTTTGACCTCACCCCCTCATCCCCTCTCCTCCTTCCATTTCGTGTTCTTCCATACGGGAAAATATTCTTGAAGTTTCAGAGAGAGGAGAGGGGAATGTTTTTGTTTATGTTTTTGCTTCCATACAACAAACAACTAACATCCCCTCTCCCCCATTCACAGAAACGAGAATGAAGAGAGAGCCATGAAGAATGTTCCATGGAAGGGGGAGAGGGTTAGGGTGAGGGAACAAACAGAAACAACATACAAAACCCACCGAACACTCGTTCCTCTTCAAAGAACATTTCCGCCCCTCCCATCACTCCCCCTTCTTCAGCAACTTTATCAACGCCTGTTTATCGGCTGTATCAATCGCCAAACCTCGGACGAAGCTGCGCATCCCCTCCCACGTGACTTTTTCGCCACGGGTGAGGGTTTTGAGTTTCTCGTAGGCGCCCTTCACCCCGTGCTTGCGGAGAACCGTTTGTATGGCCTCAGACCAAACTTCCGGATGAGCCTGAAGCTCAGAATTTGCCGCTTTGGCGTTCAACGTGAGTTTACTCAGCCCTCCGCCATGAGCCTGGACGGCGAGGACATGGTAGCCAAACGCGACCCCAAGGCTGCGCTGGACGGTGGAATCGCTGAGATCCCTCTGGAGACGGGAGACCGGGAGCTTTTCGGCGAAGTGCGTGAAGAGCGCCGTGGAGAGGCCCAAGTTCCCCTCGGCGTTCTCGAAATCGATGGGGTTGATCTTGTGCGGCATGGTGGAGGACCCCACTTCCCCGGCGATGACCTTCTGCCGGAAGATGCCTCGGGAGATGTAGAGCCACAGATCCCGGCTCATATCGAGGAGGATCGTGTTGATCCGGATCATGAGGTGGCTGAGCTCGGCCAGGTCGTCGTGGGGGTTGATCTGGGTCGTGTACTCGAGGGGGATGAGGCCGAGACCGGAGACGAAGCGTTGCCGGAACCCTTCCCAGTCCACCCGAGGGTAGGCGACCCGGTGGGCGGAGAGGGTGCCGACCGCCCCTCCGAGCTTCCCCTGCATCCGGAACCCCCGGAGCATCCCGAGCTGCCGCTCGAGTCGGGAGGCGAAGACCCGAAGCTCCTTCCCCATGGTCGTGGGGGTGGCCGGCTGGCCGTGGGTGAGGCTGAGGAGCGGGGCGTCGTTCAGGCTCATCGCCAGGCTCATGAGCCTGGAGAGAAGATCCTCGATATTCGGCACTATCAAGCCACAAAGTGCATCATGGACAAGAATGCCATATGCCAGATTATTCACATCTTCACTCGTGAGCCCGAAGTGGAGGAATGCGGTATGCGCACGAAGCGCGGGTTCCTTCTCCAGACGGTCCTTGAGCTCGTACTCCACCGCCTTCACGTCGTGCCTGGTGACCTCCTCGATCTCCTTGATCTTCTGGGCTTCGGTGGTCTTGAAGCCTTTCAGGATGCCCATGAGTGTCTTCTCCTGCGCGGGGGTCACCTGGGGCAGTTCCTTGACGGCTTTCTCGCGTGAAAGGGCGATGAAGTAGAGGATTTCGATGCGCAGACGAGCTCGGATGAGGGCCTCCTCACTGAACGAGTTCCGGAGCCTCTCCAGGAGGGGGGAACAGCGAGAATCCAGCATGTACCGTCCGTCAAGTGGGCAGAGGGCCGAGAGAGGCGTGAGAGCACTCACGATTGCAGAGTAGCAGAAAGCAAGGGTCAGTTCAGGAGAGAGATTCGTCCAACTCTCCAGCGGGACACATCTGGATTCATTTGGATGTTTTCGTCAAGCAGGAAGCGCATGGGCGGGACTGGTCATGAGTGCGGCATCGTAGCGGCCCGTCTCGACGGCGCGAGCCGCGAATTCGAGGGAAGCTTTGACGTGCGCTGATGTGAGCCCGGGGTACGCATCCTGGATCTCCGCGATCGTCGCGCCGCTCTCCAACATCTCAAGCACCAGGTAGACCATGATACGCGTGCCCTTAAAACAGGGCTTTCCGTGGCAGATCTCCGGATGGACGGTGATGTATTCGCTGACGTGCATGGTACGAACTCTACAATGGGCGGGGCTCATCGTCAAAATCGCTGTTTTCCCTCTTGTAGGCTCATGCCGTTTTCTGCTATAATTAGCTGATTTTTGGACATCGTGAGCCTGAGCCTCACGGCCGAAAAAACACGCACACCCAATGCCTCCCCAACCACACAAACCGAGTGAGTCCGAGGTGATACGAACTCTCCTCGCACGACTGCCGGAGCACCTGCACGCTCCGGGCACGGGCAAGGAGGAAAAAATTCTCTGGATCAACACGGTCCTCACCGAGGTCCAGTACCAGCAGCTGACCCGCGAGGAGAAGGGGGCGATCCGCCTGTTCCTGCAGCAAGAGTCCGGGTACTCGCGCGCCCAGGTGGAGCGGTACATCTCGAGCTACAGAAGCGCACTCGTGGAATCCGACCGGAAGGTGGTCCCCGCCGCGGAGCAGATCGTGCCCATCGCGAAGCGGTTGGTGAGGAACGCCTCTGCGGAGCGCCTCATGCGCGCGTGGGCGCGACGCGCACGGGGAATGCGCGCACGCGACGCGCTCGCGTCGCTGCGTACGGGCACGCACGCGATGATGACCCGGAAAACCGCGCGCTTCGCGGCGCTCCTGGGATTGGGCATCATCGTGACGCTGGGCATCGCGGGCTCGACGGAGAACCTCACGGCATCCCTCCAGTTCCTGAACGGCAATCGGGTGGACATCATCCCCGCGAACGGCCGTTCGTTCGTGGGCGGGCATCCCTGGAGAGCTGGAACCGTCACTCGCACAGTGGCTTCCGTCCTCCCCGGAGCGGTCGCCCCGCTCTTCACGCGGCGCGACACGGTGGTCATCTCCTCCGGCACGCTCGTCCACGCTCGCGCGGTGACGGCAATGCTCGATCGGCGTGAGGAGCGTCGGCTCGTCCGGCTCCACCCGAGAATACCCGCGGTGACCTTCCGCTCGTCTGCCACGCAGTTCATGCCCAGGGGGATTCTCCCCAAGACCCTCACGTCTCTCACCGATCTCCTGGGGCTGGGCCGCAATGGACAGATCTTGATGTTCGAGGGGGGAACGATCGTGTGGCGGAACTTCCCGGGCTTGAGGGTGGGTGGGGGTGCAAACCAGACGGATACCGGCGGCCGCCGCCCGATCCCCGAGGGACAGCCTCGCGAGTACGGCGGGGGGGAACGCAACACGACACAGAGCGCAGCCCCGCACGATCACCAGAATGACACCGGGGGCGGTGTGCTCGACATCAATCAGGCGACGAAGGGCATCCTCGCCAGAGATCGCGGCGGGACGGGATTCGCCACCTACAGCACGGGCGACCTGCTCGTGGGGAATGCGAACGGCAACCTCTCCAAGCTGAGCGTGGGCGCGGCAGGCTACGTGCTCACGGCTTCCGGCGGAACGACGAAGTGGATGAGCCCCGGATCCCGCAGCCGGAGGATGGATCGATGACGGCACCGTCGTGCGGCTCGCGACGATCTCGGATCGTGTGGGCATCGGGACGGTCACGCCATCCGTCACATTCCAAGTGCAGGGGAGCGGCGCCTTCACGGGCCGCCTGGCCGTGGGGAAGGTCGGCGCTCTGACGGCACTGGACGTGGTGGGGACGATCAGCGGCTCGGCGCTCGTCGTCAACGGGACCGCGACGTTCAACGGAGGCGCGGTGACCATCGACAACGGCACCTTCGCGGTGGATGTGACGAATCATCGGGTCGGCATCGGAATCACGAGTCCGAAGACGAAGCTCGAAGTGATCGGCGCGATCTCGGGCTCGACGATCCACGCTGCGACAGGCATCTCCACTTCGGGGACCCTCGTGACGGAGAAGACGGCGCGCTTCAAGAGCGGCGTGAACGTGGCGGGAACCCTCAGCGGCGCGGCACTCACGATCATGAACGGCAACTCGTCCTTCCTGGGGAACCTCGGCATCGGGAAGCTCACGGCGCAGGCGAAGCTGGACGTGGTGGGCGCGATCTCCGGCTCATCGCTCACGATTTCGAGCTTCACGCCGGGATCGCTGGTGTTCGCAGGCAGCAACGGAGCCTTCACGCAGAGCAACAGTCAATTCTTCTGGAACACCACCGCGAATCAACTGGGACTCGGGACGTCGACGCCGAAGGCGAAGCTCACTGTGATCGGTTCGGGCGCGTTCACGGGCACACTCTCCGGCGCCGCTCTCACGATGGTGGATACGGGACTCCTGAACTCCATTCGCGGGAACCTGAGCCTCGGGGCAACGACATCGAAAGGACGATTCACCGTCTACGGCTCCGGAGCGTTCACCAAGTCGCTCTCGGGGAACACCGTGTTGATTCAGAGCGGAGGGTATGTGCTGGGGAGGCTTGCGATCGGGAAGACGGGGGCGCTGACGGCGTTGGATGTGGTGGGAACGATCTCCGGCTCCGCGCTCACATTGCTGAACCCCGGCGGCATCAACAATGTCCTCGGGAACACGGTGATGGGGGGAACGTTGAGCTCAGTGAGCAAGGGGAGACTGACGGTGTACGGCAGTGGAGCCTTCACGAAGAACTTGTCGGGAAATACCCTGACGTTCCAGAGCGGAGGATACGTGCTGGGGAATCTGGGGATTGGGAGGACGACGGCTCGGACGGCATTGGAAGTGCAGGGAACGATCTCGGGATCAGCGCTGAACGTCACTGCGTTGAACGTGACAGGGTTGACCCAGGGGTCTGTGGTGTTCGCGGGAAGCAATGGAGCGTTGAGCCAGAGCAATGCGCAGTTCTTCTGGAACACGACGACGAGTCAGTTGGGGATTGGGACGGCGAGTCCGAAGGCGAAGCTCGTTGTCGTCGGGTCGGGGGCGTTCACGGGATCGATGTCGGGGAATACGATCCTCGTTCAATCGGGTGGGTATGTGAGGGGGAGATTGGCGATTGGGAAGACGGGGGCGCTGACGGCGTTGGATGTGGTGGGGACGATCTCCGGATCTGCGCTCACGTTGCTGAATCCAGGCGGTCTGAGTTACAGCCTCGGCAACCTCAGCCTCGGAGGAACCACGACCAAAGGAAGATTGGGGAACACGAGCATCGGGAAGAGCTCTGCAGGACTCGCGAAGCTGGATGTGGTGGGGACGATCAGCGGCTCGACGCTCAGTGCGGGCATCGGGAGCGCGAGCGCGCCGGGGTTCACGTTCAACAATGACAGCGACACCGGTCTCTACTGGATCAGAGCGAATACGCTTGGGTTTGCGACAGGCGGAGCTGAGCGCATACGCATCGATTCCGCGGGGAATGTGGGGATTGGGACGGTGACGCCGGGGGCGACGCTGAGTGTGGCGGGGACCGTGTCAGGATCGGCACTCACAATGGTGAAGGTGGGGGGAATCAGCAATCTGCTTGGGAACACGGTGATGGGAGGAACGTTGAGCTGGGTGAGTAAGGGGAGGCTGACGGTGTACGGATCGGGGGCGTTCACGAAGAGCATGTCGGGCAACAACCTCTTCGTGCAGAGCGGGGGGTACATCCTCGGGAACTTCGGGGTGGGGACGAACGCGCCGGTGCAGCAGCTCCACGTCGTGGGGCAGTGCGTGACGGGAGACACGGAGCTCTCGCTCGTTTCGAACGGACGGGTCTCCACGACGCAGATCAAGGACATCCATGGCGGGGAGCA
>JACOTD010000069.1 GCA_016178535.1 Candidatus Peregrinibacteria bacterium
CCTCCCGCGGTGCGGCGACGGCGTCCTCGATCGCAGCGAAGAATGCGACGACGGCAACACGGTCACGAACGACGCTTGCACGAACACCTGTCAACTCCCCCGTTGCGGCGACGGCATCATCCAAGTGGGCGAACAGTGCGATGACGGCCCCAGGAATTCGGATACCACGCCCAATGCCTGTCGCACCAATTGCAGCCTTCCCCGTTGCGGTGACGGAGTTCTCGACAATGGCGAGGAGTGCGATGACGGAAACAAGAACAACAATGACGTGTGCACCAACACCTGCACATTGCCTCGCTGCGGCGATGGCATCAGACAATCGGGGGAACAGTGCGATGAAGGACCGCAGAATGCCGATCGCACGCCGGATGCCTGCCGCACCAATTGCGTGCTTCCCCGCTGCGGCGATGGGGTCGTGGACAAGGGCGAAGAGTGCGACGGCGGTCCCAGCTGCGGGCTCGATTGCAAGCGCATCGCCGCACCGGTGGTCGTTCACACTTCGAGCAGCGGACCTTCATCGACGGTCATCCTCGTCGGCGCGGGAGCGACAGGCGGTCTTGTGATTCTCTTGGTGCTCCTTTCGCGAAGCAAGATCGCGACGTTCCTCGCGCGGTTTCGGCCCAAGGTGAAGATCGAAAAAACCATCGAGGATATTCCGCTCGATGAGATCGAGGGGCCGTGGGGCAAGTTGTGAAAATGGAAAATTGATCATTGAAAATTTTGGAAGCGACAGAGAATCGAGAGATGGAGAAAATAAAACGTCATCCATTCTCCGGATTCAGAATGACTCCCAAAATTATCAATTTTCCATTTTCAATTATCAATTCATCAAATCGTCACTCGTACATATGTGGTGACCGCCGCTCCATTCAGGTACTTCTCGATCGTCATTGTCGGATCTTTGACGAACGCTTGTTTGACGAGCGCGTTCTCTTCGCGGAACTTTCGCTCTTTGCCCGTCATGATCTTCTCGAGGATTGCCGCGGGTTTCTTCTCGTCCTTCATCTGCGCCGTCCAGATCTCGCGCTCCTTGGCGATCGCTTCTGCGGGGACATCGTCGGGGTGCACGTAGAGCGGATTCATCGCCGCCGCGTGCATGGCGACATCCTTCGCCTTTGTCGGGTCTCCTTTGGGATCCAACCCGACGACCACGGCGATCTTGCGGTTGCTGTGGACGTAGCTCCCGGTCACCGGCGCCTGGATTTCCTGCATCTCGCCCACCGAGATGTTCTCGCCGAGCTTCTGGATCGCTTCCGGGAGGCGCTTCGCGAGCATTTCCTGCGCCTTCGCGAGTCCGTTCTGGAGGAGGTATTCGGCGATCTCCTTCCCCAGCGCAAGGAAGTCGTCGCTTCGCGCGACGAAGTCCGTTTCGCACTTGAGCTGGACGATGGCGGCGGTCGTCGGGTTCTGCGCGACGAAGAGCGCGCCTTCCGTCTGCTCCCGGTCCGCCTTCTTCACCGCCTGCGCGATGCCGCGTTTGCGGAGGATCTCGATCGCCTTCTCCTCATCGCCTCCGGCTTCGTCGAGCGCTTGTTTGCAGGCGAGGATGGAAACGCCCGTGCGCGCGCGCAGCTGTGCGACGGCGGAGGCGGTGACGGCAGACATGGGGAGAGTGGAAAGTGGACAGTGAGATGAGTTAGGCGATGCTCGAGGGGAGCATTTCGGATTCGTGCTTCTCCGCATGAGCTTTTCCCTCACGGAGTTCCGCGCCGATCGTCGCGAGGATGATCGTGATGGATTTCACCGCGTCGTCATTCGCGGGAATGAATGTCGTGAAGGTGTCGGGATCGGCATTGCTGTCGCAGATGCCGTAGAGGGGGATCTTGAGCTTCGCGGCTTCCAGAACCGCCACCCGATCGCGCACCGCATCCACCACGAACACGGCATCCGGCAGCCCCGTCATCTTCGAGACGCCCGCAAGCGCGATATCGAGCTTCGCGAGTTTCTTGCGCAGCTCCGTCTGCTCCTTCTTCGTGTACTTCTCCACTTCGCCCGTCTGGAACGATCTCTGGAGATCGAGGTAGTACTTCAATCGTCGTTTGATCGTGGTCCAGTTCGTGAGCAGCCCCGCGATCCACTTCTTCGTGACCATTGGCTGGTTGAGCGAGGTCGCGAGGCGCTCGATCACGGGAATGCTCTGTTGCTTGGTGGAGACGAAGAGGATCGTCTTCCCCTCGATCTGCAACTTCTTGAGCGCAGCGCAGACGTCTTCCAGGTGCTTCTTCGTCTGCGCGAGATCGAAGATGTGGATGCCTTTGCGCACGCCGTAGAGATAGGACGTCATCTTAGGGTTCCACTTCTCCTTGCGGTGGCCGAAGTGCACGGCGTTCTCCAGGAGTTCTTTTTCGGAGGGAATGGGCATAAAGAATTGAAAATTGATCATGGACAATTGAAAATTCCTTCATTGCTCTGATCGTGAGAACATGAATCAGAGAATCGATGGAGAACATCCTTAGGCTTCCTCTCGACGTCTCTTCGCCTGGGGCGGAGGATAGGATTGTCACCCTGAGTGGCTCGAGCGAAGCGAGAGTGTATCGAAGGGGACAATCCGCAGGACCGCAGTGATCGGTCGGAGTGGTACGTGGTCGTCTCGTAGCCACAGTTTTCATTGCCGCGTCGAAATCGGCAAGGTTAAACGATATTGACAATTTTTCTAAATTCATTACATTAACCACTATGGAGCCTTTTGTTTCTTTTCTCGATCAGACTGAACAGCAGCAACTGTCACCCTCTCTCTTGAAGCACCTGAAGAGGGATATCGGTTTGCAGCCCCGTCGAAAAATACTGAAGGAAACGGATGCTTTTCGCGCTGCGCTCGACTCGAAGATGCCTCTGAATGAGCTGAAGGAGGAGGCTCTCAAGTCCGTCCATAAGACCAGATGGGATGTTCATGATCTTTTGAGGCCGGGTGAGCAGCCGGAGCTTGCATCCAGACATGTTGGGAGAGCTCTTCATCTCCTGCAGATCTATAATTTGTCGTACGTCGTGCATGAGCAGATCGTACGAATGTTGGACGGTTTCCGTCGCAATGACCCATCCGAGGAAAAGCTTGCGGGAGAGAAAATGCTCCAAACCGGTCGCATCGGAGCTGCTTATGAAAAACTCGCGAGGGTCGATTCTGAGATCAGCGATGCACGCCTTTCACACGAGTTCTGCGGCTGGCGTGACAGTTTACAATCCCTTGTGAAATACTCTGATAGACGATGGCTGTCTGCCGGGAGCTTCAATCTGCGCAAGACTCAAGGCATCGTCGATGTCTCGTATAAGAAGATCTCGTACGACTCAGACGGAAACTCTGAATGGCCGGAAAAAATTTCTCTGTGCTTTCCGTCCGGGACGGAAACGGCGCTCCGGGATCTCGTGGCCAGGCACGTGCGGTCGCGCGCTGGAAGAGTCATCGGCGGCGAGGATCCTCAGTGGATTCTCCGAGAAGCGCAACAGTATTTCCAATGTTGAGTCCATTCTCATCGCGGATCGTCAGACCCCCTTCTTCTTGCCATTGTATAGCAGTTTGCTATACTGAAGCCGTTCCTCTTCAATGTATGCCTCACCACGCCACGACCGTCCGGCTCGATCCCAAGCTCAAGAGAGCGGTCATGAAGCGCGCGAAGAAGGAGGGTCTCACCTTCACCGACGTCGCCACGTTTCTCTTTCAATCATTCGCAGTGGGCGAAAGAAAGGTTGAAATGACTCATTATCCGAAGGTCTATGCCGAGATGATCCAACGAGAAGCCAGAGAAATGAAGAGACTGTCGAGAGAAGGAAAACTCAAGAGATTCGGATCGGTCAAAGAGCTGTTTGATTCCATACTCGAACGGTGACATACGAAGTGCTTCCATCAAAGAAGTTTCTGAAAGCAATGCAGATAAGGAAGAGAGCAGGACGGCAAGACGTGGTGAGTTCTGCAAAGGAAGTTTCCCTTCTCCTTGCCGTTCTCAACGCTCCTGCGAGGTTCGTCTTGCGAGAAGAGTGGCGCGATCATGCACTCAAAGGAAACATGCAAGGCATCAGGGAACTCCACCTTGGTTATGATGAACTTCTTCTCTACGCGATTGACGAAGAACGGAAGGAAGTTCATCTGCTCGAGGTTGTCAATCATGAACAATTGCGCAAGAAGAAATGATCGTAGTCGGATAACTTGCTCAAGAGTGCAGCGATACCCATTCTCTCCTGCTTCAAGGTATCCCGATCCCGGATCGTCACCGTGTCCTTCTCTCCTTGTTTCGCATCTTCCCCCATTGTCCCGAAGTCGACCGTAATGCACTGCGGCGTCCCGATTTCATCCTGCCGACGGTAGCGCTTGCCGATCGATCCTGTCACGTCGAAATCGAGGCGGAGGCCGGTCTCGTGCAATAATTTTTTGTACAGTTCTTGTGCCTTGTTGACGAGGTTTTCTTTCTTGCTGAGTGGGAGGATTGCGACTTGGATGGGAGCGATGCGCGGATGCAGATGGAGGACGGTCCGGGAGTCATTCTCCAGCTTCTCTTCGTCGTACGCTTCGAGCAGCGTCATGAGAGTCAGTCGGGAGAGGCCGAACGTCGGCTCGATCACGTGCGGCGTCAGCTTCTCGTTCGTGTCGGGATCGGTGTAGAGGAGTTCCTCGCCGGAGTGCTTGCTGTGGTTCTTGAGGTCGAAATCCGTGCGGTAGGCGAGGCCGAACATCTCCTTCCAACCGAAGGGTGTGCGATACTCCAGGTCGACCGTTCGCTTGGAGTAGTGCGCGAGTTCCTCCTTCGTGTGCTCCCGCACGCGCAGGCGCTCGGGGGCGAATCCGATCTCGGCGGCCCACGACTTCTGCTCCGCGAGCCAGTAGCCGAATGTCTGCTCCCACGTCTTGGGCCGTATGAAGTACTCGAATTCCATCAGGTCGAATTCGAGCGTGCGGTAGACGAAGTTCCCCGGCGTGATCTCGTTCCGGAAGGCCTTGCCGACCGATGCGATGCCGAACGGGAGACGTTTGCGGGTCGTATTGAGCACACTCTTGAAATTCACGAACATCGCCTGCGCGATTTCGCCGCGCAAGTAAACGGAGTGCTGCTCTTCCCCTTCCACGACGCCGAGATCCGTCCGGAAGAGCAAATTGAATTTCCTCGCCTCCGTGAAGGTCCCTTTCATCCCGCAGCGTGGGCAGGGAATCTGCTTCTCCTGGATGATGCTCGTGAGCGCTGCCGGAGACTGCCCTTCGACGTTCATGTCCGGGCATGCGTCCTGGATCAAGTGATCCGCCCGGAAGCGCACCTTGCAGTTCTTGCAATCGATCATCGCGTCGTGGAAGTTCGCCACGTGCCCGCTCGCCTCCCACACCTTCGGGTTCATCATGATCGAGGCATCGATGCCCACCATGTCCGATCTCCTCCGCACGAAGCGTTCCCACCACCAGTCCCGCAGCGCATTCTTCAATTCCACCCCCAAGGGCCCGTAATCCCACGTGTTCGCGAGGCCGCCGTAGATTTCGGATCCCGGGAACACGAATCCGCGCCGCTTGCAGAGTGAGACGAGCTGATCGAGGGAGGAGGCGGGCATACGGTGCCACTGTAGCAGAAGTGACTGTTCACGAAGTGTCGATCGTCGTCCCCGTCATCAGTTGTTGCTTGGTTTGATTGTCTGGAAGAATCGGCTTTCTTGTGACCCTACCACTGCCACTCCATTTGGGGTCCCGTAATTCCCGATTCCCACGCCTAGCCCGGTGGCGCTCTGGCGAGGATTCCCTGCAGTTGCTTCTCAAACAGCGATCTCCCCTCCGTTCGCCACCGCGTTACTTCTGCAATGACAGTGGAGAGAGAGAACGCAGGAAGC
>JACOTD010000067.1 GCA_016178535.1 Candidatus Peregrinibacteria bacterium
GAAAAATCTTCCAGGCCGTAGGAGTTGCGTCTCCGCCCAGTGTGATGCCGAATGGTAGATTTCCTGGTGCCACGCTCTGCGTCATGCCCTGATTGTTGGCTTCAGGTGGCCATCTCATTTTTACAACTGTAGAAGTTGAGTATTAATGTTGAACCTGGAGGGGAGAATTTTCGAATGGAAAATTGCGAGTACATAGACAACGGCACTGGTAGGCCACTTATCAAGACTCGTGCGAAAGGCACGAAGGTTGTTGGGGCAAAATTTTCGGTCAGCAAAATTGTTGAAGTCACCAAGCAGCATCCTTGGAAAGCAGTCATCACAGTCTTTTTGATACCTCTTGCTATTGTGCTGATAGGCTTATTCGTTGAATACACTTTCTTCAAATCAAAGGATGGAAATTTAAACTTGGTAAAAGTGATTGACTCTCCTGATTCAGTAAACATCGCCGGAAATAATAATACCGTGAACAAGCTAGATCTTCCCAAGGCCCAAGTTGAACTGAAATCATTTGAGATTAACACTCCAAATCCTGAAATCGGTTTCGACTCAGTATATTTATTGGAAGTAATCTCCGATTACACAATTGCCAATTTGCCCATAAAGATAAGACTGCCTCAATCAATAGTTGGTGACATGTGGATATATCAAGATATTCAGGGAGCAAGAGTCGGAGATTTTTCTCCCATTTCGCAGCAAGCCGGCTATGCCTTTTTCAATATTGCAAATGCTCAAGGTGAATATCACCTCGTCTTCGGTAGTAAAGAACCAGAGCAACTGACTAAAGCAGATGTTATTTTGAATTGATCAGTGTTCCCAATCTTTTTCTAAGGTCAGCAGACGGTCACTCAAAGACATATTCTTTTCGTTCTGGGTGCCACACAAGATTGTCAGCGTCACTCCCCAGTAGCAGCATAATTCTGTCTGCAACATCATCTGCAGTACTGACGACACCCCAGTTTGCGAGAGCCTGTCTGTCATACTCTTCTTCGGAAGCAAAACCGGCCATTGTCATCGGCGTTTTTATTTCACCAGGGTAGACCGCTTTCACGCGCAGATCAGGCTCTCGACGTTCCTGATTGTTCCCTTGAGCATTGCAGCCAATTGATCCATCTCAGAAAGGAAAGTTTTCCAATTCGATACTATTTCTCCACCAGACGCGTTGTTCATTGTATCATTGCAGAGTGGCCCGGTAGCTCATCGGTAGAGCGCTGCCCTGAAGAGGCAGGCGTAGCCAGTTCGACTCTGGCCTGGGCCACCATTTTGTACGGTGAGAGAGCATTGGGACGCTGTTTCACCTTGACCTTTCCAAGTTGGTGAATCGCTACGCCGAGGTGGTTTGCTTCAAGACCTAACATCCTGCAGCGAACCCACGTTGGTAGTGAGCAGTGGATCGGAAAGATCCCAGATGTATACCTGCAAAAAGAAAACTGTTGCGAGGAATAACAGGAAGACAATCAGTACCTTGAATTTTTTCTCTGTACAGAACTCTTCTATAGAAGATACAAGGAAGAGGAAGGACATCGGCACGAGCGGGAATCCGAACCTCACCTCGGTATGAACCAGAAGACTGAAGGAAAAGTACAGAAAGGTATAGAGCACCGGGAGGAGCCAACGCACTGAGCGCCACTGTCGTCGTGGAAGCGAAGCGACAGCGACCCGGAGCATGAGGCAGAAGCCGGCGAATCCAAGGAAACCAAAGAGCCGGTTGTAATATCTTTGAACCGGAGTTGTGATGTATGCTGCATAAGTATTGAGGTGCAAATTGTCGAAGAGAGCGATGGTTTTCTTGAGGAAGAGAAAGGGTAGCAGAGGAAGCCGTGACCAATAACAGGAAAGGACACCCTGCAATGCGTCGACGTTTTTGGGTACGGACAAGCACTGAAAATGATCCAGGAAGAGTGAATCATCGACTGTGTTCATCCAGCTCTCTCCTTGATGATGTTCGTTCCAACGGAGGACGGAATACGTACGTGCGCCATTGCGGTTGTGCAGTATGTATCGCAGTTCTGCATCGCGCTCTCGTTTGGTGTAGAGGCATATGCGATGGTCAAGCTTGGCACACTCCATAGAGCGCGGCAGAAGCGCCGCTGTGAAGAGGAGAGCGCAGAACAGCGGCATGAGAAGAGGACGCCAGTGACGGATGCGAACACTCGAAGAGAAAGCGATAGCCATCCATAGCACAATCGTCAGGGATGCAGCGGGGAGATGCCCGGGGCGCGTGAGCACGATCCAGCCGAGCAGTGCTCCTGTGCCCGCAGCCCACGCCACGTTCTTCCAATGCCACCCTGAGTACGCGCGCAGCATGCATCCGGCTGCGAACATGAAAAGTGTTGTGGCGAAGCCATCGGTAAGTGGAAGAGCAGCGTGTGAAACGAGGCCGGGATGAATGATGAGCAGCCAGAGTGCCGCCCGGTGCACCTTGAATCCTACTGTTTGCACTGAGTGGTACAAAAAAAATGATGAGCACAAGTGCAAGAATAGCGCGGTGACGAGGGAGAGAGTCACGCCATCAAAGAGCTGGCCTGCTGGCAGCCAGTCCGTCATCAAAAAATTTGCCTTCAGAAACAAAGGGTACCCGAGCGTGCGCCCCCCGTAATTGGTCAGTACATCTTGAATGGACGTGAGCTTTTTTGCGATAGCAATGTATCCAACTGAATCGCAGCAGAGCCTGCCATTGAACATATCCGGCAGTGTGACGTTGAACAAGAACCACGCGACTGCAATCAGAATGGAAACGATGTCGATGGAGCGATACATCACCATCATGCGACGAGAGTCCATATCCATTTGTTTGAAAAGAGAATCGCATTCTATCATAGTTCAGAATTCTATTGCCAAACGAGAGGTGCAGCAGTGCCGGGAGACTCTCTACTCTTGCCGAAGTGGATTCACTCGCGGCTTCGATTGTCAGGTAGCTCTCTCTGCGATATGTTGATTTCATGCGGCATTCCCCTCTGCGCATCGGCGTGATTGGGTACGGATATTGGGGGCCGAATCTCGTACGGAACTTCCATGCGAGACTGGATGCAGAAGTTGCTGCTGTCGCAGATGTGGATGAACAAAAACTCGCGCAAGTTCATCTTCACTATCCATCGATTCAATGCGTTTCTGATGCCATATCCATCCTTCATGATCCCCGGATTGACGCAGTGGCAATTGCAACGCCTCCCTCCACGCATTTCGCACTTGCCAGGAAGGCATTGGAGATTGGCAAGCACGTGCTTGTTGAAAAGCCGATGGCGATGACGAGCATCGAAGCGCAAGCGCTCATTGGGCTCGCGCGGGCCCGGAAGCGCATCTTGATGGTCGGGCATACATTCATCTACACGAGTTCAGTTCAGAAGATACGCTCTCTCATTGAAAATGGAGAACTGGGTGACTTGTACTACATTGATTCGGTCCGGTTCAATCTCGGCTTGCTTCAAGGAGATGCCAGCGTCCTCTGGGATCTTGCCCCCCATGATCTTTCCATTTTTCTGTACCTTGTTGACGAGCGACCAACTGCTGTTCAGGCATTCGGCCAGGTGCATATAGGAGCAGAAAAGAAAGAGATTGCAACCGTGACCATTCGCTATGAAAGCGGCTTCCATGCGCATATTCACGTGAGCTGGATCTCACCCGTTAAAATCCGTCTCACGCTCATAGGAGGCAGTCGGAAGATGATCGTCTATGACGACGTGGAGCCGACGGAGAAAGTGAGGATCTACGATAAAGGAGTCTCGCTGAAGGAATCTGGAGAATCGGTGACTGCCTTCAATCCCATCTACCGCGCGGGAGATGTTCTCATACCCGCTCTCGACAGACGAGAGGCACTGGAGAGGGAAATCAGTCATTTCCTCAATTGCATTCAAATGGGTGTGACTCCGCTCTCCGACGGAGAGAGTGGGCTTGCCGTCATTCGGATACTGGAAGCAGCAGAAATGTCTATGGCACAGAACGGAGCCTTTGTTCCTCTGTCACGATGACTCGTTGCATAAAGAATGTGATTCTCGGCACAGATGTCGTCATCCGCGATTTCGTGAATCTCTATGACTGTGAAGTCGGAGACTCTTCTCGTATTGGGACGTTCGTAGAGATTCAGAAGGGAGTCGTGATCGGCAAGAAATGCAAGATACAAAGCCACGCCTTTCTTTGCGAAGGCGTTACCATTGAAGACGGTTGCTTCATCGGACATGGAGTGATCTTCACCAACGACCGTTTCCCGCGGGCGATCAATGAAGATGGTTCCCTGAGAACAGAACACGATTGGCAGCTTCATAGAACTCTCGTGAAGAGAGGGGCTTCCATCGGATCGGGGACTACAATTCTGCCCGGTATCACTATCGGCGAGGATTCTCTCATTGGCGCTGGCTCCACCGTTACGGAAGATGTGCCCCCGCGAGCTGTCGTGGCCGGAAATCCCGCCCGCATGATCCGCATCCTGCCATGAACGTCCCCTTTCTCGATCTCTCAGTTCAGTACGCATCGATTCGTGGCGATATCGATGAGGCATTCCGTGGCATTTTTTCCTCGTGTGCGTTCTCGGGCGGGCCCCCAGTTCAGGCCTTCGAGGCTGCATTCGCTGAGTACTGCGACGTGCGGCATTGCGTCGGAGTCGGCTCCGGCACTGCTGCATTGGAGCTTCTGCTCCGAGCATACAATATTGGTGCCGGAGACGAAGTGATCACGGTCTCGCATACTTTTTTTGCGACGGCGGAGGCAGTATCGCTCACGGGAGCCAGGCCCGTCTTCGTTGACGTGCGAGCGGAGTCGGGACTCATGCAGCCATCGCTCATCGAGAAGGCCATATCTGAAAAGACGCGCGCTATTCTTCCCGTGCATCTGTACGGCCAAATCGCCGATGTGGACGCCATAACAGCCATTGCCAAAAGCCACCGGTTGATCGTCATCGAGGACTGCGCCCAGGCGCATGGAGCCCGCTATCACAATCGCAGGGCGGGAGGACTGGCGGATGGCGGCGCATTCAGTTTTTACCCGGGTAAGAATCTGGGCGCTTTCGGCGAAGCAGGAGCTGTGACAACCAATGATCCGGACATTGCCACTCGCGTTCGCATGCTGCGCGATCACGGCTCATCAGTACAATATATTCATGAGACGGTCGGACGCAATGAACGTATGGATAGTTTGCAAGCCGCTGCGCTCCTTGTTAAACTCAAACGCTTGGATGCCTGGAACGAGCGGCGGCGATCGCACGCAGCTCTCTACCGATCATTGCTCGCAGATTGTCCCGGCATGCGGTTCATTGAAGTGTCACCTCACAATGAAGCTGTGTACCATCTTTTCGTCGTACGAGTGCCTCAGCGTGACCGGATCAGGGAAGCACTGTCCTCACAAAGCATTGGTACGGGCATTCACTACCCAATTCCGTTGCATCTGCAGCGAGCGTATGAACATCTTGCGTATCATCCAGGGGATTTTCCTACTTCGGAGAAACTTGCATCGGAAGTTCTCTCCTTGCCGATCTTTCCGGAATTGATCGATGAACAAATCGCCCACGTCGCAACGTGTCTAACAGACATCCTCCGTTTCTCCGCATGATACACGAGTGCTCCGTTTCTCTGGTCGTTCCCGCCTATAACGAGGAGGACTCAATCTCTTCAACAGTCAGTCGGTGTCTGAAGATTCTGCGGGAAATCGTCAACGACTACGAGGTGCTCATTCTCGACGATGGCAGCACGGACAGCACTTCGACCGAGATGGAGTGTATTCAGCGCGAAGATCCCGAGCATGTCCGTTTGTTTCGGCATGCGACAAACCGCGGCATTGCCGACACCTTCGAGGAACTCTATCGACGAGCGACAAAGGACATTGTCTTTCTCGTACCGGCCGACGGGGAGTTTCCGCCCGAGATTCTGCCGGAATGCCTTCCACTCCTTGATCGGTATGATATCATCATCTGTCGTCGACGCATCAAGAGATACACGCTCTATCGCCGTGTTCTATCGGCTCTCTATGAATTGCTTCCTCGTTTTCTTTTTGGTGTGAACCTGTATGACGCGGGCAGCGTAAAATGCATACGATCCTCAGTGGTCCGGTCGGTGCCGGTTCGATCGCGAAGCGTATTCGTGGAGGCCGAGCGCCTGATTCTGGCCGCAAAGAGAGGCTACCGCATTGGATATGTCGACATCGCTCAGGAATTGCGGAGAGCGGGAAAAGCTCGAGGCGCGGCTTTCGGAACCGTCTTGGGGGCGGGGAAAGACCTGCTGCTGCTGTGGGTACGGTTTTTCTTCATGCGTGAGAAAACTCTTGCCAACAGGACAAGTGTACCTCGATTCACATCTCTGCTCGTTGAAAAAGTTGGTGAAAAACTCGAAGCGAAAGAAGACAAATCTCCGCTTTGAAGAATACATTGTGATTTTGTATCATATCCTCCGTGAAGCTCCTCTTTCCCCCTTCCCGGTCCCGGCCAGGTACTCTGCTTCTGGATGTGATCTTGGGGATCGCGCTCTTCACTATTTTTCTCGCGGCGCTGAGCAGGACCTTGATCAATGGCGAGGAGGCGACGGAGGCCTCGGGGGATCGGGTGCGGGGCACCTCCATCGCGCAGCAGGCCATTGAAGCAGCGCAGAGCATTCGTGATCAGAATTTCTCTCTCCTCACAGTTGGGACGCATGGCGTGCGCGTCAATTCCACGACCGGCAAATGGGAGTTCAACGGATCGCAGAGTTCTTCGAGCGGAGGGTATCTGACCTCGGTGACGGTCGATAGCATGTCCGACGATTCGGTCTTCGTGACCGCCACCACGACATGGTCGCGGATCCCCAACCGACCCGGAAGCGTATCCCTCTCGATGATTCTTTCCCTTTGGCAGAAAACCCTGCAGATCGGCAACTGGGGAACGCTCACGCTCACGGGGAGCTACGTTGTCGCCGGCGGCTCTACGCCTTTGTTCAATGACGTCGCCCTCAGTGGGAACTACGCCTACGTCTCGAGCGAAACTTCCGGCGGAGGGACCGGGCTCTATATTCTGGATGTGAGTACTCCGACCAATCCCGTACGCGTGAATTCTTCGTTCAGCCTGGGGTATGCGGGGTACGCCATTGCCATTCGCAACTCCACCCTCTACGTGCTGACGAGCGATGCCAACGGCGAAATCAAAGCATACGACATCAGCACACCAACGTCACCTGTGTTCCTCACGTCCTACGACCTCCCCGGGAGCGGCGCTGCGAAGGCACTCTTCATCTACGGTTCCAAGCTCTACGTCGGCGCGACGGGGCTGAGTGGTGCGACGAATGCTATGCTTCCGCACGATGTCATCATCGCGCATTCGTTTCCGCGTGTACCGGAATGGATCGTCACGAGAGCGCTTGCCGCGTCCAACCACTGCTTCGACGAGCATGGCCACGAGAAAAACTGTCCCTCGACAAGCTCTTCCTCCGCAAATTCCGCAAGTTCCAGTGCATCGGGACCCTATCCCGACGGGAATGATTTCTTCGTCTTCGACATCAGCAATCCTTCCGCAATAGTCTACAAGAGCTCTCTGTACGTGCAGGGGGTGAGTGATATCGCCGTCACGGGCACGTCCGCCTACCTTGCAAGCCCGCTCGATACCGCCGAGCTTCGCGTTGTGAACGTCACGAACCCGCAATCGGTTCAGTTTGCAACGGGCAGCGTGAACGCCGCTCCGAATGGCGGATACAACTTGAACGACCGCACGCTCAACGGCCTCACCGTCGCGACGACCGGCACCTCCGGGCTCATCGGGACGGAGCACGGCGGCGCCATTCAGGAGCTCGTGCTGTTCGATATCACGTACCCGGGCGTGCCGATGCCGCCACCGGGTCCGTGGTATTACTACGCGAGCGGCTCGATCGTGAAGACGGCTGGCGATCCCTCCGGATGCTACGCGTTCATTGCCACCTCCTGGCGCACGCAGATGCTGCAAGTGCTCAAGCTCCAGGATCATTCTCTCACGAAGCTCCAGTTCTACACCGCTCCTTCGTCGGCGAACAACGGCGCGAGGGGGATGTTCTACGATACCGACCATGATCGTGTCTACGTCGTGAATCAGAACGGCGTCTTTCTTTTCCGTCCCGGCCCGCCGCCGTCCGCCTGTCCGTGAACGCTTTCCGTCCACGAGCCGGCTACATGTTCCTCATGAGCGTTCTCTTCATCGGAGCGATCGCCCTCTCCAGCCTCCTCACGCTCATGATCCTCGGGTGGGCGGCGGAACAGGGGGGGCTCACGTACAGCCAGTCGCAGCAGGCCTTGAATTACGCGCGCTCGTGCGCGGAGTATGCACTGCAATCGCTCCGCGCGGATTCCACGTATGCGGGAAGTGGAGCGCTTTCGTTCACCGGTGGTGCCTGCAAGATATTCGGTATCGATGGCGCGGGATCCGAGAACCGCACGATCTGCACCGAGGGGGATGTTGCGACACTGGTGAAGCTGATGAGAATCTCTGCAACCAAACTCTTCCCTTCCACGTACATCACGTCGTTCACGGAACTGTACACGGGGTCAGGGTGCACGTTTTGAACGTGTACAGCGATGCAGTGTTTCAGCGGTTCAGTATCCTGTGAGCTCGTGTCGATTGAGTTTTTTGTTGTTTGTTTTTTATAGGCGACCTCACCCCCTGCCCCTCTCCTTTTCTTGGGTTTTCCTTTCTCCTGTGCGGGGAACTATTCTTGAAGTATCAGGGGAAGGAGAGGGGGGTGTTTGTGTTTGTGTTTTTACCTCCACCCCCGATCCCTCCTCCGACCCTCCTTTGCCAAGGCTTCGGAGGGCGGGTGGAGGAAGGGAGAATTTCCAATGATCAAGCCCCCCCTTTCTCCCCCGGAGAAAGGGGACGGGAGATAGAGGAAACAAAACAACACACAAAACATTCCCCTCTCCAGCTCTTCGAAGAGAGCAACACTTCCTCCTGTTTCGAGACAGTCGATGTTACAGGCTGGAGAGGGGTGAGGGGTGAGGTCACACAACAAATACAATACAAAAAAATCCTCGAGACTCGGTGAAAAAAAATTCCAAGCAGTCGCTTAAATCAGCGGCTCCTCGAACGTTTCCGACGCGTCGATTTCTTCCTTCTTGGGCGGTGCGGAGGCGGCCTCGTCCCATTTGGCGAGCATCGTTTCCACGTCCTTGCGCGGCGTGCAGTACTTGGCCCGCGAAGAAGCGATAATCTGCGGCGTGTAGTTCTCCTTCAGGTGCGGCGCGTCGAGCGTGCGGCCGGAGAATGCCTCGCGCAGCTCCCCATTCACCGACATCTTCGTGTAGAACTCACGCACGCCGAGATTGATGATGTCGCGTTCCTTGAAGATGGGGTTATACTCAGCAGCGAGGACGCTCGCATCCTCCGCGCCCACACGGAACGTGATCATCGAGCCGACGTTGCCGAAGACGGTTTTGCGGACGAGATCGCTCAGCTGGCCCATGTACTGGTGCGCAATCGTGAGGTTCAGGCGGTACTTGCGCGCCTCCGAGAGGATTTCCGTGAAGGTGTCCGTCGCGAAGTTCTGGAACTCGTCGACGTAGAAGTAGAAATCGGTGCGTTCGTCCTCCGGCGTGTCCGCGCGGCTCATCGCCGCCTGGTAGAGCTTCGTGATGATCATCGAGCCCATGAGGGAGGAATTCTCTTCCCCGAGCAATCCCTTGCTGATCTTCAGAAGCAGGATCTTCTTCTCATCCATGATGGTGCGAATATCGAACTTGGTCTTCGGCTGGCCGATGATGTTTCGGATCATGTTCGTCGCGACGAACTGCCCGACTTTATTCAGGAGCGGCGTGATCGCCTCGGCGTCGAATTTCTCGCTCCACGCCGCGAACTCACTGACCCAGAAGCTCTTGACGACGGAATCTTGGATGCGCGAGACGATCTTCTGCCGGTAGTTCTTATCCGAGAGCATCTTCAGAATCGACAGCACCGTGGTATTGGGGCTGTCGAGGAGGGCGAGGGTCGTGTACCGCAGCACGTGCTCGAGGCGGTACGTCCAGTTGTCGCCGAAGAGCTTCTTGAAGATTTGGAGGAAGCCGATCGTGAGCTGCATCTTGTAGGCCTCGTCGATCTTCTCGAGCGGATTGAAGGCGATGGGGAATTCCGTGTCGGCGGGGTTCAAAAGCACGACGTCGTGGATGCGATGCTCGGGAATGAATCGGAGAACGGCATCCACCAGGTCCCCGTGCGGGTCGAGCACCGCGACTCCCTCACCGTTCTTGATGTCTTCCTGGATGAGGAGCTCGAGGAGTTTGCTTTTGCCGGAGCCGGATTTTCCCACGCTGTACAGATGGCGTCGACGGTCGCTCCGTCGAATCCCGAAGGGCACGAAGTTGTTGTGGTAGTTGGTGATGCCGAACCCGCTCACGTCTCTCTCACCGATGTTCGGCAAGTCTTGGGGGGGATCGGATTTGCGCGCGAGCACATGAACGATGTGCGGCACGTAGTCCGCGTTGGGGAAGTGGAAGAGCGTGGCCACCTCCTTCGCGCTCAGGACGAACGGAATGGCATGCTCACGGCTGCGGAACCGATCGACGAAGCGACTGCCGGTCGCATGATGTCCGCCGTGGAATTCGTTGACGTCCCTGTCGTTGAATTGCGAGAAGCTCGAGACCACCGCCTCGAGCCGACGATTGGCGCTCGCCTGATCCTCTGCGATGTAGGCGCAGCGGATGCTCACGCGGTAGGGTTTGATGCCTGCTTTCTCGCGCGCTCTCGCGTGACGCAGTTCCGCGATGGCCTTTCGCCCGCCCTCACGAAGGCGGTCGCGGATGCTGAAGAAGTGACGGAGGTCCGCAATCCGGCGCCGCCACTTCCGCTTGAAGTGGAACCACCCGGTATCGTCCTCCGGTTCCGCGATGATCTGCGCCCACGTCTGGTCATTGAGACCGATTTTCGAATTGACCGCGAAGAGACGGGAGGCGCTGTCCTCCTCGAATATATCGTACGTCTTGATCGGATAGACATCCGAGTGGTGCAGCGTCACGGTCGCACCGGCGATGGCCTGCTTCTTGGAATCGTACGCGAGCGTGTAGTCCTTCGTTTCCTTGAGTTCCGCCTCCGGAAAGGTCGAGTAGATGAGGCCCTCGACGGTCTCGAGCAAGCTCTCATCGACGACGATGTACAGATACGTGTACTGCGCGTACCCGTGGAACTCGAGCGCGACGCGCTTGCCCGTGAACGTGTTGCGCATGTTGATCAAAAGCTCCTGAAACTTCGACTCGAGTTTCTGATTCCCCTCCGTGCCCTGGGGAACGATGATGTGGATGTACCGGAGAGCCATGGGGTACGCAGCGAAGGGACGAAATGCCCTTCCATTCGCGTATCTTACATGCAAATCTGCTGAGCCGCCACCGGAGTTTCCGCTCAAGATGGAACTCTTCGCAGGTATACTTCGCCTCATGACCGGGAAGAAGCCCATCGGCAGAGATCTCTGGCTCTGGGCGTTCTACGATTTCGCCGATTCGCTCGGCTTCGTTGGTCTCACGTTCTACTTCGGTATCTGGTTCATCTTTTTCCCATCGCTCAAGGAACGGTTTCGTTCTTCGGAATCTCCGGCAAGCCGATTGTCTTTGTGGTTGCAGTGTGCCTCTACTTCGTCTGTTCACTTCCCGTCGTTCTCTTTCTCCGTGAACAACGGACTTGCGGCGAAGCATCTGTGTGCGCACGAGGCGTTGCGAAGACCTTTCGCGAGACACTCAGTGATTCCCGAGCGATTCGACAGTACCCCGGCGTTGTGGCATATTTGATCACGTACTATCTCTTCGCGGACGGGGTGCTCACACTCACGTTGTTCGTCATGCTCTACCTGCGTGTCGTCGGATACTTCGAGAACGGAACGATGAATATTCTCATGTTGATCGCGGTGCTCTTCACGATGATCGGTGCGTATAGCAGCCCTCCCTTCGTCCGGTGGCTCGGTAACAGAAAGCGCGCGATCACGATGTTCCTCGGATTGTGGATCGTCTTCCTCGTCGCGCTTGCGTGCGCGACGACCCTGTCATCTTTGCGATTGTCGCCGTCGGCAACGGATTCGCGTATGGCGCTCTTTTTTCCCTTTCCCGAGCGTTCTACGCCATCCTCGTTCCCATCGAGAAGCAAGCCGAGCTCTTCAGCGTCTACGTGCTCTTCGAGCGCGCGGCGTCCATCCTCGGGCCGCTCGTGTGGAGCGGCGCCGCGTGGCTCTTTTCCTCCTTCGGTCCCGATCGCTATCGCTTTTCCATGCTCTCGCTTGCGCTGATCATCGCCGTGAGTTTGGTGACGTTTCGGTGGGTGAAGGAGCCGGTGATCATCTCGAATCCTGATTCAAGAGCGCATCAACGTTCATAGTTCTCCTTTCATTCAAAGGATTTTCGTAACCTTTCGACGGACACATCGATTTCCTTCAGAATGGCGCGCAATATTCCTCGCTTCAATTCTCGATTGCCATGAACAGGCACGGTAATTTTGTTTCCAATTTTCCGATGTTTCAATTGATGATGAGAGCCTCGGATATGAAACGTATCCCATCCGAATTTGCGAACGACACGCACAAGTTCCTTTCCTGTGACGACGGAAATCGATCTCAATGCCGCACTCCCGCGCGTCCGACGCATCGCTCCAGAAGCATTCATGACAGTACGCGATGACCTGCTTCTCCGGAGAGTACATGAAGATCATGCGTTTCTTGCATCGTGCGCACGTCGACGCATAAATCGACCGCTCGTTGCGCCAACTCATCCTCCGCTGCATGCGACAATCGGGGCAGAGAGATGGCGGAGCAATTGGGTATTTCTTCCCGCCGAACACCGGCGACACCCGATCGCAGAAGTCCAGATCGTCTTCCGTGATCATGAATGTACAGTCGCAGTTCTTGCATTCGCGTTGCATGCGATCAGTATAGCTCCACAAAAAATCCGGGAAGAAATTCGTGGAGCAGGGAACGACTTCATGCTATACTATGAATGATCATGACATTGACGTTCCAGATCGTGTTGCGGCCGGAACCGGAAGGCGGCTACACAGTACTCGTGCCCAGTCTGGATGCGTAACGTACGGTGAAACTCTCGAGGAAGCCGAACGGATGGCGCAGGACGCCATTCAGGGATGCTTGGCGGTGATGAAGGAGGAAGGAGAGGAAATCATTGACGACTCGAGGAGCTTGGAAAAGCACATTCAAGTGGCCGTGGTATGACACCGCGTTTCCCGCGCATGGGATCCAGAGAAGTGGAACGGCTCTTGCTCGAACACGGTTTTCTTGAAAAGAGGCAGGCCGGGAGTCATCGCATCTTTCTCCATCCGCAGAAGCGGAGAGTTGTTCCCGTGCCCATGGTAAGAAAAATTTGCCCAGTGGAACGCTGCGATCGATTCTCAAAGGTGCGGGGATCATGGAAAAGAGTGCAGACGGTCCAGCAATTCCCCCCGATCTCATAAACCGCAACAGCAAGCCAATTTGACAAGAGCTATTTTGCGGAGATGAATACAGAATTTGTCCTGTATTCCTCTCCTTTGTATGCCGAAATCTCCAACCAAACCCCGCGAGGAACTC
>JACOTD010000068.1 GCA_016178535.1 Candidatus Peregrinibacteria bacterium
CGCTTCCTGCGTTCTCTCTCTCCACTGTCATTGCAGAAGTAACGCGGTGGCGAACGGAGGGGAGATCGCTGTTTGAGAAGCAACTGCAGGGAATCCTCGCCAGAGCGCCACCGGGCTAGGCGTGGGAATCGGGAATTACTTAGATTCCAATCCGAAGTGCCTTAGTTTCCATCTCGAAATGCAACACAGAAATCCCCCTGAACATCTTGGCATCACAATCTCCTGCGCTGGCCACTCCGAGTTTTTGCAGAGATGAAGCCATGGTTGCTATGATCTGCCGAAATGGATCCATCGCCATTCCACGGCATCTTCAGCGCAATGCGAAATGGACGCGGGAACGAGGATGCTCTCGCCTTCGGTCTGCCGCGTGAAGAACAGAACGCGCCGCCGCAACCATCGGGGAACGCAACCTCTCCCGCAGACGGACGGGTGGGGAAAGTCGCCGTCGACATCTTCGAGCAGGATGACTACTACATCATCCGCGCGCCGATTGCGGGCGTGCGCCTCGTGGATCTGGAGATCGAAGTGAACGATACTGTGCTCACGATCCGCGGCAACCGCCGCCAGAGCGACGCCGCCCCCGAGAACCAGTACTACCTCCGCGAGTGCTTCTTCGGACCCTTCAGCCGCAGCATCACCCTGCCCTTCGTCATCGATCCGCGGAAGGTGAAGGCGACGTTCAATAAAGACTGCATCCTCAAGATTCTCATTCCGAAAGAGGAGCGAGTGAAGATTGTGCGGATCAATGAAGGCTGAACGAAAAGTTACGAATTACGAGTTACAGAATTACGAGTGAAACACCAGTTCACCAATGACAATTCGTAAATCGTAATTCGTAAATCGTAACTTCTCATTATCTTTTCAGCCTCCTCTGCCTGATCCTGCTCAATGTTCGAGCCCTGCGCGGCGCGATCTTCGCCGTGACCTCCACCGGCAGCTGTTTCAAGGATGCCACGACGTCCTCCCCTCCCATGTACCGGTGATCGGCCTTGCGGAGGAGCGACTGGAAGCGCTTCACGTGCTCGAGCGCCTGGCGACGATCCCTGGGACTGCGGACATCGGAATCGAGGATCTGGAAAAGTTGGATTTGGAGCATGTAGAGATTCTGCACGTGTTCCAACGCAAGATCGGCCTTCGACATAGAATGGGTGGGAATGTGAATGTTCGCGCTCCATTGTAGTCATTTCGGTCCCGATTGTCAAACGAAGCGCGTGTTCGTACACTGAAGGAGTGCTCATCCCGAATAAAGAATTCCCGCGTCCCTTCCTATGAAACTCACGCAAGCTGTCCTGCCCGTTGCGGGCCTTGGCACGCGGTTCCTCCCATGGACGAAGGTGGTGCCCAAGGAGCTCCTGCCGCTCGGGAATCAGCCGATCATTGCGCACCTCGTCGATGAATGCCTCTCGGTGGGCATCACCGACATCTGCTTCGTGATCAGCAAGGGGAAGGAGGCGATCCCGCAGTACTTCGCGCCGCACCCGGAATTCGAGGAGGAATTGCGGAAGCGCGGGAAGCTCGATGCACTCAGTGAGCTCCAAAAATACGACGCGGTTCGCTTCCACGTCGTCCACCAGGACGAGCAGAAGGGAGATGGCCATGCCATCCTCCAGGCGAACGATTGGATTTCAGCCGACGTCGTTGCCGTCCTCTTCGGGGACGATCTGATCCTCCACGACGAGAATGGGCTCCAGCAGCTCCTCCGCGCATACGAGGATGTGGCGGAGAAGCATCCGGAGGAGACGCCCGCCCTCCTCTCGCTCGAGAACGTCCCTGCGCATCTTGTCTCGAAGTACGGCATCGTGGAGATCGATGATGCGCGATCGATCGGCACGATCAGGCGCATCCGCGGCATGGTGGAGAAGCCGCATCCATCGAAAGCCCCGTCGACATTGGGAATCATCGGAAAATATTTAATCCCTCGATCAACGATCCAGAAACTTCCTGCAATCGAAGGAGGGCACGGTGGAGAGATTCGCTTAATCGATGCACTCACGTCGCAACTCGGCGAAGTTCCGATCTACGGAGTCGAAATGCGGGGAAAGCGGCTGGATACCGGGACGCCGGAGGGATATAAAGAAGCGGTGAGGATGCTTGGGTAAATGGAAAATTGAGAATGGAGAATTGAAAATGGCGACTATCCCTTGAAGACTAGGTAGGAAAAGTGGTAGGCTACTGGCATCCTACCCCCTCCTCACATGGAAACGTACTTTCCTTGGATCGTCATAGTCCTTCTGGTTCTGATTCTCGTTTCTCTCCAAGGAGTGATTGCCGCCATCAATCATCTGGAGACCTTCATCATTCAGGTTGAGATTGCGATTGAGAAAATCACGAAACGATAACAATCGTGATAGAAGAGTCCCTGTTGTGTAAGAAGGCAATGCCCAAAATGTCTGATAATTGTATTCTAAGTTTCATCAGGATATGGTACAATTACTCTCTATATGAACCATCTTTCGTCACTATCATGGGCAAGTATGCCAAGTATGCTGAGGGGAGCAGCAAGGACTGTTGATATGTTCGGCAAATTGGATGAGTACAGGACATCTCAAAATGCTGATTTAGATATGATTCGGAATGACTGGATAGTCGTTGGCAATGATCTTAGACTGTCCGTAAATTCTTATGGGCAAGAACAAGAACACTCATACTTGGCAGAATCATCCAGTGCCACAAGCAAATAATGGCCCGAAGGTTGTAGGTATTACACATACGGAGGAACAGTATTTTTCGGGGCCAATACCGCCAGCATCTGAGTTGGCAAAATACGAGCAGGCTTGTTCTGGAGCCGCGAATAGGATTATTGCAATGGCAGAAAAGCAGGAGGCACATCGTCATACACTTGAAAGCACTGTTATAAGTTCAAATGTTAAGAACGAGCGTTTAGGCATGCATTATGCCTTTATGTTGACAGGGGTCTTAATGATATTCGGAGCTATCATGATTCTTACTGGAAAAGAAACTGCTGGATATTTCGCATTGTTTACTCCAGTAGTCTTCCAAGGAGGGAATTACCTCTACCACAAAAAAAGAGAGCGCAAAGTTTCTCAACCATCAAAAGATGAAAGCCAGAAATAGCCAATCACCGGCAACTGATAGTGATCGCTTCTTCAGGCTCCTAAGCCTTGCCGCGACGACACGCGTGAAAGGAGAAGCTCGAAAAGGTGAGTCATCGACTGACGATTGTTGTACCTCCACTGAAACTCCGAAACGTAAGCGTGGAGCATCTTCGGGGAAATGATGTGGTGCGTACCGTCCAGTGATCGCTTGAGCTGGCTCCAGAATCCCTCAATGGTATTCGTGTGCGTTCCGTTCTCTTTGGCGTACTGCTTCGCGCCATGAACAACCGTGTCGTGTTCCATTTCGAGAAGCCGTGCGATTTTCTTGTAGCTCTTGAGTTCGTCCGTCATCAGTTTGGAGCCTTTGGCGATATTGTCCTGCATGTGCGGAATGAGCGTGGCGGCCTTCACATTCTCCACGATAGCCGCATTCATCATGCCTTTGCGCTGTAGTTGGCCAAACACGATTGTCTTCCCTTCGGCTCCGCGTCCGCGCTTGCCCTTTCTCTTCCCTCCCACCGCCGTCTCGTCGGCTTCGATTTCTCCGAAGAGCGCAAAGGCGTTGTCCTTCATCAATTTTCGTACCTGATGTCCGATACGGAAGGCGCACTTGTATGTCACGCCGAGTGCCCGTTCCAGCTCCTTGGCAGCCACTCCATTGCGGCTTTGCGACATGAGGAAGATGGCAAAGAACCACTTCACGAGGTCGGTAGAGGAATGGCCAAAGATCGTCCCCTCCTTCGGCCACAAGTGCGTGCAGCCCTTGGCACAAGTGAAGCAGGCGCGGGTCGGATGCTTGTAGAACTTCGTGCCGCCACATGTCTTACACTTCGGCCTCGGGAATCGTGCGCTCAAGAGGAAACGCAAGCAGGTGTCGTTATCGGGGAATGTCTTATGGAAGTTGAGGATAGTGAGGCGTGGACTTTTCATGGGAGGGGAGGAAACTGTGTTCAGTCTATTCTCCCCTGTTCCTAGCTGTCAAGGGATAGTCTCCTTGAAAATTATGGCAGCGATTCAGATAGTGGAACTGTTTCCAGCATTTTCAATTTTCCATTGTCAATTTTCAATTCCCAAAGGTCTTCCCCATATCCGTTCTCTCCATCATCCATATCCGCGGAAGTTCCAGGAGGTTGCTCTGGGGAGTCGCAAATCCGCTATTGATCGTCGTCGCGGTGACGTATCCGAGGGAACCGACTCTTGCGCTGATCGAATGCGTGAAGCCGCCGTCGGGGTACGCGAAATGGAGGACGGGCTTCCCGGTGATCGCCTCGATCGCGGCTTTGCTCTCGGTGAGTTCTTTGATCTGTTGCTGCTTGCTGATGGTCCGCAGATCGTCGTGATGCACGGTATGGGCTTCGATCTGCATTCCTTCGTCGGAGAGCGCGCGCAGTTCATTCCGATGCATGAAGTCCGGATGGGGAATGTGACCCGTGATGCTGTAGAAGACAGCGGCTTGGTGGAGCTGGCGCAGCACCGGCACGGCCTGCTCGAGCTGGCTGCGGTAGCCGTCGTCGAACGTGATGACCATGGGTTTCGCGGGTCCCACTTCATCCCCGTGGAGGATCTTCACCATCGCATCGAGCGTGACGGCGCTGTAGCCGTGATCCGCGAGCCAGTGCATCTGCGTGCTGAACGTCTGCGGCGACACATTCGTGCGCTTGCTCATTGGACCATTCCCCCTGTACAGATGGATGCGGTGATACATGAGGATGGGAATGCGGACTGATGCCGATGGAGCGGCAGCAGAGCAAATACTCATCGAAAAAGCGACGGTGAGTAGCAAGCCGGAGACGAAGATTCGTCCCATGGGAGCGCAGAGAGGGCGCAAGATCTCTCTCGAAGAGACCGCGTGAGAAGAGAAAGATGCTAATCGTCACATGGCATAGCCCATTTTCACCTCTCCAGTGTACGGGTCAATTCGGATTTCTGCTGGCATCGACTCTCTTTTGGGAGGCAGGATGACCCATGTCAGCACCCGAAGACAGGTCTTTGCCTTTTTCAAGAGTTCCATATTCTTTTTTCCAATGACCTTCTGCACTACAGGATCAGCTTGGACTCGCTTCAGTGCTTCTGTTGCGGTACGCACAATTGCCTTCGGGCCAACGAGATAGACACGCACATCACTTGAGTAATTCAAGTTCGAAGGCAATTGGCGAGCGGGATCGACAAGGACTTGCTGTCCGGTGAGATAGCCAGTCGCGGCAGCAGTGACGGTAAATCTCTGCCCAGTTTTCGCTCGCTGGAAGATTCCTCGAATTTCTTTTGTTGTGAATTGGGCGGTGCCTTTGCCATCCGTCTGACGCGTGACAGTTGGGCCAACGAAGGCCCACATACACGCATCTCTCGACTCAGCGAGACCCACGGTGACTGTTGCATGCGCAACGGGATCGCCAGATGACCAATGACTCGCTTCCATCACCTGAGCTTTCGTGAATTCCCCGGCCTTCATCCATGAGGGAACTGTCGTCTGTGCCGCAAGAACGTCGCTCACTGACAAGGCAAACGCTATTGCCATCGCCACATTTCGTGGAATCCAGAAACGCACAAAACATATCCTCTCACAACAATAGGGCGACTGCAATCGCCTTGAACGTCACGTAGTGGAAGTTCATTCTCCAGATCTATGGAGATGAAAAGAACCATCCTCATTACGGGCACCTCCACCGGCATCGGCCACGCGGCTGCCGAACTCTTCGCATCCAGAGGTTGGAACGTCTTGGCCGGCAGTCGCCATCCACAAGAACTTCATTGCAACCATCCAGCCATCCAACCGTTGGCCCTTGATCCAAATGACACCTCGTCGGTCAACCGCTGCTTCGCCGATCCGCGCGTGCGCGATCTCGATTGCATCGTGAATAATGCCGGCTTCGGACTCCTCCTGCCGTTCGAAGACACGCCTCCTGAAGAAATTGATCGGCTCTTCCAAACGAACGTCTTTGGATTGATGGAAGTGACGCGACGCGCGGCGAGAGTGATGCGGCAGCGAGGCGAAGGAACGATCATCAACATTTCCTCGGTGCTCGGTCGCATCGGCGCGCCGTTCTACGCCGCGTACTGCTCAACGAAATTTGCCGTGGAGGGATTCAGCGAGGCCATCGCACATGAGCTTCGGCCGTTCAACGTGCACGTGAAGATCGTGGAACCGAGCGGCACAAGGACGGAATTCCATCACCGCGCCTACGACACCGATCGTTGCCATGTCAGTGGTGTTTACCATTCTCGCTACGAAGCAAAGAAGATTGCACATGCCCGGGGCGGGGGCGGATATGACTCAGCCGAGAGCATCGCCGCAATCATTTTCCGCGCCGCGACCGATGGATCCTGGCGACTGCGCTATCCTGCACCCGAGACGGCGAAGATTTCGCTCGGGAGGAGAATCCTCGGGGACGAGGGACTGTGGAAAGTGATGTGCAAGAGGATGGGGAGTATGTGATTCCACGCGCGACCCGAGCGAATTGTCGTTTGTTTGTGATTCAAAGCTCCCGTCTCAACAATTCAATCTCATCCCTCAGATCAGCGGCCTTCTCGAATTCGAGATTCTGCGCCGCCAATGCCATTTGTTTCTCGAGCTCGTCCATGAGCCGCTTTCTCTCGTCCTTGGGGATCTTCGTGTGATCGTAGTGCGGACGGCGCAGCTCCAGTTTCCGTGATTCCTCCGCGATGTCGTGGACCGCCTTCACGATCGTCTGCGGCGTGATGCCATGCTCTTCGTTGTGCTTCTGCTGGATCGCGCGGCGGCGGTTCGTTTCCGCAATCGCTTGCTCCATCGCCACCGTCATCGTATCGGCGTAGAGGGTCACGTGGCCATGGACGTTCCGTGCGCAGCGCCCGATCGTCTGGATGAGTGCATCGCGGGAGCGAAGGAAGCCCTGCTTGTTGGCGTCGAGAATCGCGATGAAGCTGACTTCGGGGAGATCGAGGCCTTCCCGGAGGAGATTAATGCCGATGAGGATGTCGATCGCGCCGGTGCGCAGCTGCCGGAGAATCTCGATGCGTTCGAGGGTCTCGACGTCGCTGTGGAGATAGCGGACTTTGTGCCCGGCGTCTTTGAGGAACTGCGTGAGATCTTCCGCCATTTTCTTCGTGAGGGTCGTGATGAGCGATCGCTCGCCGCGTTTGATCGTCCCCTGCACCTCCTCCGCGATGTCGTCGATCTGGTGCTCGCTCGGTTTGACCGTGACGACCGGATCGAGGAGGCCGGTGGGCCGGATGATCTGCTCGATCAAATTCGCCTTGGGCGTGTGCTCGTACTCGTACGTGGCGGGCGTGGCGGAAACGTAGAGGCGCTGGCCGACTCTCTGCTCGAACTCCTCGAACTTCAGCGGGCGGTTGTCGTGGGCGGAGGGGAGGCGGAAGCCGTAGTCGACGAGCGTCTGCTTGCGGCTGCGATTGCCTTCGTACATGCCGCCCACTTGCGGAATGGAAATGTGCGATTCGTCGACGATGAGCAGGAAGTCGTCGGGGAAGTAATCGAGGAGCGTTGAGGGAGGGGAGCCGGGAGCTTGATCATTGAGGTATCGCACGTAATTCTCGATGCCCGTGCAGTAGCCCGTCTCCTTGAGCATCTCGATGTCGTACTCCGTTCGCGCCCGGATGCGCTCCGCCTTCACGAGTTCGTTCGCCGCGAGGAATTCCCTCTCGCGCTCGATCATCTCGGCCTTGATGCCATCGACCGCCTGGTCGATCTTCTCTTTGGTCGTCACGTTATGGGCCGCAGGGAAGATCATCACCTGCTGGAGATCGCTCATGAGCTCGCCCGTGAAGCAGTCGACTTCCTGGATCGTCTCGATTTCGTCGAAGGGCATCTCCATGCGGATCACCGTGTCGCCGGAGGGCGGGAAGATTTCGACGGTGTCGCCGAGCACGTGGAACATGCCCTGCTTGAAGTCCATGCCGGATCGCCGGTACTGGATGTCCGTGAGACGCCTGAGGAGCTGGTCGCGCTTGAGCTGCTGCCCCCGTTCGAGCGTGATCGCGAGCGCTTCGTAGTCCTCCACGTTGCCGAGCCCGTAGATGCAGCTGACGGAGGCGACAATGAGGACATCGCGGCGCGTGAGGAGATTGAAGGTGGCGGCGTGGCGGAACTTCTCGATCTCCTCGTTGATGCTCGCGTCCTTCTCGATGTACGTGTCCGTGGTGGGCAGGTACGCCTCCGGCTGGTAGTAATCGTAGTAGGAGACGAAGTACGAGATGGCGTTCTGGGGGAAGAACCCCTGGAACTCCGAACACAGCTGCGCCGCCAAGGTCTTATTGTGCGCGAGCACGAGCGTTGGGCGCTGCACCTGCTGGATGACGTTCGCCATCGTGAACGTCTTCCCCGTGCCCGTCGCGCCGAGCAAGGTCTGATGCTTTTCGCCCGCGCGCAGTCCCTTCACAAGTTTTTCAATCGCGGCCGGCTGGTCGCCGGTCGGCTGGAAGGGGGAGACGAGGCGGAAAGGTTGGTTCTGGAGCATGACGCGGTATTGTAGCCGAAGAAAGCTGGATAACGGGAAAATTCTGAAGATACACGGCCAAATGCTGACACAGGACGAACTCCGTGGATGAGTGGACGCGGCGAATGAAGTGCACTTGAGGCGGCATGCACGTACAATGCTCCACAATGATCGACCTCGCCGACCTCCGCTCCCGACCCGCTGCCTACGAAGATGCTGCGAAGAAGAAGCGCATCGCCGTGGATGTGATGGCGTTCCTGAAATTGGATGACGAACGCAAGAAGTTCTTGCTCGTGGTCGAGGAGATGCGCGCGACGAAGAACAGAGTGAGCAAAGACGTGCCGACGATGAAGGGCGAAGCAAAAGCGAAGGCGATTGCCGCGATGAAGGACTTTTCGGCTCGGCTCAAAGTGACAGAAGAACAGCTTGCCGACGTCGAGGCGGAGTGGACGAACATGCAGCTCCTCCTTCCGAGCATTCCTCTCCCCAATGTTCCCGTGGGGAAGGATGACGCGGAGAATCGGGAGGTGCGGAAGTGGGGCCATCCCTCGACAGAGCCTGTCCTGAGGAACGAAGGGCTCGGGATGACACCGCCAAAAGTAGTAAAGGATCATGTCACGCTTGGGACGGAGCTCGACATCATCGACATTCCACGCGGCGTGAAGGTGGCCGGATCGAGGAGTTATTTTTTGAAAGGGGACGGCGCGCGTCTCGAGCTCGCGGTGCTGCTCTTCACGCTCGATCACCTGGTGAGGAAGGGCTACACGCCCTTTTTGCCGCCGCTCCTCGCCAATTGGGACGCGATGATGGGGACGAGTTACTTCCCCGGAGGCGAAGAACAAACGTACGCGGTGGGGGTGCAGCACAAACGAGGCGAGCCGATCGAGAGCGACGATGCGTACCTCATCGGCACCTCGGAAGTCTCGGTCGCAAGCTACCACAAGGATGAAGTGCTGACGGAAGAAGAATTACCCAAGCGCTACTGCGGACTCTCGAATTGCTTCCGCAGAGAAGCGGGGACGTACGGCAAGGACACGCACGGCCTCTACCGCATCCATCAGTTCCAGAAAGTGGAACAAGTCGTCCTCTGCGCGAACGATCCCGAGGTGAGTGCACAGATGCACAAGGAACTGCTGACCAATGCCGAGGAAGTGCTCCAAGCGCTCAAGCTCCCGTACCGTGTGGTGGATGTGTGCACGGGCGACATGGGACGGGGACAGGTCTTCAAGAACGATATCGAGACGTGGATGCCTTCTCGCAATGCCTATGGAGAGACGCACAGCTGCTCCACCTTTTACGACTTCCAGGCGCGGCGGCTCAACATCAAGTACACGACCAAAGACGGAGCGAAGAAATTCGTCCACACGCTGAACAACACCTGCATCGCCTCACCCAGAATCCTGATCCCGATTCTGGAGATGTACCAGAACGAGGATGGGAGCGTGACAGTCCCGGAAGTGTTGCGCCCCTACATGTCCGGACAGACGGTCATCAAACGGAGAACGCAGTCACCCTGAACGAAATTGAAGATGGACGGCTCTCGGAGACGACGCGTCCTTTCCTGGACAACGGCATCACTCAAGACTCACGCTGAACAGACCTGCCGAGCTCAATATGGAAAACTCGAGGCACGAATCCCATGATTTTCGAGCCAATCGAGGTAATCTTCTGCTTCGCGCATCGACAATGTTGTCATGATCATAATGAGAGTTGCCTGCACATCCTCTCTCACGCCCAAGATCGACGATGCGCAATCCGGCGCCTCCTTCTCGAAGGTCATGGGTCCACTGGAGCGTGCGTCCAACGAAATGTTCGGGTCCGTTCCGCCCGTGAGGCACAGATCTGGAGATGTATTGGCAGAAGAAGCCTCCGCCTTCTCTGGTTCCCCTGCTTGCGTCTTTCGAGTATGTGCAAACGTCTCGGTCATAGAGCATTCTCCATGCTCCGCCGCGACCGCCGGTGCGTCAAGTGCTGGGTATTCAATGAAACGAGTGGGAAGAACAGAACCTCATGGCTCCCGTCTGCCGCCGCCGCGCGCTTGTTCGAGCGCGATGTTCTGCATGCTCTTCATGTTCTGAGCGTTCGCCGATCCCTCGATCACTTTCACGGCAATATCCCTTGCTTCCTGCGAGAGTGCCGTCGCCTGCTGGCGTAATCCCGCATTCTCGACCTTCAATTCGGCCGCGTGAGCCTCCAGCGTTTCGATTCTGGCCAGGAGCAATTTGCGCTCACCCTGGGTGCGTTCGGCGAGCAGATCGGCGGCGATCTGATCTTCTCGACGCACGCGCTCCTGCGTTTCGGCTGCTGCTTTCTCTGCCGCCGCGCGGACTTCGGCATCAAAATTCTCGGATCGCTTTCGCAGCGCCGCCATGTCGGTTTCTTGCTTGGCAATCTCCTCCTTGCGCCGCTTGAGATCCTCTTCCAGTGCCGACTGCTTGGCCTCGTACGCATCGCTGTCGCGCTTCCGTTCGAGAGCGACGCGGTATTTGTACTCCTCTTGTTCCCGCCCCCTGTCGGCCTCGAGACGTTGCCGATCACGTTGCAGCTGGTCTTTGTACTCGTCATGCGTGAGCTGCAGCGCCTCCAGAGATCGTGCGGCGACGGCGATCCCGTTCGCCTGCTCCAATCGCTCCCGTTGCAGGTCCGTGGCCTGCCGAAGGTCGGAAAAACGCTTCTGTTCGTCTGTGAGCGCCGCCGAGAACCGGTCGATCTCGGCCGTGAGGCGCTCCCCGAGCTGCTGAAGGTTGGCGGTGATGGTCTGGGCATCCATTCCCGACGCAGCGGCGATCGTTTGGTCGGCCCGCTCCCGCTCGTCACGCACGTCGCTGCGCTGGGCATCGCGGGCTTCCAGCGCGCTGAGCGCCTGTCGATAAGCCTCCAGAATCTGCGGTTTGGTGTTTTTCTCCGTGAGGATGGCATCCATAGAGAGAGGGTGAAAAGAAGGAGGGCATCGTGCGCTCGCACGCTCTCAAATGCAAGGAAAAGATGCCGGGGAGCTGTCGCACCCCCCATAGTCTTCGGAACGAGTGAAAATGTGTTGGCATTGTTTACACATCTCCTGTATCATGCCTGCATGACGACCCTCCACGTTCGGCTGGATGACAAACGCAAGAAGCAGGCGCAGAAAATCCTGGCGGAGCTGGGGTTGGATCTCAGTGCGGCGGTGCGCATCTTCATTCACCAAATTTGCATCACCGATGGCGTTCCATTGCAGCTGCTCACGGAAAACGGATTCAGCGTCGAGGAAGAGGAGATGCTCTTGCGCGATGCCCGGGCCGCGCGGGCGGGAAAAGGAGTGAAACGCTACAGGAACGTCGACGATCTCTTCGCTGCCTATGCCGCTATTGACGATCGTCACGCGTCCGCGGTATGAACGCGATTTCCGCCGTTTCCTGCGCAGCCCGCAGGCCGAAAAATTCCTGCCGAAACTCCGGACGGCGATTCTCCATTTGCAGGGACGCAAGCCGTTGGCGATTTCTTTTCGCGATCATGCGTTGAAGGGGCGTCTGCAGGGGCTGCGCGAATGCCACATCGATCACGATCTGCTGCTCGTCTACCAAGTCATCGAGAAGCGCCTGGAGTTGGCGCTCCTGCGTTTGTGCGATCACGACGCATTGCGCACGATCGCGGCGCGTTGATTGTGATGGAAAGATGAATGGAGAATCCGCTCGACTCCCATGGAGATACACTGTATACTCATCGCATGAGAACCGTCATCCGCATTTGGGGCAACAGCCTCGCCATCCGCACCCCAAAGGCCTTCGCGGTTCACATGGGCATCGACTCAGGCAAGGAAGTGGAGCTCTCTCTGGAGCGGGGCGGTTTGCACATCACGCCTCCCGCGCGGCAGCTGGATCGTCTCTTGGATGAGGTGACTGCGGACAATCTTCACGGGGAGACATCGACAAGCGGTTCCCTTGGCAGAGAGGTATGGTGAACGGCGCCGCACCGGACCGAGGCGAAATCATTTCCCTGCAGTTCCATCCTCTCCACTGACAATGCTCAAAGGAGAGCTTTGCGTGCGTCCATGAACGCCGCGAACTCCTCCGGGTTTCGGGCAACGATTCTTCGGATTCGCTCATCATTCTTCCATGTTCAGCCGATCATTTCTTCGTCAGCAGCATTCGCACCGTGGGGACGACCGTCTGGGCAGCCAGGCGGATACCCTCTGCATTCCAGTGCGTGTCATCGTTCCAGTAGAGCAGTTCGTTGCGCCGCGCATGGGCGCGGAATGCTGGCAAGAGATTGACCGTCGCGATCCTGCGCTTCCGCAAAAGCCCCTGCAGAACCTCCATCGTATCGGGAGAGGGAAGGGCGAGCGGCAAGGATGATGGGGGCACGTGCGAGAGATAGACGTGCGACTTATCCGGAACGAGAACGACGAGGAACCCAAGGCCCCGCCGCGCGAGGCAGTCCCGCGCGTGCGCAATGGCATCGGCGACCGCATCGAGTTGGCGTTGCTCCGCGTTCTGGCCGAGCAGGCGCACGTCTTTGGCGAAGAAGAGCATGTCGGAATCGTCCTCCGCCGGAAGGACCGCTGAAGCATGGCCCTTGGTCCAGGAGAAGCGCAGCGTCTGGAAGAGATGCTCCCCGAGGAGGCGCACCGGTGAGAGGTGGGTGTATTCCACCCAATCGCCGATCACCCTCTTGACGCGGGTTTTCCAGTCTTCCAGCGATCGCTTCCACCCCGTCAGTTGCAAGCAGGAGGTGTCGCGCATCCATTTCTGCAGTTCGGCATCATCGACTGTGAGATTGCGTTCCACCCGTTCCCACACCAAGAGCGACCCGCTCGCCGAGGGTGGAAAGCGGTTCTCCCGCAGGAGCAGTGAGAGATCCCCGGGGACGTACGGCTCGACGGTCAGGCCGGTCGTCCGCTCGAGCTCTACAGCGAATGTCTGCTCATCCGTATTGCCCACGCCAGCGGCAAACGAATCGCCGCTAAGCAGCAGGGGGGCGGCCGCCCGCCGCGAGCCGTGGGCGTTTCGGTACCCTTCCTCGTCCATGGTGTACGTGTTCATCCGCCATTCCTTGTACTGCTCAACGCCGAGCATGTTGGCCAGATCGCCGTATTCCCGTTCGCGAAACACGAGACGGCGGCGGGGAATGTTGTAGCGTCCTGCCCCGCTCACGTACTCCCATCCGCGGAAGAAGAGCGCTTGCGGAGGCAGCAGGAGCGCGCCCATGCGATCCAGGAGTACGAGTCCGATCAGTGTGCCAAGCAATACCGAGCAGAACAGCCGGGGATGCGAAGAGCCCTTCGGCATCAGAACTGGAAGTAGATGAATGGCGAAGCATCATTCCCGAAGATGAGAACGAGGCAGCCGAGGAATGCCCCCGCGAATCCCAGGGCGAGAGACACGGTGAAGCGCGGTTTGAGGGGAAGGTACGCCTCCGCGAAGACGGCGAGTATGCCGGTGGCGAGCACGCCAATCGTGAAGAAACCGGGAAGGTGGGAAGCCGAGAATCCGGGTGAAAAGAGCATTCCGTAATACCGAAGCGCCCCGCTGAACGTTTGGGAGCGGAAGAGCACCCACCCCATCATCACGAGGAAGAGGGTGAGCGTGCGTTGCAGGGTCGCGGGCAGGCGCTCGAGAACCCCGCGCGGATGCAGGATCCGCTCGAAGCACAGGAGGAGGCCGTAGTATCCCCCCCAAGCGACAAAGGTCCAATTCGCCCCATGCCACCACCCTGCTAGTACCTCACCCATTAAGTTTAATAGGATGATATAGTAGCTTCCACTATGAAGAAGCTCTACACGGTTCATGTTTCTCGCTCGGAACAGAATCTTCTCCGTGCTCTTGTCACCAAGGGGGTGGCTCCTGCCCGTGTCATTGCACGAGCGCACATCCTCCTGAAGGCACACATGAGATTGAAGGATGCCGAGATCGCCAAGCATCTGGGCTGCACGAGCCAACATGTCGAACGTATCCGCAAACGTTACTGTATGGAAGGAATCGGTCGAGCGCTCTCAGAGAAGCAACGAGCAGGAAGGCCTCCGACCTTCACCGCGGAGGACAAGACGCGCATCGTGGCCATCGCTTGCACGGATCCTCCGGAAGAAGCCGATCATTGGACTGCGGAATTATTGGCGGAGGAAGCAATCGAAACCGGCGTGGTTCCCGCGATCAGTAAACAAACGATTTGGCTCATTCTCAAACAGCACGACCTGAAACCGTGGCGGGAAAACAATGTGGTGCATTCCCAAGCTCACCCCTGAGTTCAAGGAGCGCATGGAAGACATCCTGGAACTCTACGCCAAACCCTACAATCCGAAGGAACCCGTGGTTTGCTTTGATGAGAAGAGCAAGCAATTGCTCAAGGACAGCAGAACCTCGAAGGCAACCAAACCAGGCAAGATCCGCATCCGGGATTACGAGTATGTCCGCAACGGCACGCGCAACATCTTCGTGGCGGTGGAACCGAAGGGCGGCACGCGCAAGACGGAGGTGACGAAGAGCCGCAAGAAGCCGGACTACGCAGGGTTCATCGAGAACGTTATCACCTCCTACCCCGATGCCGACGCCATCCATGTCGTGCAGGACAATTTGAACACGCATTTCATCACGTCGCTCATCGAAGCATTCGGCATCCGCAAAGCCAAGCGTCTATGGAAGCGCCTGACTCCGCATTACACGCCCAAGCACGCCAGTTGGCTGAATATGGCGGAGATCGAGATCGGTGTCCTCAGCAGGCAATGCATCAAGGGGCGTGTTTCTTCCGTGGAGTTTCTGGAACGGAAAGTGGCGGCGTGGGAACGAAAACGAAACAGAAAGCTCTGCAAGATCCATTGGAAGTTCACGAAAGAGAAAGCACGCAAGGTATTCCCAAGTCTATATCCAATCAAACTTAATGGGTGAAGTACTAGGAGCATCGTGATGAAGAGATTGCGGAGCGTTGCCGCCGTGCCGTTGCGATTCCCGCCGAGCCCGATGTATACGTAATCGCGGAACCACGATGAGAGTGTGCTATGCCATCGGCGCCAGAACTCGCCGATGCTCCGCGAGAGATACGGAGTGGAGAAGTTCTCGGGGAAGCGCAAGCCGAAGAGCAGGCCGAGCCCTATGGCCATGTCACTGTACCCGGAGAAATCGCCGTAGATCTGCAGCGTATAGGCGATGAGTCCGATCCATGCATGGAGGAATGACGATGGTCCTGTGTGGAAGACCGGATCGGCGATTGCGGCCATCGCGTCGGCGATCAGCACTTTCTTGATGAGTCCCACGAGGAAGCGGTAGGCGCCTTCCGCCGCCTTTTCGAAGGAGTGCTCCCGCGAGCTCAGTTGGCCCGCGAGCTGATCGAAGCGGATGATCGGCCCGGCGAGCACGTGCGGGAAGAGGGAGAGGTAGCATGCGAAGTCGGTGAAGGAACGCGACTGAGGCCCGCCGCGCGCGCAATCGATGCAGTAACTCATGCCTTCGAACAGGTAGAAGGAAATGCCGATAGGCAGCACGATGTTCAAGACCGGCAAGACGGTACGTCCCGCGAGGATGTTGGCCGTTCCGCTCAGCATCCTCTCGTACTTGAAGAAGCACAGGATGGCGAGATCGAAGGCGATGGCAGCGGTGAGAAGGAGATGGCGCCGTCTCTTCGACGATTCCCTGCACAGGAGAGCGCCCGCGATGTAGTTCGCCACGGTCGCTGCAATCATCAGGAGCAGCGACGGCATATCCCACCACGCGTAGAAGACGTAGCTTGCAATGAGCAGGAGAACATTTCGCCATCCGATGGGACAGAGGGAGTACAGCCCCAACGTGATCGGTAGGAACCAGAGCAGGAAAATTTCGCTATGGAAAAGCATGCGAAGGGAGGGTGATCGGGCGGCAGTGGTGCAATCTCGAGAACAGCGTAGCAGAGGCCATGTGTCGTGAGGGAATCCCCAAAAACGTTCGGGCGGAGGTTCATGCTACAGTCCCCCCCATGAACCTCCTCTCCATCGCCCTCACCATCGCGGGGCTCTGCCTCTTCGAAACCATCACGAGCATCGACAATGCGATCATCAATGCAGAGGTGCTCTCGACGATGGGTGCGCGCGGTCGGCGATGGTTCCTCCTCTGGGGCCTTCTCCTGGCGGTCGTCTTCGTGCGCGGGCTCCTCCCGTGGGCCATCGTATGGGCCGCCGTGCCACAGCTCGGATCGATCGGCGCCTTCACGGCGACGTTCAGCAGCGATCCTCTCATTCACGGTGCCGTGGCGCGCGCGGCCCCACCCCTCCTCATCGGCGGGGGAACATTCCTCGTTTTCCTCTTCTTTCACTGGCTCTTCCTGGAGCCCAAGCACTACGGACTCCCCGGCGAGCGGTTCTTCCAACGGCAGGGGATCTGGTTCTTCGCGGTCGTCTCCATCCTCCTCTGCGCGATCGTGTGGGAGGCGCTGCACAGAGACCCTCTCCTGGCCTTCGGCGCCGTCGTGGGTTCCACCGCGTTCTTCATCACGCACGGTTTCAAGGAGAACGCGGAGAAGACGGAGCGCTCTCTCCTCGCGGAAGGCTTCTCCGATCTCAGCAAAATCCTCTACCTCGAGATCATCGACGCGACCTTCTCGATCGATAGCGTTTTGGGCGCCTTCGCCTTCACGCTCTCCGTCCCGCTCATCCTGCTCGGCAACGGTCTCGGCGCGCTCGTCGTTCGACAGCTGACGGTGGGGAATATCGAGCGCGTGAAGCGATATCCCTACCTCAAGAACGGTGCCATGTACGCGATCCTCCTCCTCGGCGTCATCATGCTCCTCGATGCCTTCGGTTTTGCCGTCCCCGAGTGGGTCTCACCCGTGATGACGTTCGGGGTGATCGGGTATTTCTTCTGGAGGTCTCTCGAGGGAACCTCTGATGCATTCAATTTCTGACTGAGTGCGAGGAGATTTTCATCGTTTTTCGACAATTCCTGTTTCTAGCTTGCTCGCTCATACGGTATACTGCAATGAACATAACCAATACCAATGAATCAGGACAACAACCCGGCTGCCACCGCAGGACAAGGACCACGTGAGGACGCTGTCGAGATTCAACGAAGCGCGTCTCCGGCAATGCAAGCGCTCGAGGACCTTGTGATGTCCAAAGAGGGATCGGCGGAAACACAACAGCTACTGGGTTTGATGTTGCGCTATCTGCGTGCGCATCCTCAGCATCGAGACAAGCTCTCGCTTGTCCACGGAGCAGCCGGAACGCAGATCATCCAAAAAGGCGTGAAGCCGGGAGATGTCTATCTCTTATGCAGAGGACACCTCGACATCTGTCCGGAGCCAAAGGTACCTGTCATTCGCCTGAGTGCACCGTCGATCGTCGGTGAGATGAGCCACGGGAGCGGCAGCACGAACGCCTTCGTCTCTGTCTCTGCGGATACAGTCGGAGGGCCGGGAGGGAAGAGCGATCAACCCACAGGAGCAGACCTCATCTGCATTCCAAGCACTGTCTACCGAGCGATGGACAACAGAATGCAAACGATGGCCAACACGACCAGAGTCATCCGAGACAAAAGAACTCTCTACGCCGAGCTCTTCAGCAATGCCGATCCCTTCGAAGATTCTGACCGGCAGGAGATGGCACAGGTGATCAAAACGGCATCTGAACCTGAGAAGACGCTCCTGGGGATCATCCTGGACCAGTACGGTCGGCTGAAGGTGAAGGAGATCACGGGCGTCGATGACATCCAGCTTCATGCGAAGAAGAAGCGCTTCGGGAAAGACGAGATGCTCATTGGGGAGACGAGCGAGCCGAGCGTAACGCATGAGTGCTACGTGATCCTGTCAGGGGAGGTGGCCATCCACAAAGTGAATCCTGAAGGAGGATCTGTCTTCCGGGGGAAGCGGGGACCCGGCTCGCTGATCGGCGAGATGGCAATCCTCGACAAGCAGGGCGCACGCTCAGCGTCGGTCTACGCCGACGAGCCGACAACCACCCTGATGATCGGGCCGAAATTTCTCAAGCACCTCCTCACCATCCCCGCCTTTCGCGAGGCGATCGATACTCTGCGTGCCGCTCGCGAGCAGGAACTGGCAAGCGCTCTCTCCAACCCTCCATCCGATGCGGTCAGGACATTCAAACAGCGGATGGCTCCGCCCGATCCGTCCAAAGCGCTCGAAACGCTCATGGAGAGTATTCAGCAAGCGGATGAGGAGAAGCGGCATGTGACAATCGTCACTTGCATTCGGAAATTCAACGAAACGCAGCCTCCTCTCCCGGACCGAGCATGGACGATCCTGATGCGATTCCCCAAGGTGGTGGTCATGTTCGATGGGGAGGGCAAACTCAAGCACCAAGTTCTCACGAAAGACAACGCGCGAGATGTTTTGGGACATGTAAAGGTGAGAACGTACGTCCCGCCAAGCGAGAGAACCACGCAATCAAGCGGCAAGCAGCCGAGGCCGACAGGGTACGAACTTCGACTCGAATGTATGCGTAGAGGCCAGGATCCGCTCAACCCCACGTACAGGCCCATCCTTTCGCACGAAGCGCTGACGTGGGGCTTGACGCCCAGCCTCGGCGACGAAGATTTCCTCTCCTACATCGTCGATCGGAACCAGTGGATTCCTCAGAGACTCCTGCTCCAGGACCTCATCGAGGAGGAGGCGCTGAAACATGCCAAAGACCTCTCCGATCGGCTCGAGGAAGGACGCAAAAACATGAAGCTTTCCGAGGGGCCCATGCTCATCCTCATGAAAGGCAATACCGCCGCGGGTAAAACAAGAACCATCCGCAGCGGCATTCCGGCACTCGCGGATCTGAACATTCTGGACAAGGAGGGGAGACCCACCGGCGTCATCAATCCCGATGAGTTGAAAAACCCGCTCCGAGAAGAGGCGAAGCTCAACGGCAAACATAAAATCTCCCACAACCAGGTATTTGCGGAGGGAGGGGGACTGGGCTTCAATGTGATAGAGAAAGCGATGCAGCGGAAGCACCACCTCGTCATCGACAAGCGTTTCTGCACCGAGAAGGAGGTGGATGACGTGGTGGGGCGCGCACGCAGGCACGGGTACAAGACGGTGCTCATGATCGACGTCGATGCCGAGGGGGAAACGTCGATCAATGGCGTTTATGGAGACGTCAATGGAAAGGGCGGCCGCAATCCGGAGGGAGACGATCCCATCGTGCCGGCGGAGGCGATCATCGGAGGATTTCGCGATACCCGTGCGCACAGGAGAAGGATCATCGAGAAACTCCAGCAGGAAAACGCAAAAACGGATGGCATGCGTTGCGGCTACTACCTTTTCAAGAGAGACTGGCGAGCGCCTGGGCCGGGTGAAGGATTCGTCCCTCCCCTCCGCGTCGCCTCTCTCTCGCCAACGCAGAACGCGGTGCTCCACGTCGAACCGGAGCAGCAGCACTTCACCACACTGTGCTCGCCCGTCGACGAAGCGGAGATCACGCGTCTCGAGTTACTGGCACGGGAGCGTGTCAAGAAACCAGATGACAAGCCAATGATCTCCGCGTAAGTACGTCTCATCTCTTTTCCCCCCTATGAGCTCACCCTCAGGTATTCCCATCAAAGAACCCTGGAACTACGTGACGTTCGTCGATGCGTTCAATGCCTACGCGGCACAGATGGCCGGCCATCTCTACAACGCCGAGGACAGGGATCCTGCCGATCTGGAAGCGTACTATCGCTCCACGCTCGAGCCGACCGTCGCCCTGTTCGCGCAGAGAGTGTTCAGGGAGTGGCAGAGGAGCGCTGCGTAGGGCGGAGAGATACATCTGAACGAAATGACCAATAACCGATTCGCAGTGACCAACGAATACCGGTTGAGGGGCAGATGAAAGTTTACACCTGAGGGGCGCATGAATGTTTACACGTGGGGGCAGATAAACGTTTACACTCCCACGCTTACATCTTCCCCCCTTTCATCATGAAGAAGTCTGATGCCATTCGCTTGCGCA
>JACOTD010000070.1 GCA_016178535.1 Candidatus Peregrinibacteria bacterium
GACATCCCTCTCGATTACTCCGCCTCCAAGCTCACACCCGACTGTCGCGCTTACAGACCCTACGCCTCGTCCTATATTCTCTGCTCAGAGAAGGGAAATGTGCAGGTGGCGGTCTGCATCTCCCAAGTCACCGACAACCCCAAACTCGCGGAAGATATTTTCAGCACGTTCCACTGGACGAAATAACATCACTCACCCGACTGCGTCCGCCTCGGCGGACTACGCCGGGTTCCGCGAGCGGCCCCAGAGGCAAGTGGAAGATACTTCCAGCATGAGCTGGCGATGCTTCACTTCTTCCCCTCCCCATTGATCGGCAACTCCACGAAGAACGTGGTGCCTTTACCTTCGGTGCTCTCGAACCAGATCTTGCCTTCCTGCGCTTCCACGGCGCCCTTGGCCACGTAAAGAGTAGACGCGATAGCCGCGTGATCCTACTGCGAAGCGATGATGAATTCGAAGGTTTCCTTCGTGATCTTTCCCTCCTTGTAGAGCCGCTTGGCGCCCTTCTCGTAGCTGCACATGCCGATGCTTTCGTTCGTCTGGAGGACGCTCTTCAGTTCCTGCGCGCGGTTATCGCGGATGATGTTGCCCACCGCCGGCGAATTGATGAGCACCTCGCGCACGGCGACGCGGCCGCCGCCGGTCTTGGCTACGAGTCGTTGCGCGACGATGGCCTTGAGCGAGAGCGAGAGCTGCGAGCGCACCTGCGATTGCTGGTGGGGCGGGAAGACATCGATGATGCGGTCCACCGTCTGCACGGCGTTGGGCGTGTGGAGGGTCGCGAAAATCAAATGCCCCGTCTCCGCGAGCGTGAGCGCGGCCGCGATCGTCTCCGGATCGCGCATCTCGCCCACCATCACGACGTCGGGATCCTGGCGCAATACGTGCTTGAGACCTTCGGCGAAAGAGAGGAAATCGTGGGTGTACTGGCGCTGGCGCACGCAGCCCTGCGGCACGGGGAAGAGGAATTCAATCGGATCCTCCAAGGTGATGAGGTTGATCGGCCGTTGCTGCTGGATCATCGTAATGAGTGATGCGAGGGATGTCGACTTTCCCGATCCGGTGGGTCCGGTGAAGAGGATCAACCCCTCCCGGTAATTCCCGAAGTGCGCCCACAGTTCCGTGAGGCCCACTTCGTCGAGGGTGGGGATCTTCGTTGCGATGATGCGGGCGACGAGGGTCGGCGTGCCCCGTTCGTACGCGCAGTTCACGCGCATGCGCGTTCCGTCTTTCAGAGAGTACGAGACGTCGATCTCGCGGTCTCGCTCGAACCGCTTGTACGGCGTCTCGCCGAGCACCGTTCGCACGAACTGCTCGGCTTGCTCGGTGGTGAGCGGTTGTTCCGTCTGGGGCATCAACGTGCCGTCGACACGGAAGAGCACCGGCGCATCGGCGGCGATGTGGATATCGGAGGCGGCGAGGTCGCGAGCTTTCGCGAAGATGACGTCGATCGGGTTCTGTGCCATCAGGCCATGATACCAGATTTGTCGCTTCGGATCAATCCAATTCCCTAGTCATTGCCGCTCTTGCACACATCCAAGATTCCCTTGGCGATCCGGTTCACCGTCGAGAGATTCCATCCCTTCTCATCCGCCATCTCCTCCCATTCCGCGATGGTATCGGTCTGGCTCTCCGCGTCGAACGTTTCTTCGTCCTGTTCCTTCGCCTCCTGGCACCGGGCGACGCGCTCGGCGATGAGGTCGAAAATCTGGCGGTCGATTTTTTTCAAATGGTCGCGGAGGTCGTGGGTGCCCATGCGGGCGAATCTTCATGGAACGGGAAGAGATTGCAATTGACGGCCGAGTGTTGGAGTATTCGAATACTGGGGATGATCATCCGGATCATCTTCTCGCTTCAATCCACGCACGCACGTCCTCCGGATCCAGGAACACGATGTAGAGCGGAATGAGGACGAGAAACCAGGGAATGGAGAGGAGGAGCGCGATCGCGATGTGAAAGAGGGCGCCCGCCGCGAAGGCCCACCGGCGCAACCGCTTGTTCCACAGCGCGAAGGGCATGATCACCTCGAACGATTTCACGAGGAAGACGCCGAAGTCGTACACGGCGATCGGCACGTTTCGTCGCAGAATCCAGAAGGCGAGTGGGGTTGCCCACTTCCCCATGAAGCCCCATGCGAGCACTTCGCCGCCCTGCCATGAGGAGAGTGCAAGCTTCTGCCAGCCGACCCCGAGGTACGTCGCGGTGATCTGTGCGGCGAGGAGCCGTTGCGGGAGGATCGAGATCGGCTCCCACGCGAGGAACGATCCCTTCTTCCGCCACGCGTCCACCGAGAGCGTCTTCCCCGCTCCACTTGGCGTCAGCGCCAGGAGAATAACGAAGAAGAGGCGATCGAAGGAGGTATTGAACTGGTAGAGCGAGAGGAGCCAGAAGTACGCGAAGAAGAAAACGCAGAGCCCGGCGCTGAGGCGCGTGTAGAAGCCGACGGTCAGGCACGCGAGCAACACGAGGAAGCACGCGTAGAGCATCCAGGCGCCGACCGCGCTCGGCGGGGTCAGGAGCGGAGACGAGAAGAGTGGCAGCACGATGCCCTCTCGGGAGAAGAGCATCGGCACAGCTCTCCATCGCAGCAGCCACATGCTCAAAAGGAACCCCCCGAACGCAATGCGAACAATCGCGAGCGCATGGGGCGGGCACTCCCGGAACCAGAAGGAATTCCATTGATGCCCCCACCCAACTTCGCTTTTCAAGCTTTGTAGGGCAGGTCTCTGCCCCTTCCCCTCATGCGCTTCGCTGTATTCGGGGATATGTTTTTGTTTTGTTTCCTCTATCCCCCTGCCCCTTTCTCCGCGGGAGAAAGGGGTGATTTCCATTATTGGACATTCCCCCCTCCTCCACCGGAGGAGGGGTCGGGGGTGGAGGACTGAACAAAAACAACAAACATTTCGCCAAAACCCGCCTTCGGAGAGAGAAGAGGAAAGTCTCATTGTACAAACGTCAGAAACGTCCGCGTGGTGAATGCGGGCAGATGCAGCTGTTCGTATCCACCCGGCGACCTTGGCCAATCATCATTCCACAGGCGCACGGCCGTGTATGTCGCCCCGCGCTCCCGCTCATGCGTCAAAAGCTGCACGGCGAATGCGCTGTAGGCTTGCTGAACCTTCTCCTTCGCGAAGAACCTCACCCCCTGGAGCCGTTCCCGAATCGTTCGTTCGCCCCTGCCCACCGGGAAGGAGCGGTCGAGATCGATCGATTGCCACGTTCCGTCGGGAAGCCTGCCCTCCGCGATGAGCGCGTTGTTCCACTCGTCATCTCCTTGGTAGGGGGCCATCATGCCGTAGCTGAAGAGGAGGAGCGGGCGGGGAACAGGGAGCGCGACGCGCGTCATCGTGAAGAGGAACGCCGATCCCGTGATCGCGAGAAACGCAACGACGATAGCGTTCTGGAGGAAGCGAATCGGTGACATGAACGGAGTATATCGGAGCATATCTCCTTCGCTTGCGCGAGGAGTTTTCCTCTGCGGCAAGGCTTCTTCTTGATACAGTCCCTTCCGTATGCGCCGTATGCACCATTTGATCCTGCCGCTGTGCGCGTTGGGTCTTCTCCTCTCCGTCTTCCCTCTGCATTTCTTCTGATCTTCGGCCAAGAATGGAATGGAGCAATGGATGTACGTCAAAACGAATGAGGTGCTGCGCCTCACCTTCGACACAAATCGACATCAACGTTAGTATGTTGCCATGGATCATGCTCAAGCACAGAAGCGCGTGACGAAGCTTCGCGACGAGATTTCGAAGCTGAATCGCGCGTACTTCATCGAGAATCGGACGGCAGTGTCCGAGGATGTCCGCGATGCGCTCAAGCAGGAGCTGATTGCGTTGGAGAAGGAGTTCCCCGATCTCATCACGCCCGATTCCCCCACCCGGCGCGTGGGCGCGCCGCTCGACGGCAGGCTTCCAAAAGTCATGCACGTGACGCGCAAGGAATCCCTCCAGGATGCGTTCTCCAAGGAGGACATCGACGAGTGGATCGACCAAATGCGCAGAGCGCTCGGAAATCTTGAAAAGGAATTTTCGATCGTCGGGGAGCTCAAGATCGACGGACTCAATATCACCCTGCTCTACGAACGCATGGACGGTTCCCTTCGACGCAAGACGGGGAAGACTTCAGACTTCAGAGTTCAGACTTCAGAGGAAGGAAATGTCCAGTATGTGTATCGACGAGCACTCACGCGCGGCAACGGCATCGAAGGGGAGGACGTGACGCACACGGTGCGGACGATCGAGA
>JACOTD010000072.1 GCA_016178535.1 Candidatus Peregrinibacteria bacterium
ACGGGCCAGATCCTCGTTCTTCTCCTTGAGTCGTTCGTTCTGCTGCTTCAGACGACGGACCTCCTTGTCCCTCTCGCGTATCTCCTTCAAGTACCAGACTTCCGGCATGGCCAATACGCATACAGGAGTTGTTCAGAACATGGCAAGTCAATCTGCGCTAGGCGTGGGAATCGGGAATTACAAAAGAACGACTGGAAATCGTCCCGAAACGGCCGGAGGCCTGGCAGCCCCAAAACGTGCGGCGGCGCCTGGTGCAGGGGGGGGTCAGGCGCCGCCGCACAGCTCCGTTCGGATTTTTTCGTATAATGCCGACCAATACTCATCGCCACGACATTGACACACCCTCACCTCATTTCTCCATACACTTTCCATTCCCAGGAATCGTGAGGAAAACCCGCGGGGTAAGCGGTAGATGACTCGATAGTCGTCCACGCGCAGGCTCCAATGATTTTTCAATGACCGTCGCAGAGGCTTGCCGAAGATGTTCGGTGCCGTCGTCAATTTCTTCTCCATCGCTCTTCGCAAACGCACGCTCACATCTCGGGGAAGTCGCGGAATATCTTTTTGCACAACGTCTTCCTCGTAGATGAGTGTGAAGGCGTGATCGTTCACAGACCCCATGCTTCCTCATGCGAAAGAAATTTTGCGTTCGGCTTGTCTCTCGCTTCGGCGATCTTGCTGAAGTACTCATCTTCCTCCATCTCGAGCGCCCTCTCAATCAATTCAAGCGCCTTGCTCGATTGGGAAACTTCGTCCCGCAGGGAGATTTTCTCCAAAGAGATAGCAACATTCTTCGAAAGAGTGATGTTCAAGCATTTCTTTGGAGGTCGGCATGGCGATTGAAGGCAATCACGAAGAGTGTATCACTGGTGTATCACCTCTGCAAGATTGTCTCCAAAGTTGATCCTCTTGGAAAGAGCTCAATGATGTGCTTCCATATCCTCTTTTCCCGAATCCTAGACAGTTGCAAATAATATGTAATTATGTTATAGTATTCAGTTCCCGTCAAGAATGCTCAGTCCTCAGGAAATCTCCGGCGCCACCGACGCGATCAAGCAGCATCAGCGCCTCCTGATCATCCCCCACGCAAACGTGGATCCGGATGGGCTCAGTAGCGCCCTAGCGTGTTTTCAAGTGTTCCAGGCACTGGGGAAGGAAGTGACGGTCATCTGCCCCGATACGCCGCCGGAATCGCTGAGCTTCCTCCCGGGATTCGAGAAACTGAGCCGACAGATCGAAGAGCACCAGAACTTCATCATCACCGTCAATTTGGAAGATGGGGTCGAGATCGACAAGCTGCGGTACACCGTCGAGGATCGCAAAGTGAACATCATCGTGGTACCCAAGAAGGGGACGATCCGTTCCAGTCATCTCTCGTTCGGCGAAGGGGAGAGGAAGTACGATCTCATCATCGCCATCGATACCGCGGATGTGGCCCTCTTCGGTTCGGTGTACACCGATCACGTCGATCTCTTTTCGACCGTTCCCGTCCTCAACATCGATCACCACATCAGCAACACGCGCTTCGGGCAGCTGCACCTCATCGATCCCACCGCCGCGAGCGCCACCGAGGTGCTCTACGCATGGTTTACGCAGATCCCCGAGTGGAACCAGAAGATCACGCCGGACATCGCGACTCTGCTGCTCACGGGCCTCATCACGGATACCCGCAGCTTCCAGAATCCCAACACGACGCCGCGATCGCTGGAACTCGCCGCAGAGCTCCTCGAGCGGGGGGCGCGGCAACAGGAGATCATCCAGCATATCTACAAAACGAAACCGCTCTCCACCCTCAAAATCTGGGGCAGGGCGCTCAATCGCATCCAGATGGACAGCGCGTCGGGCATCGTCTGGTCCTCGATCAGCAAGGAAGATCTGCTCGAGATGGGGGCGACGAGCAAGGAAACGCACGGCATCCTCGATGAGCTCATCTCGACCATTCCCAATGCCGACGTGCACGTGCTCTTCACGGAGATGGAGGAAGGCGAGCCCCTCGCGCAAGCCGGCGCTCGGGGCGAGCTGAAGGCGAGCATGCGCTCCTCGGCCATGATCGACAGCAGCCGTCTCGCCTCCGCAACCTTCGGCGGTGGGGGCCACGCGCGGGCGGCGGGATTCCGCGTGAGATCCTTCGCGAACTTCTCGCTCCAGGTTCTCGAATGCGTCAAGAAACTTGTGGAAGGCATGAAGCGGCAACGCACGGAAGCGGAAGAAATCAGCCGATCCCCTGCTCCCCTGCCCGCCTCCTCTTCCGTTTCTTCTTTCATAGCCGCTCCCGAAGCTCCGCCGGCGAAGGAAATTCCACCCCCGTCGCCTGCTCCGCACACCGACATCGTCGCGCTGATCTCGCCGACGTCACAGAACTCTCGGGAGAAGGATATTGTCGAGGGGCTGATGGAAAGGCCGTGATGGGGATTGTATGTTTTGTGTGTTGTATAGGTGACCTCACCCCTAACCCCTCTCCAGCCCTGAGCATCGATTGTCTCGAAATGGGAGGAAGCGTTGCTCTTTTCGAGGAGCTGGAGAGGGGAATGTTTTGTAGATTGTTTTGTTTCCTCTATCCCCCGTCCCCTTTCTCCGGGGGAGAAAGGGGGGGCCTTGATCATTGGAAATTCTCCCCTCCTCCTCCGGAGGAGGGGTCGGGGGTGGAGGAAAAAACAAACACAAACACCCCCCTCTCC
>JACOTD010000018.1 GCA_016178535.1 Candidatus Peregrinibacteria bacterium
AAAAATCTTCCAGGCCGTAGGAGTTGCGTCTCCGCCCAGTGTGATGCCGAATGGTAGATTTCCTGGTGCCACGCTCTGCGTCATGCCCTGATTGTTGGCTTCAGGTGGCCATCTCATTTTTACAACTGTAGAAGTTGAGTTTGCGTTCCAGATTCATCCCAATAATCTCTCCCTCAATATAATCTCTCCCTCAATGTCCTCCGCAACTCGCGGAGCACATCTTGGGCATCTTGTGTGAAGTGTTTCTCTCGGTAAGCCAATTGTCGCTCTTCCCACTCCTTACCGAGGGAAGGCAGATCGATGCTGCCGAGGCGCGGAAGAAGTCGAGAGGAGAGAGATGTTTCTTGCATTTCAACGATCTCCAATGCACCAATCTCAAAGATGGAACGAATGTCTCCCTTCGGACGGAATCCCCGAGGAAGATCTTCTCTGTTTGAGCGTTTGGGGAAGAGTGCTGTTCGCACTTCTTGAAGTCGAGCTTCGAGGGCTCCTTTGATATCACGCGGATTGTCTTTCGGTATCAGTATTGACGACGGCGCTTGATGGATGCCAAATTGGATGCTCTGAATATCGTACTGCAGTTCATTCAATAATCCCTCTCCGATCTGATGGTGAGCGAGATCGAGTACGCGACGTTTCTCCCCGGGATCGTTGCTTCTTGCCGCGTAATCGAGGAACGGCCGAACGCGCTGGAACAGAGCAGACAAGCGTTCTTGTTCTCCCTTCTCCACTAGTTTCTGCACTTGATCAAGAGCAACCGGTTTTCGTCCGTCGGTTACCTTAGCTTTCGCATACGCCTCGGCATTCTGCATGAGCTGAGAAAAGGAGAGTCTCTTCTTCTCTTGCTTCCGCAAATCGAACGTACCATTTGTCATCTCGCGGAAGTACTCAATCTTCGCGTTGATGTACTGTGAAGCTTGATCTTTCGCGCGAGTCTGTACGTCCGGAGTGATCGTTCCATCAGATGTTTGCGGAACGGCGACGTGCGTGGTCTGCAACATCAACGCGCGCAGCATTTCTTCTCGTCTTCCATTATCGGTTTTGTCGAGATCATTCTCATCAAAACCTGTTCCCACGGTAACAATGGAGAACGCAAAACGTTTTGCGTCCTGACTGAGAGAAAATGAATCTGTCACATAGCGTTCCATCAGATCCATATGATTGTGTTCACGCGACCAATCCTTCGCAGAACGTGTCGCGTCTTCCGCATACGAATTCGCGCCATATACCCCGCCCATAATCACTGCGACGGGCAGCGTCGCAAGTCCGACTGTCGTTCCAGACACTCCGAGAACCGTTGCTTCCGTTGCAGTCGCAATAGCTGATGCTATGCCAACGCCGCCGACAATAACTTCTGCACCGAGGACCGGAAGGCGATTCTTATACAACTCCTTGAGTTCTCCCTCGGGCGTAGTACTGATCAAATCGACCGTCTGCGACATCTCGTAGAAGGAGAAGACAACACCCGCAACGCTTGCGGCAAGGGGAAGGGCGTTGCGTAGGCGGGCAAGCTGGGCAAATTTCGCGAAGCTGCTGATTTTGGCAGCGTCATTGACCTTAGCCGAAACTTGAAGCACTTCCACAGCAGCTTGAGGGCCTCGTGCGGCATTCACTTCTTCCAACACCTGTGCAAGCACATTCACATCATCAGCATGAGACTCGACCCATGCGAGCAACTTGGCATCTTTCTGTACCAAAGATAAAACATTTTCCCAGCGCTCAAAAGCTTTCTCCACGTCTCCCGCCATTCCTGATTTCATCACCAAGCGAATCTGCGGATCTTTGTAGCCTGCTTTTTCAAGGATCCTCCATTTTGCGGGGAGATGAGGCTCGTTGTGCGCTTCGATGAGGGCTTTTGCCATATCTTCCGGCAATGTTCCCTTGGCAGTAAGTTTTCCCGTGAGCTCGACTCGCAAGGCCTCATCGGTTTTTTGTAACTGAGCGAGAGACTGTCTTTTTGTCTTCAATAGAGCATCTCCGGCTTCTGTGCGGGGCGCCTTCTCCAAACCTTCGATATTTTCGGCAATGTTCTCCATTTCTTTTCTATTTTGTCTGAGACGGCGCAAGCCGACTTTTTCCCTCTCGCCGAAGAGTTCCAACGCACCATCCTCGTTCTGGTGCTCCAATATGCGAACCATTTTTCCAGAGTCTCTCTCGAATTTTATCATACGTTGTTTGGCCGCGATGAGTTCTTCCTCTTTACTAAGTGCACGAGCTTCTGCGGATGATGCGTGGGATTTTGCTTGCGCTGCAGATTCTTCTGCGCGCGCTGCTCGTGATTCTGCCTCTGCAATTGCAGAGGTTTGCTTCTCGGCCTTGGTACGGATACCCACCATGCGTCTCAGCCCCCGCTCGACGAAACGAGGAGCTACACCTAGAATCGGCCTTCTTCGCAGAATCAGGTACGTTCCACCGGCACCAATCGAAAGCAAGAGATAGAAAAGCCATTCGGGAAATCCTTGGTCCGCCTGCATCAATCTCTCGCCATGCGCACTTGCGATCTTTCGCATGTCGGCAAGCCACCCTCCGAAATTCTTCTTGAAAGCGGATTCATCATGACTGATCTGACCTTCCAGCCGAGCCCAGAGTCGCAATTTCCCTTTTTCGTCGGAGCTCTTAAGAAGGGCGGATAGTTGAGTAGGAGTGAGACGATCACCGGGCTGCGCACACAATCGTTGCAACTCCTCCTCTTCCTGCTCAGAAAGACTCGCACGTGCCATGGAAAGACTTTCAAGCGGCGCGCTCGACATCATATTTTCAAGCATCACGTTGTCTTCTTCCAGGGGATTTGCGAATTCCTTCAGCCGATTCATGGCAGAGACCATATCCTCCGGCTTCTCGGTGAAACGCCACCATGGCTGAAATGTTCCGCGGATTTTCGCCCATGTTTCAATGACGTTGTTCGTGAGGAAATCTGCAAAACGTTCGCGTGCGCCAGCATCACCGAGAGTACCGGCGAATGACCGGATTTCCTGGGCATGTGAGTGAGCAGCCTGGCGATGATCTTCAAGAAGAGAGCCGGGCGACAGCGCACGTGGCACGAGCGCACCACGCGGCCGCTCCTTCGAACTGTACCCCGTGCGGATATGTTCCCAACCTGCAAGCTCGATGGCAAAGCGTTGTTTTGTGAAAAGGATATCCGGAAGCACTTCCTCCAATTCCTTGTGTACCAATTCCCGATCGCCGGTCAGTTTCTGGAGATTCCCAGTCCCTTTGACGAAATCCCTGCCGCTGTTCAACATGCTCAACTGATTCTGCACCTCTGCAAGCATCTCGCCCGTCAACAGCAAGCTTTCGGTATTCGTTTCCGGCAAATGACGCGCCGCCGTCTTGGTCCGATCGATGATTTCCTGATTGGATCTTTTGGCTTTGAAAGCTACAACAATTTCTTCCATATCGCGGGCAGATCTCTCTATGGCGCGATCACCGGGATGCTTTTCGTGCGCGCTTTTGACAGCCGACTCCATCTGACCGATCAGTTTGCCCAGCTCGACGCTCCTTCTGCCACGCGCCGCTTGTATCCCCTGGATCCTTTCTTCGACAAGAACAATTCCTTTTTCCGCATTTGACGTTTTTTTTGCCGCTTTCATCCAAGTCTGCAACGATTCCTCTTCTCGGCGCGCTTCTTCATCCTTCTCAAGAGTTTGTGCGAATCGACGATGCAGGAGATCCATTTGTGCGACATCTGGATCTCCGTAGTTCAGAAGTCCGTTCATTCGATTTTGTGCATCGTCGATCCTGCGCTCAAACTGTTGAAGCCATTCCAGAATTTGCTGGTATTCTTTTTTCTTCGGGAAATTCGGATCCGTCGCAAATCGATTCCAATTCTCTTCCACCCACCATTCTTCCGCAGACATCGCGTCGGGAACAGGTGGCAGAGGACCCTGCCAAGGATTGATCTCCTTTCCTTTTACAACTTGATTATACTTCTCAATAGCATTTATAAAATGCTCCTTCATGAATTGCCGTAATCCTTGTGAACCAAACGTCGAGATGGTCTCACGCATGGACTGAATGGAGGAAAGCATCGATCGTTCCTCCAAGGTGTGCATGATGTCCTGATACTGTTTCTCCATCGTTGCTTCACGTTCTTGTTGGTGCGCTTCGGGGGGCAGAGCCGTTTGAAGATGTAATTGGGTCTTTTGTGGAATCTGATCCCGTAGGCGGATATAGCGACCTCTGGATCGATCGTAAAAGGCTACCGTTTTGGCAACGACGATTTCGTGTGCGATTCGCTCCTTCACATCGCGCAGTTGTTTCTCGGTGCGATCGATGTACGCATTCAGAATTTCCTGCAAAGATTTTTGAGGTGCTCCAGCGTCCGCCAGCACCCGCTGCATCTCCCTGGATTCTTCCTTGAAACGTTCCAGGAATTCTTGTTTCTCTTTATCAGTCTTCGGTTCGCCGGCACGTTCTATTAAATTGCGCTTTTGAAGCGCATATTCTCTACGAGCATGCAGTTCACAGGCTGCCCGTCTATACCAGACAATATTGCGTTGCAGCACCGTCTTCGCCGTAAGATTTCCCTGTTTCTCAAGCTCGCCGAGCGCATGGTCGAGATTGTCAAAATCTGTCTTGAATATATCCGGCACATCAATAGCTTTCGTCTCCAGCGATGCAGGATTTTTCTGTTCCGGACCGGTTTGTGGATTTTGTGTTTCTTCCATATTGAAAAAGGAAATCACCCTGGACCACCTTGAAGCGGAGGTCCCGGCAGGGGAGGCATCCCAGGAGCTCCTGCATTGATCACTCCTCCCCCCGGAACGGTCAGGGGCGAGAGGGTTCCGGGCGCTGATTTCAATGGGAAGAATTTCTCAACGACGCTTTTCACTGCGCTGCCATCAGGAAGGCTTGCAATCCAGCTCTGAATCAGTGCAAAAATCTTCGCTCCGAAACCCGTGTACCACAAAAGACCGGAGACAGTCAGAGCTGTGACAATCGGATGCTCAACGATGGTTTTCTTCCCGAGCCATTTCATGAAACGCAACGGTGCGAGGAGGGCTGATTTCACCCACCCTTCCTTCGCTTCAAGCTGCTCCTGATTCAGCATAAACTTGTCGGTGCGATCTTTTGCAGCTTCTTCGAGCTTTCCATTGAGTTCCGGTTTCCTCTGCTTCAGAGATTTCCGAAAAGCCTCGTTCAGCATTGCTTTCCTCTTGGTAACATCCTGTTCGGCTTTAATCCTCAAAAATTCCTTCTCGCCCACTTCCTCTCTCACTCTGGTCTCCCATTCACGCTGGGAAGTTGCAGGAATGAAATCGAGAGCCGCTCCATCAGTGGATTGTGCAATCATAAGGAGGATCGGTCATTGATAAGAAGAAGTTGATGGCGAGTTTCTGTTAAATCGGCGAGTGCTTGAATGTCTTCATCCTTCGTAAGTGAATGCATCAACGCATCGATGAACATTTTCGCCCCACGCGCGCCGATGGTAAAAAAGAATTCTTGCACCATCTGATCGGGCAAGGAAGGAATCTGCATAGTTTCAAGACTCGCACCTCCTTGCAGTTTTGCATACAGATCATTGATCATGGGATTTTTTGCGTGCTCCTTTCGGACCATTTGCATACGCATAGCAAGAACAGCGTCACTTTCATATCTTGTATACGTCTCCTCCTTCACCTCCCACCCTTCTCTCAAAGAATCGGGGAGTTTTCCGAAGAGCTTCTGCTCATCCTTCGTCAGGTACAGCACGTGGGGCATAGCGGGGGAGGGAGGGGACTTCTTCTTGGCTGTAGAGCGGGAAACGGCACGCATTGGATGGAGAGTACTCCGAATTCCGGGAAAGTCCATGAATCGAGAAATTATAGCAGAATTTGAGCTTTAACAAAAGGCTACCTGACAATTGCGAAGGGCGAATTGCGAGTTGCGAATGCAATGACCAAAATTCGCAATTCGCAAGTTGCAACTCGCAATTTTCCATTGTTTTCCCTCTTCCCCCAACAGCACTCCTCCTCTACAATCCGCTCCTATGTGCGGCATCTTTGGGTATGTGGGAGACCGGAGGAACGCGGGGACGCTCGTGGTTGAGGGGCTCAAGAACCTCGAGTACCGCGGGTACGATTCGTGGGGAGTGGCCTGCAAGGACGGCGGGGCATTGCACGTGAGGAAGGACATCGGCCGGATCGGGAATGTGGACAGCAGCGAATTCGATCATGACTGTGGCATCGCCATCGCGCACACGCGGTGGGCCACGCACGGAGGCGTCACACAGATCAACGCACATCCGCACCTGAGCTGCGACGGGACGATCGCCGTGATCCACAACGGCATCGTGGAGAATTATGAGAAGATCCGAAGCGATCTGAAGAAGAAAGGACACGTCTTCCTCTCCGAGACGGACACGGAAGTGATTCCCCATTTGATCGAAGAAGAATACCGGCGCACCAAGGACTTCGCTGCGGCGGTCCGCAGCGCCTGCCTTCGGTTCGAGGGACGCTACGCCATCTTGGCTCTCCACACGGAATCGAATACGTTGGTTGCGGCACGTACGGGATCGCCGTTGATTGTCGGAGTGGAACATTCCTCCACCCCCAACCCCTCCTCCGGTGGAGGAGGGGAGACCTCTCCTTCCTCCCGTGGAGGAAGGAGCCGGAGGATGGAGGTCAATGGGTACTTCATCGCCTCCGACATCCCCGCCTTCCTCGAGCACACAAACACAGTGCAGTACCTCGATGACGGCGAGATGGTCGTCACCGACGGCAAGGGAATTCTGTTCTCGGACATCCAGACCGGTCGCGAGCGTCCCAAGCGCGAGGTCGAGATCACGTGGTCGGTCGAACAGGCGCAGAAGGGCGACTTCGAGCACTACATGCTCAAGGAGATCATGGATCAGAAGGAGAGCATCGCGCGGGCCGTGAACCAATCCGAGGAGCAGATCCTCAAAGTCGCAAAGGCGATCCGGGAGGCCAAGGGGACGTTCCTCGTGGGATGCGGGACGGCCGGCAAGGCGTGCATGGCGGCGGAGTACTTCTTCTCCGTGATCGCGGAGAAACACGTGAACTTCGCGCCGGCGAGCGAGTTCAAGCTCTACCACCACTTCCTGAAGTCCGAGAGCCTCCTCATCGTCGTGAGCCAGAGCGGCGAGACCGCGGACGTGCTCGAGGCGATGCGCGTGGCGAAGGCGAAGGGATCGACGGTGCTCGCGATCGTGAACGTGGAGGGATCGACGATCGCGCGGGAGGCGGATTCGATCCTCCTCATCAATGCCGGACCGGAGCGGGCGGTGGCCTCGACGAAAGCATTGACGGGGCAACTCGCCGTGCTCCTCCTCATCGCGTACGCGCTTGCGGACAATCTCCGGGAAGGGAGGATGTTGCTGCTCGAAACCTGCGCGAAGATCAACGACATGTTGAACCCCCGCTACGTCGAGCGACTCAGAGATTTCGCCGAACACATCAAGAACGAGGAAGATCTCTACATCATCGGGAAGAGCTGGAACTACCCGATGGCCCTCGAGAGCGCGATCAAGATCCAGGAGGTGAGCTACGTGCACGCGGAGGGATTTGCGGGCGGCGAACTCAAGCACGGCCCGATCGCCTTGATCGAGGAGGGAACGCCCTGCATCGCCTTGATCGGCAACGATGAAGTGACGCAGGACATGCTCAGTAATGCCATGGAGCTCAAGGCACGCGGCGCTTCGATCATCGGAGTCTCTCCCGAGCGCTACGGCGTCTTCGACGAGTGGATCAAGGTGCCCAATGCCGGGGCCGCCCAGGCGATCGTGAACATCATCCCCATCCAGGTGCTCGCGTACTTCTTGGCGGTCAAAAGAGGAAAAGACCCCGACATGCCACGGAACTTGGCGAAAAGTGTGACGGTGAAATAAGAACATTGTCATCCTGAGCGAGAAGAGGGTCTTGTTTGTTGTTTGTGTTTTCCTCCACCCCCTGCCCCTCCTCCGGTGGAGGAGGGGAGGAATGGAACATTGGAACATTGCTCCCCTCTCCATCGGAGAGGGGATTGGGGGGAGAGGAAATGTGCCATTCCTCACTTCTCCTCCGGCGGTATCCCGTAGTAATCGAACAGGAACTTCGCCATTTGTTTGAAGACCGGAGCCGCAGCCACGACGCCGAAGACGGTGTTCTTGGGGCGGTCGATCTTGATGAGGATGAGGAACTTGGGATGCGAGGCCGGCGCGTAGCCGGCGTACGTCGCGATCGTGGTGCCTGAGCCTTCTTCGTATTTTCCTCCCGGACCGGCGATCTGGCTCGTACCGGTTTTCGCGGCAATCGTGTAGCCGGGGACTTTGCCGGATTTGGCGAACCCTCTGTCCGCGGAACTCACGAGCATTGCGGTGATAGTCTCGGATGCCTGCGGCGAGATCACCTGATCGATGACTTTTGGCTGAGTCTTCTCCACCGTGCCATCGGCGTGCTCGATGCTGTCGATGATCGTCGGTTTCATGAGCTTGCCGCCGTTGGCCAGCGCAGCCCACGCCGTCACCATCTGGAGCGGGGTGACGGAGATGCCCTGCCCGAAGGCGGTGGTGGCGAGGAGAGACCGCGACCATTCGCGCCACGGGCGGATCTCGCCGGGGAGCTCGTCTTCAAGCTGGATTCCGGTGATGCTGCCGAACCCGAACCGCACCATTTCATCATGGAGCAACTTGGGCCCGAGCTTGAAGCCGACACTCGTGAGGCACGTGTTGATGGAGAGCTCCAGACAGTTCGTCATGGTGACGTTTCCGTAGGAGGTGAGGAGCGCGTTCTTGATCGTGTACTCATCCACCTGCACCGGCCCGGTGTCGTCGTAGGTGGAATCCGGCGTCACCTCGCCCTGATCGAGTGCGATCGCCATCGTGACGGGTTTCATGACGCTCCCCGGCTCGTAGATCTCCTGCACGGTGCGGTTGAGGTACGCTCCCACCCCGATTTCGTTCTTGAATTTGAGCCAAACGCCGGGATCATCAGTCGGGAACACTTCGCGGCGAATGTTGTCTCCGATGTACTTGTAGTAGCGGGTGAGATCACGCACATCATAGAGTTGCTCCAGATCCTCAATCTGTTTGCGCGTCTTGAGACTGAGCAGCGCGCGCCCCGATTCAGTGAAGACTTCATCTTTGTACGCCTTCACCACGCGAGCATTCCTCTCGGGGTTGTAGACTTCGACCACGAGCTTCTTCTGCGTTGCGGAATCGAAACGGACCACGTCCTTCTGGTACACGTCTGCGTAGTTATTGCTGTCGAAGAGGGGAGCGTTGACCATCGCGAGGATGCGTCCCGTGAAGGGATCCACCACGATCGCCTGACCGCTGTCGGCCTTGTACTTGGTGACGGCATCCTGCATGAGCGTCTCCAATTCCTTCTGGACCGCACGATCGAGGGTGAGCACCACGGTGTCGCCGTCTTTGGGATCGACGATCGTCTGCGCGGCTGTGAGGATCTGGCCGCCTTGGGGATCGTTGACGGTGCTGATGACGCCTTCCTGGCCGCGAAGCTGCGGATTGAAGGTGCGCTCGATGCCGTACTGCGGCTCCTGGCTCGTGTTCACGAAGCCGACCACGTGCGAGGCGATGGTGGTATCGGGGTAGAACCGCCAGTGCTCCGGCAGGAGCGCCACGCTGCGCAGAGGATAATGGAGATCCTGGGTCTCACCGCGCTTCCTCGGATCAGCTTTCGCGAGCGCATTCTGGAGCTCCGCGAGCTGCTCCTCTCTGATCCGCAGCGAGAGCGACGGAGGGAGCTTGCGCAGAATGGGGGCGTAGCGCAGCGGCCGCGATTGCAGCGCGTCCGCGATCGTGGCGCCATCGATCTGCAGTTTCCCTGCGAGTGCCCGCGCGAACGTGGAGACGAACGATTGCGGAACCTGTTCGGGGTTTGCATAGATGAGATTCTGGTGGCGATCGACGGTGACGCCGGGGATGCTCATGGCGGCTGCGGCGGTCATTTGGACCTTGGTGGCTCCGTACTTCAGGGGCACGAACGTCACGCGCTTCTCCGACACCCGACGCCGGATGAACGCCGAGAAGTCTCGGCGCGCTTCCGGGAGATTGGGGAGATGGAGGAGAGATGCGGGGAGAGCACCCGGCGGGAGCGGCTCCAGAAGAGACCCGGAGGAGAGGATCCTCTGCTGGAGGAGAGGATCGAACGCCACCGCGTAGAGGGGAATGAGCTCCTTCGGGCAGGTCTCTTTTCCGTGGGAACAGGCATCATGGAATTCCGGAGTGAGGAGGAGATCGGCGAGTTTGTTCGCAACGCTATCGGGATCATCGGTGATGAGCGGATCGACGTAGAGGAGATCGAGGGTCGTATTCGTGGCGAAGATGTTCTTCTCGCCGGTCTTGCTGTTGACTCCCAGAATCTCGCCGCGCTTGGCGGCCACGAGAATCTTGCGGTAGTGACGCTCTTCGGCCGCGGCCTTGTACTCGGCGCCCTTGAGGATCTGCAGCTCCATCAGCCGCGAGATGATCACGAGCAAAACAATGAGAAAGATGCAGTGAAGAACGATCATGCGTCGCACGAGCGAACGCTTCTTCTGCACTTCCGACCGGTGGAGCGAGGCGCGCGTCATCACACGGTGAGGGAGTGTAACGAAGGGTGTGCGAAACGGATACCAGACGTGCAGGATTCATGCTATACTCTCCTGATGCCCATCGACTTCGCGGCGCTCGACGGCGAAACCCTGCTGAAGGAACTCCAAGAAGACTGCACCCGGGAGGGCGCCTCCGATATCCACCTCTCACCGCAGAAGAAGGACGTGCGGCTCGAAGTCCGCCTCCACGGCGTGCTGCAGCGTATCGCTTCGGTGGCGCCGAAGACCTATGCGGAACTCCTGCGGCGCGTGAAGTTCGAATCCAAGTTGAAGCTGAATGTCACGAACATTCCCCAGGACGGACAGTACACGTTCCAAGTCTCGCAGAAGACACCTCACGGTGAACGGCTTCGCACAGTCAATGTTCGCGTGGCGACGCTTCCCTCCCGCTTCGGCGAAGCGCTCACGTTGCGCCTCCTCGATCCGGATCGCGGCATCCTGCCGCTCGAGAAGCTCGGCTTCCCTGCGGAGATCCGTAAAACTCTCGAGGAACTCGTCGACCTTCCCCACGGTCTCATCCTCGTCACGGGACCGACCGGCTCGGGGAAAACGACGACGCTCTACGCGCTGCTCTCGACCATCGTCGGCAAAGCCAGAAACATCATCACGCTCGAAGATCCCGTCGAGTACGAGCTCGCCGGCATCATCCAGAGCGAGATCGATCCGGCGCACGACTACACCTTCGCGAGCGGGCTGCGGTCGATCCTCCGCCACGACCCGGACGTCATCCTCGTCGGCGAGATTCGCGACCTGGAAACCGCGCAGACCGCGGTGAATGCCTCGCTCACGGGACACCTCGTCTTCTCCACCCTCCACACGAACTCCGCCATCGAAGCCGTGCCGCGTCTGCTCTCGATGGGAGTGAGTCCCTACACCCTCGCGCCCGCGCTGCGCGCCGTGCTCGCACAGAGGCTCGTGCGCACGCTCTCGGATGCGTGCCGCAACAAGGGCGCCGCGTGCGATCCGGCGGCGAACAGCAGCTACGGCGGACAGATTTCCATCCCGGAGCTCTTCCTCATGAGTCCGGCGATCGAGCAGCTGATCCTCTCGCTCGAACAAACGGCGGCGCTCGAGAAGCAAGCGAGGGCCGAGGGGTTCGCCTCGATGCAGGACTGGGCGGCGAAGATCGTGGCGCAGGGCATCAGCACCCCCTTCGAAGTGGCGCGGGCGATTGGATGATGGAGAAAGCGAGACTTTGTTGAGAATGGGAATGTTGTGTATGTTGTTTTTGTTTGATGGAAGCAAAAAACATACAAAAACAATTCCCCCTCTCCTCACTGCGAACCTTCAGGAACATCCGCTCGCACTGAAGAACAGAGAATGGAAGGAGGAGAGGGGGCTAGGGGGTGAGGTCACCCCCAAAACACCAACACAAACAACAATCCGAGCGCAGAATTGCGTGAAAAAGAATGTCCGAACACCTTGCACTCAAACCCCTCTCTTCCATAGCATATCTTCCTGCCTCACTTCGTTTTTCACAAGCGTTCTCGCGCTCTCGCATGTTCCTCTCCTCCCGACGTCGCAGAAGCCCCTACGCGCTCGCACATTCCTCCTCCGCGCCAAACGCGGTGTGGACGATCGTGAAGCTCGTCGTCATCCTCGCGCTCCTGTACCTCGTGGGATCGTGGGTGCTGCACCTCTTTGGCGTGGGGAGCGGCGGAGAGAAGTCCGCGGCGGCGCTGGTGGTTGAAGACGGAGGGACGGTGAACGTCTCCGTGGAGGGGGGAAGCTGGCAGCGTGCGGAGAACGACATGAAACTCTATCCCGGAGACAAGGTGAATACCCAGGCGGGCGGCCATGGTACGCTCTCCTTCTTCGACGGCACCCGCCTTCGTCTGGATGAGCGCAGTGATCTTGCCATCGATCGCAGCACGCAGGATGCCAAAGCCTCCGCCATCGGCCTCACTCTGAACAGCGGCAACCTGTGGATCGATGTGCCCTCCATGAAGATCTTCTCCGGCAGCATCGTGCGCGAGATAGCGACGTCATCGTTCACCGTTGATGTTCCGCCTCGCACGCAAGCGGCCATCAGTCCCTCCACACTCACGGTCTTCGCGGCCGACGGACTGGGCATCACCGTGCGCGTGCGGGGACGCGACCCGATCCTCATCGGGGAAGGACAACAGTGGAAGATGCCGAGCGGCAGTTCGCCCGGAGCGGATCTCTACGGCTATCGCTCGCCGCTCGATCCGCTCATGGTGCAGTCCCCCTTCATCCGCGACAGCCGCTTGTTGAAAAAGGTGGGGGAGGGAGGGAACTCCTCCGTCATGGCGGCGGCAGGCGACGTCCTCGTCGTCTCCAGACCGCAAAATAACGCCATGCTCACGACGGGCACCGTCGTTGTTTCTGGAGCAGTCGGCGCAGCGGTCACGCAAGTGCAGATCAATGGGCACACGGCCCCCATCGACACAACCACGCACACGTTCTCGCAGGAAATCGCACCGCAGGGCAGCGGGGACGCGGAGATCACCGTTCAGGCGCTCGATGGGAACGGCACCGTCATCGCGCAGGTGACGCGCGCGGTGCACAGAAGCGCGCAAGCCCTCCCCGCACCGACGATCACGGAACCCGCGGCGACGGGACAGACCTACCGCGTGCAGGGAGAAGAGATCGTCTTGCGCGGAACCGCTCCGGGCGGCGCTGTGGGGATGATGGTCAACGATTACAGACTGCGGCTCTTCGATCCCGCCAAGGGCACGTGGAGCTACCTCGCGACGACGAAGGTGGGCAATCTCCAGCCCGGGAAGAACGTGTACAACGTCTTCGCGCTCTTCGGCGACGCTGCGGTGAAGGGCAACGCCGCCACGATCACGATCCTCCTCGAGCCGGGGTCGGTGGGGGTCGTGAGCACGAATCAACTGAGCTCGAGCAGCGCGCTCAATCCGGCGTCACTCCCGCAAAATGCGCCGCTCCTCCCCGGATCACTCGCCGTGACAGATCCCGTCCCCGGAACACAGGCGAGCGCAACCGGCACGGGCTTCCTGCTCGAGGGCACGACGGCGAAGCAGACGGTGCACATCTGGATCAACGACTACCGCCTGCAACTCTACAAACCGGGGAAGACCACCTGGAACTACATCGCCTCGCCCGATCTGAAGAACCTGAAGCCCGGAACGAACGTCTTCCACATCGTCGCGCGCAATGGGGAAGGAGAGATCCTCGATACGCTCGACTACACGGTGGAGTTTCAGCCGTGAGAAAGCCTTCCCATCTGAAATGAATGAGTATATAATAGTTACCATGCAATTAGGGGAAACGAAACCATCAATGATCCCCCTCAACGAAATCGTTGAAGATCAACAATTGTGTCGCAGGCTTGATATCGTTCCGGAATTTCTCAAAGGGTACTCAGGCCTGACAGTACGACAAATTCGTGATGTGCTTGATGGGACCAAGATTACTCCGTGTGGGGCAATTCACGAAGACCCGGATCATGCGAAGCACACAGGCCTCGGAACAGGAGTGTACTGCCCCTTGGGCAAGAATAACCTCGTGTGCCTCCATGCAGCTGATTATCACAGAGATAAGGACTGCTTCGGAATTATCTTCAACGCCAGCGAAGCGTTGAGCCTCTTCGGGCGTGATGAAGAAGCAAGACCAGCACACCAGATCATGGAAAGAATGGCTGGACTGCGGCGTTACGATCCCATCGCGAATTCGTTGACCTGCACTGCTGTTCTGGTACAATGAGTACGCTTTCACGTACTTGCTATGACTACCGTCACCTACACAGCGTTCCGGGCCAATCTCGCGCAGTTCCTCGACCGCGCAGAGAATGATTGCGAGGAAATCGTCGTGAACAGAGGGAAGGGCAGAACGACGGTGATTCTTTCTCTGGATGGATTTCTCTCGCTCCAGGAAACCGCGTACTTGCTCTCATCGAAAAAGAATCGAAAGCATCTGGAACGATCCCTTGAGGAAGCGAAACGGGGCAAAACACGCATCGTGGAGTTCTGATCGCGAATGCAGATCGAATTCACGGATGCGGCGTATGAGGATTATCTCTTCTGGAAACGGCGTGATCCGAAGAAGTTCGAACGGATCAGTGCGCTCTGCCAGGCGATTGTCCACAACCCGTTTGATGGCATTGGGAAACCAGAGCCTCTTCTCTTCGATCTGCATGGATGTTGGTCGAGGCGAATCGATAAGACGCATCGACTTGTGTACAGAGTGGAGAGAGACACCGTCACCGTTTTTGCTTGTCGGCATCATTACTGATGTCCGAGAAAGTTTTGACCTCGCTTTCTCAATTTCCTCCCTGTCCTCCGTAGCTCCGCAGGCGAAGGAGGATCAATACCACCACCTCCCCCGCGATGCGAATTCGTTGACGGGACGGCGGGTGCGCGCTGCGTTCTCGCGGTCCTTGAGCTTGGAATCGAGCAGAGCAGAATCGCCCGGGTACCCGATCGCCATCATGGAACCCGGAATGAATTCAGGAGGGACGCCCAGAACTTCATTCGCTCTCGCGAAATCGAACCCCGCCATCTGGTGTCCGATGAGGCGAAGCGAGGGGAGTTGGAGAGCAAGGAATCCGCTCGCCGCCCCCAGATCGTGCATCGCGTGGCGATTCTCCTTGCCGTTCCTCGCGAAGACGGGAACCGCGAAACTGATGAGGAGAAGATACGCGCTCTTCGCCCAGCTGTTTCCTTCCACGAGAAGGGATTCGAGACTCTTTCGATCGTCCTTGTCATCCTTCGTCGCATAGATGTAACGCCACGGTTGCTCATTGAAGCTGCTCGGCGCCCAACGCGCGGCCTCGAAGAGGGTCATGATCTTCTCCTGTTCGATCGGTTGATCGCTGAACGAAAGCGGACTCCAGCGCTCGCGGATCGCCTCAAGGATCGGGAGAGTCGTCTGGACGGGTTTGCGGGGATAGTCCATGGAGAATTGAAAATGGAAAATTGCCTGCCCGCCGTAGTCAGCCGAGGCTGACGAAGGCGGGAGAATTGAAAATTACTCTTCAAAACTTTCGATGCCTATTCTTTTGAGGACATTCTGGAATGGGAACGGAAGAGGGGATTCGACATCATGACGTCTGTGGTCGTTGGGAGATTCGAACGCGAGCTTCCAAGCATGGAGGCAGAGAATCGAAATGTCGAATTCCTGCGCGATGCGCTCACTGAGCTCATTCGTGTACGTTCCATCTCCGAGCACCGGATGCCCGATGGCGGAGAGGTGGACGCGGATCTGGTGCGTCCGTCCGGTGTGCAATTCGCATTCGATCAATGCGAAGCTGCCGTGCTTGCCCTGAGCGGAGCGAAGGGTGCGGTACGTCGTCTGCGCCTCGCGCGCCTGTGCGCTCCCGCTCACGGCCATGACCGTGCGGTTGGAGGTCGAGCGGCCGATGGGGGAATCGATCATGGCGGAGGCGGGGGAGGGGACGCCCGCGACGAGGGCCAAATAGCGCTTCTGGACGGTTCTCGACTCGAATTGTTTCTGAAGCTCGAGGTGCGCACGTGGGTTCTTGGCAATGAGCAGACACCCCGTCGTCTCCTTGTCGAGGCGATGGACGAGCACGGATTCCGCGGAGAAAGGGAGATGCCACCGATCGTAGAGGAAGGCGATGTCGTGGAGGATCGTCTTCTCGCCGGGGATCATGCCGGCTCCCGGATGCACGGCGATGCCGGCGGGCTTGTCGATGACGAAACATTCATCGTCCTCGTAGAGAATCGGAAGATGGAGATCCCGGGGCGCGATTGTCGCATCAAGTTTCACGTCGGATTCGATGAGTGTCACTCTGTCTCCCTCTTGCAATCGCTGCGCGGGCTTCGTGATGACGTCGTCATTCACCCGCACCTGCCCTTCCTCAATACTCTTCTGCGCTTTGCTCCGGCTGATCACTTCTCTCTGCGAGGCGAGAAAAGAATCAAGACGGTTCGGTTGCGAGACGATCCACTGGGGCATGAGAGCATGGTAGCAGGAGATGAGATTCTTGAGAGTACACGTCGAATGTTCGTCACAGGTGCACAAAGGCTGTACACTGTCGCTCATGGATCAACAGGAACTCCTCACCCGCGGCGTTGCAAAGGTGATTCCCCGGAAACTGGCGGAGGAAACATTGGCGTCCGGAAAAAAACTCCGCGTTTACTGGGGCATCGATCCCACGGGAGCGAAGATGCACATCGGGCACACGATCCCCATGCGCAAGCTGATGCAATTCGCCAACGCGGGTCATCACGCGATCCTCGTGATCGGGAGCTTCACCGCGATGCTCGGTGACCCCTCCGACAGAGACGCGATGCGCAAGCCGCTGACGCGCGAACAGGTGCAGGAGAATTTCCAATCCTACAGAGCACAGGCTGGGAAGGTTCTCGATTTCAACAAGATCGAAATTCGATACAATGACGAATGGCTGAGCAAACTCACGTACGACGACATCATGAAGCACGCGAGTCTCTTCACGGTGCAGCAAATGGAACAGCGTGAAGCGTTCGATCGTCGCAGGAAAGTCGGAAGCCCGCTTGGCGTTCATGAATTTCTGTACCCGTTGATGGTCGGCTACGACTCCGTGGTTCTCGACGTCGATTGCGAGCTTGGCGGCACGGACCAGGAATTCAACATGCTTGCGGGACGGACGATGCAGAAAGCCTTCGGCAAGCGCGAAAAATTCGTCCTCACGACGCCACTCATCGAAGGAACCGACGGCCGCCTCATGAGCAAAACCTACGACAACTGCATCTGGCTCGACGATAGCCCCGATGAGATGTACGGCAAGCTGCTCTCGATGAAAGACGATCTCATCACAACCTACATGGAGTGCTGCACGGATATCCCAATGGAAGAAATCACGGCGGCGGAAAAGGCCATGAACCATGGTTCGAATCCCAAGGATTTCAAGATGCGCCTCGCGAGAGAAATTGTGATGCTGTACCACGGCGCCCGGGCTGCCGAGCATGCGGAAGCGGAATTCCAGCGCGTCTTCTCCAAAAAGGAACTGCCGGAAGAGATGTTGGAAGTGAAAGTGAAAAAGGGAAGTCTCCTGATCGATGTCCTCGTAGAGAACAACGTCGTCTCATCGAAATCCGAAGCGCGTCGCCTGATCGCGCAGAAGGGGATTCACGTCAACGATCATGTCGTGAGCGACCCAAACCAAACGGTCGAAGAAGCCACTGTAAAGGTGGGGAAGAGGAGGTTTGTCTCCGTGAAGATTCGCTGACGTCATCACGTGATAACCATTAGCTCTCGGAGAGACTCTCCATAGGGCGCCACTTCTTCTCCTGCAACATCGGACGTCGGTCGTGGAATGGTCTTCATCGGAGCGAGATTCTAAGGAAGCGCTCGCAGAAGCGCAATATGCCGGAAGGCCACTTTTCTTTCCGCGAAGATGTCCCGCCATTCCTCATCCTATCGCCGACAAGCTGGGATCAGACGCCGCTGGCGGTGAAACGTCTTCGCGGCAGAGAGAGAGCTGCTGTCGCACCTCATTGAGCGGCTTGTATTTTGCACCGTATGCAACGCCTAGAAGACCGACACCGGGGATATCGCAATCGCAGATACGGTGCTTTTCTATGAGAGAACTCGCGAGTGAAGAAAGTTCTTTTACTCCCTCCTGATCTCCTTGCATCAATGCGTAGAGCGAGAGCTGCTCGAGAATGATCATCCTTCGGAAAACCTCAGAAGGGCTGTTCTCAAAAGGCATGATCGTCGCTGCAAGAACATCGGCGCGCGGAGAAGCGAGAATATCGTCAGAGATTCCCGCCTCGGCGGTAATGGCATCGACCAGGGTTTCGGGCTCAGGTCGACAGCGGCCCCATGCTTCCACCGAGAGATCGAAGCACTGCGAGCGCACGGATATTTCCGCGTTTGGAGTTCGTTCGTTCAATGACGACATCTCCCATTGATCGAGAAGCCTCGCAATCCTTCGTCGCAACTCTTCTTGGCACTGGTTCACGGCCCCCTCCGGAAGACGGAGCAATTCTGGGAATTGCTCCTTCAGAATTGTCTCGTAGCACTGCTGCTCCAAAAGCCACTGGGCGATTGCACGATCCGAAGCACTCAAAGAGAACCCCTTCACATGTTGAGTCATGAATTGATTCCCCCCGGATTGAGCGACGTACGTCATGAAGCCGATACGGCTGAAGAGCGGATGATCTTTATCCAAGAGCTCCATCGTATTGCTTCGAGTGATGATTTCCAGATCCTCGCGCAGCAAGTCGATCGTGCGCGCTCGATTGATCTGACCGGAAAGCTTGCCAAGGCAACGCAGAAGAAAATGATAGGAAATATCCACGGCAACTTTCCCAACGAATTTTTTCCTCTCACTGTACGGGAGTACGGATCGCATCTTCTCGGAGACATAACGGCAATGATCGCCCATGGTAAACGGCGTTCCTGAAACAGCAGGAGCGAATGCATACGGCCATATGCTTCTATGCGCATCTCCGAGATGTGCGATGCGGAGGCCGGGGGAATCTTGAATGTCCTTGAATTCCAACGACATAAAGGACAAAACAGTAGCGTACAGCAGCCTGCAGTGCTACGGCACCTCGACGGCCAAGAAGCTTGCTACATGCTTCGCCCATGAAACTTCCGATGCACCTCTTTCAACTGGGGATTCGTCACATGCGTGTAGATCTGCGTCGTGGAGAGATCTTTGTGACCGAGGAGTTCCTGGACGGAGCGCAAGTCGGCGCCTGACCTCAGAAGATCCGTGGCGAACGAATGACGGAGCGTATGCGGCGAGGGATCGGTGACGATGCCGGCGGCGCGCGCGTACTTCTTCACGATGCCGTAGATGCTGATGCGCGAGAGGCGGAAGTTCTCGCCGGGCGGAAGTTCGTGCGTCGCCTTCTGCAGATTGCGGATGAAGAGGGGATGCAGGTGATCGAGACGGGCATCGAGGTACTCGGTGAGCGAAACGACCGCGGCATCGGAGAGGAAGACGACCCGGAGCTTGTTTCTCTTTCCGCGCACACTGATCTCGCGGGTGTTGAAGTTCAAATCCTTGCGATTCAACGATCGCAGTTCCGCAAGGCGAAGGCCGGTGGAGAAGAAGAGCTCGAGGATCGCGCGGTCGCGCTTCCCTTCCCTTTTGGATCGGTCGGGCGCCGCCAACAGACGATCGAGCTCCTCCTTCGAGAGAACTTTTACTTTCCGCTGCTCCTCCTTGAAGCGTTTGATCCGGTCGGGCGGATAGACATTGAGTTCCTCTTCCTGGAGCAAGTACCGAAGAAAGGCGCGCAGAATCGTCAGATGATGGTTCTTCGTCCGCAGCGCGAGCTCCTTCCCCTGCTTCGTACGGAATTCATGGAGCCGCTGCTTGCACGTCCGCACCGATTCCTTGGAAAACTTCGCGGCATCAGAAACAGGGGAGAGTGTCAAAAGCAGATCCAGTGACTGGCGATAATTCGTCACGGTCAGCACGGATTTGTTTTCTTCCGACTGAAGAAATGCTAGATATCTCTTGATCGCCGATGCGAGTGGACTTGAAGCCGCAGTGGGGGAGTGGGAGGACATCGATCGTTCAGTGAACATAAAGCATTTTATGTTAATCTATTGATTGGATGCAAGAGCATTCTGGGTTCTCACAAATCGCTCAATAGATAAAGAATTATTGCCTAAATCCCCTTTCTCGAAAAACTTGGCCGTAGACGCGTGATGGGGAAGGCCAGGCCGGGTGAATGCCTGAAAACGCTTACGTTCGTGGTCGTTGATGAGATTTTTTTCAGAATGGAGAAGTAGGGAAGCATTTTTTATCTTCAGCGATGGTGGAAGATCCTTTGAGAATCAACATTGCCTTGCGAAGTTTTCCACATCTCCGCAATCAAAAAGTTAACATAAAAATTTCCTGCTGTTTTCTTCGGATGTTCAGCATTATGTTCACTCTCATGGGAACGTGGCATAGAAGATGATGCCAAGAGCTTCTCGGAAGACGCTCGCAATCTCGAACGACAGTGATGGCCGGCCTCTTGAGGGATACGTTGTCAAGTTCCAACCTTGCTGGCGCGCGAGGAACTCGATGCGGGCCAGGTGGTAGGCATCACTGATTCCAATGACCGAGGAGCAGGAAGCCGTGAGTGGACGAACGTCTTCGAGGTTTTCCTTCGTGGATCGCGAGGCGGATTCCGTGACGGTATCTCCTGCTCGCACACCGCTCTCTACCGCAAGCCGCCGCATCACTTCGGCTTCGCTCCGGACCATCCCCTCCCCTTTCCCTCCTGTGAGGAAAAGACGGTGAATGAGGCCTTTTCGATATAAATCAATGGCCGTGTCAATCCTCCGGCGAATGCCCGGTCCCGCCTCCGATCCGATGATCACTTTACCCGCCTCATTCCACACGACGTGGACCGTCGCGCCGAACACGATCGCACAATCTGCGGGGAGGCGGGCCGATCCCCTCTCGTGCGCCAAGACCCATCCGATCGTCACGACGTAGAGGAGAACAACCAAACATGACGCGCTCACCAATGCGACGACGATGCGGCGGCGAACACGGGAAAACTGCATACGGAAGGACAAAAATGATAGCGGAGCTGAATGTGGCGCTCAATCGAATGGAATTGGCTGCAAAGCACGGCCCCCAATAACCAATGAATGGTCATCGGTTCTTGGCCATCGGTCATTCCTCACTGCGGCACGATCTCAATATTCGTCGGAATCGTCGGAACGATGCGGCTCCAGGGCGGCCACACGCTGATCTCCGCCTTCTGGATCTCCGGAAGATTACGGACGATCCGCAGCGCATCGCGGGTGGAGAGCCCGGCGATCTGTTCCCGCAACCGCTTACCGAAGCGCGCTCCTGCGGGCGTGAGGGGGTCGAGAACGAATTCCTCGGTTCCCGCAAGGTCCGCCGTGATCTTGATCCACGTCAGATCGTCGGCGTAGGCGATCACGTAGACGCGCAAGCGGTCCGGTGTGAGGGAATCTTGCATGAGCTGCTTCCCCTCCAGGAGATGAGCGGCATCCTCGCTGCGCAGAATGGAGAGAATCTGCCGTGTGTCGTAGGCGAACACGCGGTACGTGAGATTGCCGGACACGTTCACGGTCGCGGCTTCATGATTCAACGATTGCACCGGCAACACAAACCCGCTGTAACTGAGATGGGTGACATCCGATTTGGTGAGGAATTCGAAGCTTCGAGTCCGATCCTGCGCATTGGCGATCTGTCGGTGTTCTTCCACGAGCTTCTTGGCTTGTGCCAGGAGCGACCGCTTGAGAGCATCGACGGCGTTCTGGAGATCGCTTGGCAGGAACACGGACTTGGAAGCCGTCATCCCGCCCTTCCCCGGTCCCGTGTTCACGGCGTACAAGACCTTGCGGTCCTGCGGACTCAAGCCGACGAAATCCCATCGCAGACCTGCAGGGACGTTGCCGCGCTCGCCGATATCCTCACGGTAGAGATCTTGTGGATCAGCCATTGCCTTGACGGTGACGTGTCCCCCCGCCGGAATATCGACGGAAGCAGCAATGTGGAAGATCATCCCGGCCTGGTTCACGAGGCGACTCCCCTTCCGAAGGGTGAACTCTTCGGCTCCGACGTTGTAGATCGTCATCGGCGCTTCCGCGTTGGTTCCGGTGAACGCTTTGCTGATCTGATCAAAGGTCAGGGAGGTATGGACGGTGACATCGAAAGGGTACAACGGCAGGGTCCGCACGCGCGTGGGTTCTCCGATCGTCGCTCCGGAGGAGAGCAGAAGGTAGACGTTCATCGTCTCGCTGATCGTGTCCTGCCGCGGCCACACGCGCACCTGCGCGGAGGGAAGCAGGCGAAGCACGACGAAGAGGAAGAGCACGAGACTCAGACCGATGAGAATCGCGATGCGGACTCTGGGCACGGAGAGCAGCCTCACGCCCTGGAGGCGGGAATGCCATTGTTGCCGCCACGCGTGGGGCGAAAAATGACGCAGGGCTTCCTCCATCTGCGGATGGCCCCGAAGCGCTCGACGCAGATTCCGCGTCGAGCGTTCAACGGAAATCCCGAGAGCGCGCAGTTCCCGCGCGAGAAGGTGATAGTTGACCGCGATGCGCAAGCGGTAGCGAATCTTGTCACACTCCGCGAAGAATGCATCGCGTTCATCCGCTGCGAGGAGCGCGCTCGCATCACTGGGAGACAGCACGATCAAGAGCTCTCCTTCCACATCATGAATCCTCCGGATGAATGTGCGCCATGACTCCTCTTCCTTGCGGAACACGACGGTGAGTTGATGGTCCATGAGCAGGAACGTACAGCTTCTGAACAAAAGGAGAAATGGTTCGATGGCTGCATGGTTCGCAAGCGAGTGATACAGAACGGAAAACGATGTGCCATCGAACCATCCGAGCCTGACCAATCACTTTCGCAATACCTGAAGAGCCAGTAACGGCTTCCCCGCAATGAATTCCAGCATCGCGCCGCCGCCGGTGCTCACGAAACTGTAGACGTCGAGGGGATAACGGTAGCGTACGTGGAAGTCGAGCGTGTCGCCGCCGCCGATGATGGAAATTGCACCGCGCTTGGTCGCCGCCGCGACTGCCTCGGCGATGCGCTTGGTGGCATGGGAGAAGCGGTTGATCTCGTAGAGCCCAAGGGGACCGTTCCAGACGATCATCTTCGCCTTCTCGATGACGCGGCAGTACCGCTCGATGGTGACCTTTCCGATGTCGAAGATGCTCATGTCCCCCTCGATGTCCTCCACGGGCAGATCGATCTTCGAAGCGCCTTCCGTGGCCTCGCTCGCCAGGACGACATCCCGCGGCACGTGGAGATCGGCCTGATTCTTCTTCTCCGCCTCCAGCATGAATTCCATCGCCTGTTCGATGTACTGCTCCTCGTATTTGGAATTGCCCACGTCGAAGCCGCGGGCCGCGATGAACGTATTCGCGATGCAGCCGCCGAGCAGGATATCGTCTCCCTTGGCAAGAAACCGCTGGATGACGGGGATCTTCGTCTCCAATTTCGCGCCGCTGATGATGAGGACGAGAGGATGCTTGGGGTGTTCCGTGACGCGCGAGAGCTCTTGCACTTCCTTCTGCAACTGCAAGCCCATGAATGCCGGGAGGAGCTTGCCCAGCGCGACCATGCTCGCATGCGCGCGGTGGCAATTGGGAAAGGCATCGTTGACGTAGACATCGCCGAGCGAAGCGAGCTTCTTCGCAAACGCCGGGTCGTTCTTCTCCTCGCCGGGATCGAAGCGGAGGTTTTCGAGGAGGAGGACTTCCCGCTTCTTGAGCATCTTGGCCATCTTCTCCGTGACGGCACCCGTGCAGCTCTCGACGAAGCGGACGGGACGCTTGAGGAGCTTCTCGAGCACGGGCACGATCGGCTTCTGGCTGAATTCTGCGAGCTTCTTCCCCTTCGGACGGCCCTGGTGCGAGAGGATGATGAGTGAACCATCCTTGAGGATGCGCTTCATCGTGGGAACGAGCGCTTCTATGCGCTCCAGATCCATCACCTTCCCTTTCTCGATGGTGACGTCGAATCCGGCCCGCAGGAGCACGCGCTTGCCCCTCAGATCGGCATCGGCGAGAGTGCAGCACTTGACCATGGCTGACAGTGTATCGAGCATGGAGACTGGAAACAAACACGCCTTGGAAACTTACGAGTTACGATGTACGAGTTGCGAATGAATGATCAATTGGCGATCCCCCATTCGGAACTCGTCATTCGTACATCGTAACTCGTCATTCGCCCTTCCCCTTGTCATCATTGTCTGAGAACCTCATCATCACCACGATGATGTTCCTCGCAATGCTCCTCCTGGCCTTCGGCGGTACGGCGGTACTGAATCTCATCGCCGTGCGCGTCTTTCCACGTCTGGGACTGCTCGATTTTCCGAAGCGGTACGGGCTGACACGAGGGCGACTCCCCTACCCGCTCGGGATCATCGCGGTTCTCGCCTTCCTGATCTTCTTCCTGGCCCTCGCGGAGGGAACGATGGAGGCGCGGGGGATCCTCGTCGGCGTTCTCCTGCTCACCGTCGCGACGATCATCGATGACCGCACTCCCCTCCCCCCGACCGTACGCGCGGGTATCCATATCATCGTCGCGATCATCGTCTTCGCAAGCGGGGCGCGCATCTACACGCTGACCAATCCCCTCTTCCCGCTCCACATCGGCGGCGCGTTTCTTCCATTGGATCGCCTGACGGTAACCGTTCCCGTCTTCGGGTCCCTGCCACTCTGGAGCGGCATCTTCACGGTGCTGTGGCTCGGCCTCACGATCAACGCCCTCAACTGGTTCGATGGAATTCCGGGGCAAGTGAGCGTCCTCTCGATGATCGCCTTCCTGACAATCGGCATGCTCGCCGCGAGCGCGAGAGTCGATCAACCGTCGCTCGCATCGCTCGCATTCGTCCTTGCCGGCATCGCGGGCGGGTGTTTGCTGTTCACCTTCCCGCCGCCTCGCGCGGTCCTCGGCGACACCGGCGCGATGTTCTTCGGCCTCCTCATCGGGATCCTCACGATCTTTTCGGGGGGGAAGGTGGCGACGGCGTTCCTCGTGCTGGGCGTCCCGCTCATCGATTTCATCCTCGTGATCGCGCGCCGTATCCTCAAACGCGCTTCCATCGTCCGTGGCGACACGAAGGACGAGCATCTGCACCATCGCCTTCTGCTGCGAGGATGGACGCCGCGCCAGGTGATCGCGCTCACGGCCGGCATCGGCACGCTCTTCGGGCTCACCGCCCTCTTCCTCTCGACCTTCCAGAAGTTCGTCGCCGCGCTCGTGCTCTTCGCTCTAATGTTGATCCTCTCCTGGTATTCTCGTCCCAAGAAACAGCACGAATAATGTCACAGAATCTCACCATTCATCATTCGCAAGTCGCCATTCGCCCTTCGCAACTCGCATGCCTCCCTTCCCCTTCTACCACCTGATCGTCTACGCCCCCGTGACGCATGCGCAGCTCGTCCGCGATGCTCTCGCAGAAGCGGGCGCGGGCAGAATCGGCCACTACGACAGTTGTTCGTTCTCGATGCACGGCACGGGACGTTTTCGACCTCTGAAGGGCGCAAAACCCGCGATGGGGACGACGGGGAAACTGGAAGAAGTGGAAGAAGAAAGGATCGAAGTGGTGATTCCATCAGCGTCGAAACGGAAGGTCAGAGAAATTCTGGACGCCGTGAAGAATGCCCATCCCTACGAGGAACCTGCAATCCATCTGTTACCGATGATGGACGGAGGATGAGGAAAAGAATGTAGCATGGTCGTCGGAGAATGCTATCGTGCTCTCGTCGACCGGATCGGCTTGAGGAGAATATTCTTCGGCATGACAGCCACAACGATCGTCTGGTCTCCTTCGCCCTTCATCCGGAGATCCGCAACGCCGTTCCTGAAATGGAAGGTCGAGAGGACGGGCGGATCGAAGGTGGCCCTGCCGTACGCCGTGCGCAAGTACAGGTCGGTGGTGAATGATGGATTCGTAACCACGTGCCCCTGGTCGTCCAGAAGGACCAAACGCAGCGGCATCCACAGCCCGGGCGTGAAGGCGGAGCCCACGACCATCTCGATGGAACTGAACGTTCCGGCTGCGGCTGTGAGCGGAGCCGGGGGGCTCACGACGACCGTCGAGTTCTCCGTCGAGGAAGGAGGCGGAAGCGCGACCGGCGCGGCATCCACAACGAGCGAGCGATGAAGCATCGCCACGCGCATATCCTGCGGCAGGCGTGCTTTGCGAAGCGCCAAACGCCGTTGCGCGAAAGCTTGCAACGACTGCGTGTGCGACGCTGTAGAAGACAGGGGTGTGGGCGTGGACCCCGCGACCGTCGTCGATGATGCGGCACCGACCACGGCCGGATAGTTCGCCTGTATGTACAGAAGCGGATCGAATGCGTACTGCAAGAGCTTGTCCCGATTGAGCCCTGCATCAATTGCCTGGCTGTATGTCATGCTGGCAGCCTTCAGATCGGCGGAACTGACCGGTGAGTAGGGATGCGAGGGCGCATCGCAGTATTCCATCTGGAGATGCAGATGCCGTCCGGTGGCGTCGCCCGAGTGCCCTGTCGTCCCTATCTGCTGGCCTTTCCTGACGATATCCCCTTCCGATCCTTCCCCGGTGCTCAGATGTCCATAGAGAGTAATGACACACGTATTCACGGACGGGTTGCGAGGATCGGGAACACGCGGGTGCTTGAGCATCACATATTTGCCGTATCCTCCAGGATCATTGCCGATCTTGAAGACGATGCCGTTCATCGCGGCAACCGCCGGCGTGCCTTCTGCCACGGCGATGTCGTCGCCGGTGTGGGCGCCGCGTCCTCCTCCATTCTTACTCCCATATTGTCCTGCGAAGCTCACGGAGAAGATCCTGTTCCCCAGTTCATCGCTTGCAGAGCGTGCGTCACCGGGAACGTAGGTGGGCAGCGGGATTCGTACATCTTCAGGCGCCTGTCGCCAGGTGTCCTGATAGATGTCGCCGCCGTACTTTTTAGCCCACCGGAAGGGGTCGACGATCTCGTTGAATGGCGACACTGTGCCGTCGTAGATGATCGCGCTATCATCGACGTATCCGAGCACCGACTTCCAGAACACGTACCATCCATGCTGCTCCATCATGTTTCCCGTCACGAACGCGAGCACCGAGAGAACGGCAACCCAGAACGTCGTTCGCTCGGAGAGGAAGTGCAGCGCCGTCGGCTCGCGTCTCCGATACATCGCTTTCGTCGCGAACCCCGTCCGTCGTGTCGTGGATGATGTCATAGTTTATTTATATTTCTATACTATCATATATCTTATATTTAGTCAATGATCGATTTCTGCACATTTTCGCTTCCAGATGCCGATTCCACACGTCTCGCAGGACGGTCGCTCATCCACTCGCTGTACACATTTCCCGTGACAATTGCCGTCGAAGGAGAGCTCGGCGCCGGGAAGACGACGTTTCTCCAGGGGTTTGCCCAAGCGTTCGGCGTCCGCGGCGCCCTGACGAGCCCCACGTACGCTCTCGAGCAGCACTACCGCACTCCCCGCGGAACACTCGCCCATCTCGATCTGTATCGATTGTCCGCTCCTGATGCGAAGTGGCTCGTCCTCGAGAGTGACCATGCGGCGTCGATTCGGTGCATCGAGTGGCCGCAACGCCTGGGGCCGCAGTGGCACGAACTCATCGAACCGAACATGCACATCCAGCTGAGGGACGATGGCGGTCCCGGACGACGCCTCCGCTGTGTGTTCCATGACCTTCCGCTCCCGACGGACGGGGAGATCGAGACATGGCGCAGAGAAGCGGCCTTGGCTCCGCACATTGCCGCGCACTGCGATGCCGTCGCTGCGTTCGCCGATCGGTGCGCGCAGTTGTTGATCGAGACCAGGGCAATGATCGTGCGCCGTGAAGCGTTGCATTGTGCGGCTCGTGTCCACGATCTCTTCCGCAGCATCGATTTCCGCGACGGCGCGAGCCCGGAGGGATTCCGTGCAACGGAGGAAGAGCGCGAACGTTGGCGCTCACTCAAGGAACGCTATTCCGGAGTGCACCACGAAGCCGCATGCGAGAAATTCCTCCGGGAACGGGGCTACGAGCAACTGGGAACCATCGTCGCGGCGCACGGCCTCACTCTTCCTCCCTCGGATGAAGCGACGATCGAACAGAAACTCCTCTTCTACGCCGATAAGCGCGTGGCCGTCGATCGCATCGTCTCCCTCGAGGAACGCTTCGCGGATTTCGCACGCCGCTACGGCAACACATCCCTTACGGTCGCTGTGAAGGATTGGTTTGAGCGGACGAAGGCAGTCGAACGGGAACTGTTCCCGGAGGGAATTCCGAAAGAATAAATCCGTTCCTTGTTGCTTCATCACGCCTGCAGGGCGTGGTACACTGATGACATGAAAAAGCGGGACACTCAGAAGCAATTGCGAAAGGCCCTCATGCATTCCCCGTACCGCGGGAACGTGCGTCGCATAGCATTGTTCGGTTCGCAATTGCACGGCGATGCGAATGCACAGAGTGACATCGATCTCTTGGTGGAGTTCTCCAAGCCGATGAGCATGCTGAAGCTGGTACGCATGGAGAGAGAATTGAGTGATGCATTGGGAAGCAAAGTGGATCTCTCCACTCCGATGAGCTTGAGTAAGTACTTTCGCAAGAAGCATGCTGCCATTCCCTTCGGTGATAGCATCGGCATGCGCAACAAACTCATCCACCATTATTTTGAAGTCGATTTGCAAACGCTATGGCAGACATACGAAGAGGATCTCCTGAGCTCAAAGATGGACTGCAAAAAGCACTCTCGTCGCTCTCGATTCACAATCTCCACGGAAGCAACTGATTCGAGACAACCGCGAGGAAGGAGCCGCGCAATTCCGGCGAGAGTGGGGCGAGCAGGAAGAATAGGAACCCCGCAGCTGCGCTCGTGAGGCAGACGCGTTCCACGATCGAGAGCGGACTCGCGTGATCGAGACGGGCGACGCCCAAGTGGGAACGCAGTGTAGAGAGCACGTTGGTGAAGCGCATCAGCACTGCCACCTTGGGCAGGAAGATAAAGAGACCCTCGAGGAGCGTCCGCTCCCCGCGGAAGAGAGCGCTGAGGGCGACGATGCCCGAAGCGCCGCGGAGGTAGATTTCGACATCGAACGCAAGGATGAGCAGCGTGCAATCGAGCAGGCTCTCGCGCAGCACTGCGCACGCGGTCTTCGGCCAGGAGAGCCGATGCATGTCTCGATACTTCACGGTGTCCAATGCCATGTGAAGAACGATCAGCAGGGCAAACCATCCGAGGTTGAGCAACGCCGCCACCAGAATCGTCAGCGCGAAAGAGGCCGCATGAAATGCCGGAGTCACATCGTGCCGATGCGCGAAGAGACGAAGGGGACTCACTTGGAACTGCATGGGTGTTATTTACATTGTACATTTCTTTAAGAATTTTGCAACTAGCGACCGCGAGTAATTCCCGATTCCCACGCCTAGCCCGGTGGCGCTCTGGCGAGGATTCCCTGCAGTTGCTTCTCAAACAGCGATCTCCCCTCCGTTCGCCACCGCGTTACTTCTGCAATGACAGTGGAGAGAGAGAACGCAGGAAGCG
>JACOTD010000077.1 GCA_016178535.1 Candidatus Peregrinibacteria bacterium
GAGTTCCTCGCGGGGTTTGGTTGGAGATTTCGGCATACAAAGGAGAGGAATACAGGACAAATTCTGTATTCATCTCCGCAAAATAGCTCTTGTCAAATTGGCTTGCTGTTGCGGTTTATGAGATCGGGGGGAATTGCTGTTTCGCAACTGGCAATTCGCCCTTCGCCCAAATTCAGATCTGAAAGGAATATCCAGGGAGAGCGCACGGAGCGTAGCGGAGTGCGCTCTCCCTGAAACGCCCTGATGAAGTACGGTATGGAGGAAGACGTTTCACTTCCTCCCCCCATACCGTATGGCCCATCTTACCCGCGCGAAGCGCGAGCAACTCGCAACGTTGCACCGACTCGGAAAAACGCAGATCGAAATCTGTTCATTCATCGGATGTTCCCAAGGGACGGTAAGCAAGGAGCTCGGACGGAACAACGCCCATCATCCCCGGTTCTGGTACGACGGAGAGAAGGCGCAGATGTGTGCCGATCAACGGAGGCGGGCATCGAAGGACAAGTGTTTCCGATGGCATGACGATCCGGTGGTACTTCGATACGTCGTGGAAAAATTGCGACTGTGTTGGAGTCCGGAGCAGATCGGCGGACGCATGAAACGAGAGTCACCATGGCATCGCTCTCATGTCGTGAGTCACGAAGCGATCTACGACTACATCGACAGGATTCGTGAAGATGGCGGCTGCTTCCATCGCTACTTGCGTCACCAAGGAAGGAAGAGAAAATGGCATGGTACAGAGGAGAAACGAGGCATCATCCCGAACAGACGTGGCATTGAAGAGCGACCGAAAGACGTGGACCGCAGAAAAAGATTCGGCGATTGGGAGAGTGATCTTGTCGTCGGAGAATCTGCGGTCGCCACCTTCGTGGAGCGTGTCTCGAAATTGTTCCGAGCCGTTCTCCTCTCCAATCGCACCGCACCGGAAATGACACGAGCGGCTCGTGTTGTTTTCTCAGACGTGCCGTTGCAACTTCGTCACACGCTGACGCACGACAATGGCAGAGAAATTTCCGACCATGAAACGATCACGAATGAATTGCACATCGATGTGTTCTGCGCGCATCCGTATCACTCATGGGAACGAGGACTCAACGAACATACGAATGGATTGCTGCGACAATTTTTTCCGAAGGGAACCGACTTCCGAACAATCAACGAAAATGATCTTGCTCTTATCGTTGCCCTCATCAATAATCGACCTCGTCGATCCCTCCAGTACCGTACTCCCGAAGAGGTGTTTCAAGCGGAAGTCAAGAGATATTCCTTTCAGAACTGAGAGCGGGTCGCCATTCTTTCTCATGCGCTACCATGAACAGCCATGACCATTGTCACCAAGACAGGCGACAAGGGCCAAACGGGACTCTTCGGTGGGAAGAGAATCCCGAAGGATTATGCGCGCATTCATGCCTACGGGACCGTGGATGAGCTGAATGCTGCGATCGGCGTGGCGCTTGCCGAGGAGGGGTTCTCACGTGAAACTCGCGCGAATCTCACGCGCTTGCAGCATCTCCTCTTCCGCGTAGGTGGCGATCTGGCCACCCCTCTCGCGACGCGCGCAAAGCAAGATCGCATCGGTTCATCGCATGTCACAGAGATCGACGTATGGATCTTCTCGCTCGAAGCGCTGCTCCCGCCGCAGACGCAATTCATCCTCCCCGGAGGCAACCGCCGCGCATCGCTCCTCCACCTTGCGCGGACCGTCTGCCGCAGAGCCGAGCGGTGGGTCGTGACGTTGGAGAAGCAGGAGGAAATCAATCACGACGTTCTCGTCTTCCTCAACCGCCTCAGCGACTTTCTCTTCCTCGCCGCGCGCCAGGCGGCGATCGAGGAAGGAGGGGAGGTGACGGTGCGGTATTGAGCGTGTGGACAACGCACGGGTCGCTGGTACCCGCCTGCCGGACGGGCAGGGAAAACCCGCTGCATCGCACCTCACCACAGATTCGAGAAGTTCAGGAAGACAATGAAGAGGAAGAAGATGCCTGTGATTACGCCGAGCGTCCATCCAAGCGCGCGGGAATGTCCTTTGATTGTGAGGCTCTGGTACAGACTGAGTCCGCCGTACATCAGTGCGCACAGCGCAAGCGGAAGATCCGCCACCTGCAACCACCATGCGGGCCAGATGCCGCCGATGGAATTGCGCACGAGGAGATAGGCGACGAAGAAGGAACTCCCAAGAAGAGAGAAGAAGATGGCACTGAGCTGGTGGAGAAACTTGAGCACGGGGAAATTGTAGCATGATTGAATGGCTGGATGGTGAGATGGTTGCAAGGCAAAAGGTACGCTGCATGCATGCAAACCATCCAACCATCTCACCATCCAACAATGGAACAATCGAAAGGGTTCACGACCCGCGTTTCACAGATTCTTCCCCTTCTGCCGATGCTGCACGGTCAATCGCTTCCTGCCCTGACGACGCCTTCGTGCGAGCACTTTGCGACCGTTCGCGGTCTTGCTGCGCTTGAGGTACCCGTGCACCCGGAGCCGACGACGCCAGCGGAACTTGTTCAACATCCCGCTCAGAGTACGTGGTCAGGTTTTTCCGTACAAGAGAAAAGCAGTTCAGCGTTTCAGCGGTTCAGTATATGTCAGACAAACATGCTCACGAACCACTGATTCACTGAACCGTTGGAACACTGACCACTGTACACTGTACACTTCCGCACGTGTTTCACCTCGATCACCTCCAAACCGGTCTTCCTCTCCTCACCGCACCGGCAGGAGGAACCGAATCCGTCACCATCATGGTGTTCGCGGGCGCGGGATCGCGGTACGAGGAACAGAAGGAGCGCGGCATCAGCCACTTCCTGGAGCACATGTTCTTCAAAGGCGGGAGGAAGTACTCGAGTACCAAAGAAGTGAGCGCCGCGATCGACGGGGTGGGCGGCGATTTCAACGCGTTCACGGGCAAGGAGTATGCCGGGTACTTCGTCAAAGTGGCCGCGACGCACGCCGAACTCGCCTGCGATGTGCTCAGTGACATGCTCATCCACGCGTCGTTCCCTTCCGAAGAGATCGAGAAGGAGCGTGGGGTGATCATCGAGGAGGAGCGGATGTACCAGGACACGCCCATGTACCGCGCGGGGTGGGATTTCGAGCAATTGCTCTACGGCGACCATCCGCTGGGGTGGGACACGATCGGCACCGAGGAACTGATCCGCTCCGTCACGCAGACGGATTTCCGAAAGCACAAGGATGAGCTCTACACCGCCAAGAACCTGGTGGTGACGATGGCGGGGAAGATCACGACGAAGCAATCTCAAGATCTCGCGAAGCGCTACTTCCTCCCCATCAGCGGCGACTGCGTCCGTGACTTCCATCCCTTCACCGCCTACGGGACGGAGACGATCTTCCTGCGCACGAAGAACACGGAACAGGCGCATCTGGTGATCGGCGTCCCCGGTGTTTCTTCGCAGCACAAGGATCACTTCGCGAGCAAAATCCTCGCTGTGATCCTCGGGGGCAACATGAGCTCACGGATGTTTCTCCATATCCGCGAGGCGCACGGTCTTTGCTACTACATCGCCACCGAAATCGACAGCTACCTCGACGCCGGTTCCCTCTCCACGCGCGCGGGCGTGGATCAATCGCGCCTCCACGAGGCACTCGAGCGCATCCTGCACGAGTACATGACCTGCGCGAAGGACGGCGTCACCGACGAAGAACTGCGCAGGGCGAAAGATTATTTGAAGGGAAAAATCACACTCTCGCTCGAAGACAGCGAGGAGCGAGCGCACTTCTACGGCAAGCAGCAACTCCTCTATCCCCACACCCGCGACATCCCCGAGTACATCGCGGAGATCGAGAAAGTCACCGTCCCCCAAGTCAACGCGCTCGCCGCGAGGATCCTCACACTCGAGGAAACGCGACTTGTGGTCATTGGGAAAGAAGAGGACAGGAGAAGCTTGGGAAAGATACTCGCCTGAGAGCGTGTTTGAAAAATACCTGTGCCTCCATAACATTTGTCCGCAGTTGCAGAACCCCCTGAGGACGCGGCACACGAGATGGTGCTGGATAGTGATGAGCCCCGAGGAAGCGCCTTCCAAGCGAGGAGACACTGGAGCAGATCTTTTCTCCAGGCAAATATTCTTTGGGAAGGCTACAAGCCCGGCGCAGCCATCAAACAACGATCGATGTGCCGCATTAGTGAGTCGGGCAATGAACCGATGACGCGATCGACGCGATCTTGGCGGATCGTCGCGAGGTTGATGCAGGAGACAAGAGAATCGTGGTAGAGCACCAAAACAACATTGCCGCGCTTCATGGTTGCTTGCGGGTTTCGTAGTGATCGTAATCTGCCATCGCCGGATCACTCCACCCGGCGCTGAATGATTCGTCCACCAGAGGATATGCTTCGCGCGGATCACCTTCGACGGGCCGTTCGGCCCAATCGGCGCGGATCAGAACGCATTGCATATTGGTCTGCGGATCGACCATCCGAATCGGCTCATCGGGATGAGTATGAACGGCTTGCCGCTGCTCTTGCGTGAGCTCAAATGTCATAGGAATCGTGTCATGAACATTGTACTCCTGTTGATGAAAAAGGGAAGGAGCAGATTTCACGCAAACTGCGTGCTCATTGATAATGTGTCCATAGTCGCAAAATCTTCACGATGCGCTGCTTCTGAAGAACTTGATAGACGAGCCGATGCTGAATATTGATGCGGCGCGAATAGGCGCCGTCCAGATCGCCGAGAAGTTTTTCGAAGGGCGGCGGAGATGTGAAGGGATCTTGTTCCAACAAGGCCAGAAGCTCTTTCGTCTTGCGCGCGAGTGGCGTGCCCTTCAATTTTTTCGCATCCTTCTGTGCCTGCTTCGTGTAGATGAGGGTAAACGCTGGTTTCACAAATCAATGGAATGACTGCACTGCGAGATCGGCTCCTTCATTCCCTTTCGAATGGAATCGCGCATACCGGGAATCGAGAGGAGATAGAGCGTCGCTTCGATCGATCGCCAGTCGTCTTCGGAGAGGAGAACGGCATTCCCACGTTTTCCGGTAATCAGAATCGGTTCATTGCTGCTCTGCACATCCAAAATCAAGCGGTACAATTTGCTTCGGGCGCGTGTCGCGGAGAGGGGGATCATGCCATCATGGTACGCTTTTCCGTACGTGCGCGCAAGGTAGTTTCGGACCTCGTTCTCGCTTGCGAACAATGTAGCCATGGAACAATGCACTCTTCATCAATTCGCCGCGAAGCCTTTCGCGCCGTATACTCGATGCTCCATGCTCTCCACCACCTCCCCCTTCAGCTTCCTTCTCTTCGGCGCATCGGGGAACTTGGCCAAGCTCAAGCTGTACCCCGCGCTCTACACGCTCGCGCTCAAGAAGCGATTGCCCGAGCACTATGCTGTGATCGGCTTCGCGCGTTCGGAGATGGATGAGGCGAGCTTCCGGGTTTTGGTCGCGGAATCGATCAAGACGGACATGCTCGAAGTGAATCAGAAGAAGCTCGATGACTTCCTTGGTCACGTACACTATCACCAAGGACAGTACGATCAGGTGAAGGACTTCGAGAATCTTCATCAGAAGCTCAATGCGCTCGAGAAGGATTGGGGCATTTCCGTTCGGCTCGCGTACCTCTCGGTGCCGCCGGACGTGATGCATGACGCGCTGAAGAACCTGTGTGCAAGCGGCGTGCATGAACACGAAGGAAACTTCCGCGTGCTCGTCGAAAAACCCATCGGCCATAACCTGGCGAGCTTCGAGACCATTCATCAGCAACTGACCTCGTGCCTGGGCATCGATGAGATTTTTCTCCTCGATCACTACCTGGGGAAGGAAGCCGTGCGCAACACCTACTACCTGCGCTTCGCCAATCCGCTCCTCGAACGACTCTTCAAGAACACGCTGATCCAGCACGTGGAGATCACGGCGCTCGAGAGCCACGGCATTCAGGAGCGCGCGGGCTACTTCGAGCACACCGGCACCTTCCGCGACATGTTCCAGAGCCACCTCCTGATGATGGCCTCGCTCCTCACAATGCAGATCAAGGACACTGATGATCTGCTCCAGGAGAGCCGGATCGGCGCGCTCAAGCAGTTCTATCTGCCTCCGGCCGCGGACTTGAACGAGATCGCGCTGCAGGGGCAGTACGCCGCGGGGACGATCGGGAAGGAGGAAGTGCCGGGGTATCTGCAGGAGAAAGGAGTGGACCCGCGCTCGCGCACCAATACCTACGCCGCGCTCAAGCTCCTGAGCCGCGAATCGCGGTGGCAGGGCGTGCCGTTCTACTTGCGATCCGGAAAGAGGCTCGCCAAGAAGGAGACCAGAATCTCCATTCAATTCCAGGTGCCGCGACCCGTCGGAGAGGACAGCAACCCCAATCGCCTCGACATCATCCTCCAGGGTGAGGCCGGTATGCGCATCGTGCTGCAGACGAAGCTCGGCGGCACGGAGCCCAAATTCCGCCCGTTGATCCTGGAAGATCCCCTCGTGTGCGTCGGCGATTGCCTCCCCGAACACGGGCTCCTGATCCTCGAAGCCATCCACGGCAGGCAGCACTGGTTCCTCACCTTCGACGAAGTCCGCGCCGCCTGGCGCCTCATCGATCCCATTCAGGCGCACCTGGAAAAGGAATCGACTCCGCTCTCGCTCTACCCCGCCGGAACGATGGGCCCGAAAGAATCGGATGCGTGGATCGGGAGGGATGGGATACGATGGTTCTGATTCCACCCCTTCTCTATGGCATGGGAAACGTACCGATCACTGACGAAGGCCTACGCCAACATGAGCAAAGATCTTGAGCCAGAAGATGCCAGTGCTTTCCATCGGATCTGCGGGGAGATCGCGAGAATGAATGCACAGGTTGTCTTTGGTCTTGGTGCACTTTTGGTGGATGGACCGCGAGAGTGCTGGCGATTCTGCAGGGGAAAAACCGGAGCGAAATCCGACCGGGATTCGCTACAATAATCCCATGCACTACGGCCGCATCGACGCTGCGACGGATCGTGAATTCACGGAGAAGTCCGTGCGGTTGCTCACACTCCACATCAAAACATTTGTGGAAGCACAAGGACGATGCATCATCGGGCTCTCGGGAGGATCCACGCCCAAACCGATCTACGAAGCGATGGGGAAGGAGAAGACGATTGCGTGGAACAAGATCTGGTTCTTCCTCGTCGATGATCGCTACGTGCCTGCCGAGCACGCCGACAGCAACCAGAAGCTCGTGCGGGAGACGCTCCTGCGACATCTCTCGATCCCAAAGCATCAAATTGTGTTTCCGCATACCGCTCTGCCGCTGAAAGAATGCGTTGCCGATTACGACGCGCGCATCGGCTCGATGCTCGAAGACGGTCCCGTCGACATCGTGACGCTGGGGCTGGGCGATGACGGCCACATCGCCTCGCTCTTTCCTCCTTTGAGTGACGATGCACTCGACGAAGATCGCAACGTGATTCACACCACGACCCCTTCGGCGCGCTCAGGGCAAGCTGCTCGATTTGCGGTTCATGACCGCATCAGCCTCGCGCTCCCCATTCTCGCCGCCGCAAAGATCTCCGTCTTCTTCCTGAAAGGAGAGGCGAAACTGAAGGTGTGGAACCAGATGACGGATACAGAAGAATTCGACCCCAAACGCTGGCCGGCGCACGCGGTGCTCAAGAGCGGGAGGGCGACGGCGGTGATGGGACCTTGATCGATGCGAGCTTTCCAACGAAACTGATGGGCATCGTGACAAAGAAGAGTTCATCTTCGGCAAAACATCGCTTGACCGTGAATGGCTTCACGCCCGAATTCGAAGCGGAAGTCCTGCGCGCTGCGAAGGAGGAAGAAGGAAGTGTCAGTTTCGACAATGCTGCGGATGCCATTGCCTATCTCCACTCCTTGAATCCTTCCAAGAAACGAGGATGAATGGCTAAAGTGCGATATCCGCGAGGTTCGACCTGCACATTATTTTTGAAGAGCAAGATGGGTACACCGTTGTTCTTATGATCGCCGGGGAAACCATGATCAGATGTATTGATGGTAATCGGATCCCATCAGAACTCCTCATCACCAGAGAACCAGGGCATTGCTTTTCCCTGCGCATATCTATATAATTCCTATAGCTTTTCACTATTCATTCTATGCAGACTTCCATTGCCATCGACGGACAGACGAGAGACCGGGCGGCCAAACGCGCAAAGGCACAACGCCTGCCGCTTGCCGCCGTGGTGCGGATTCTCCTCAACGATTACGCGGACGGTCGGCTGAACATTGAAACTCATACCATTGCGGAATCCATCCCGGTTGATGCGCGGACACAGAAGAGCATGGACAAGGTTGTGCAGCAATGGCGTGCTAGAATCGATGCATGATCGTCATCGTCGCAGACAGCGTCCGGCGAAAGGAATTCAAGCATGGACATATTCCGGCTACCGGTTGAGGGGCAGATGAAAGTTTACACCTGAGGGGCGCATGAATGTTTACACGTGGGGGCAGATAAACGTTTACACTCCCACGCTTACATCTTCCCCCCTTTCATCATGAAGAAGTCTGATGCCATTCGCTTGCGCA
>JACOTD010000075.1 GCA_016178535.1 Candidatus Peregrinibacteria bacterium
AGGGGGCTGATGTCATGAGCATTCTTCTCTCCGTCTGCTTTACGACGTGGTGGAAGAAGCCGAACAGCTTCTATGCGGCATACAGAGCCATTGTCCAAAAGTGGCAGGCTGCCTGAGCCGCAGGGTCAGTGAGCGGCTACCGTACGACATGTTGTTGTATCGCGCCGCCATTGCGCGGAGGCGCTTCAATTCGGTATCGACCATGTCCTCCAATTCCTGACGCTTCTTGAGCGCGGCGGCGAGTTCTTCCTGCGCTTGCAGATTCGAGGGATCTTCCTCGAGCGTGTGTTCGGCGGCGGCGATCTGCGCCTGATTGTTCTGGAACTGGATCCCGATCGGACCCGACGCGACTCCCACCGGAAACTGATTGATCCCGATCGGGCCGCCCGGCGCCACCGTGGAGAATCGGAAGCGACGCATCCTCTGGAGAGATCGTGGCGAGAGCACGATCTTGAGAAGTTTGCCGATGATTGTGATGAGGAACGTGAGTGTGGTTCTCATTTCCTTATCGTTCAACGCAGGAATGTCCTTTGCGTTGATCGCAGGATTGAGTAGGAGATTCCCCTTTCCATCGTTGCTGATGGCGTAACGCTCCGTCAGAGCTCTCTGCTGCTGCAGATGCCTGAGCGCGAGATCCGGATCGCCGGAATTTTTGAATTCGGTCACAAGTTTCTGCTTCGCCTCGTCCTGCGTCTTGGAATCTGCGGCCAGCAACGCCGTCACAGCGGCATCGAGCGCTTTCTCCTTTTCCGGTGCAAGCTTCTTCACGTTCTCCGCGCCGCCTTCTTTCTTCTCATCATCTCCCAACTGCTTTTTCTTGCCATCGGATTCTTCTGCCATGAATGCCTTCCAAAAAGCATCCAATCCTCTTTTCAACCTCTCGACTCTGTCCTTCACCATTTTCTCCACATCTATGCTCATTGGGGTCTCCGGCGATTTCTCCGAACCTTTTCCTTCAGCAAACGGGCAGAGACGCTGCTCACCCCAAGGAATCGCGAAGGCATCGCTGCGATGACAGATGTTCATTGGAAGTGAGGGAATGTTGGTCTTTCCCACTATTGTACCAGATTTCTCATGTGTGAGCCATCGGGATCTGGTGTGTTTTGTTGGTGTTTTACCTCACCCCCAACCCCTCTCCTGCCTTTTATCGTTGGTCGTCTCGAAGTGTTTGGGAGTTTTCCTTCTGTACGAATGGCAGGAGAGGGGAATGTTTTGTAGGTTGTTTTGTTTCCTCTATCCCCCGTCCCCTTTCTCCGGGGGAGAAAGGGGGGGCCTTGATCATTGGAAATTCTCCCCTCCTCCATCGGAGGAGGGGTCGGGGGTGGAGGGAAAAACACAAACACTCCCCTCTCCTTCCTCTGATCCTTCAAGAATATCTTTCATTCCCGAAGAAAGGAGAACCCAAGAAAAGGAGAGGGGCTGGGGGTGAGGTCACACATCAAAAACAAACAACAACCCCTATACTCCCCCCGTGACTCCCCGTATTTCCACCGACACTGTTCTCCAAAAGCTCGACGCGCTCCACAGGCCGCCGCGGACATTCCTCGACTGGGACACGCCCTTCCATCTGTTGATGGCGACGATCCTGAGCGCACAGTGCACGGACAAGATGGTGAACCGCCTGAGTCCGAAGCTCTTCGAGAAGTATCGAACGCCCGAAGATCTCGCGCATGCGAAGATCGAAGAGCTCCAGCGCGACATTCACTCCTGCGGCCACTTCCGCGTGAAGGCGAAGTACCTGAAGACCGCGAGCGCGATGCTCATTGAAAAGTTCAATGGAAAAGTCCCCGAGACGATGGAAGAGTTGCTGACGCTCCCCGGGGTGGGACGCAAGACCGCCGCCGTGATCCTCTATGCGGTCTTCAAGAAGAATGACGGCATCGCCGTGGATACGCACGTCTTCCGCGTCGCTCGCAGGCTTGGACTCTCGAACGGCAAAACACAAGCGAGCATCGAGAGGGATTTGATGGAGCAGACCCCTCGTGCGCAATGGGGCAAGCTCCACACGCTCCTCATCATGCACGGCCGGACGATCTGTACGGCGAGGAATCGAAAGTGCGGCACGTGCATGTTCTGCGAAGAGTGCCCGTCATCGTGGGTGAGGAGAAAGAAGGATTTGGCTAATGAATGAGGAAATGTAAGTGCGAATGAATTCGCGTCTTCGTTTCCGGTTAGCCGCCGGTTTAAACCGGCGGCTAACCGCAAGCGTTTTCCGGAATTCATTCCGGCGCTCTCGGAAGGACTGTCCGAGCAGTGCAGCGGTTACCGATTGCCTATCGACTCACGCTCTCCTCAAAACATCAGCCACCCCGCCACACCCGTCTGAATCAGCGTGACGTTCAGTACCGCGAGACCCATGGCGCACGGGAGGCCGATGCTCGCCCAACGGCGGAACGAAATCCCGTGGCGTTCCTTCAAGACGATGTTGCAGACGTTCCCCGGCACGAGTCCCACCCCCCACAGTGCGAGCGAAATGCCCAGCACCAGAACCAACGATTGCGGCATGCCCTTGTGGATTTCCAAGAGCCCCAGGAGCGCATTGTCCGCAACCGAGCTCACGGCATTGCCGAAGAACGCCGCGAGCGGGGGCAGATCGGCAAAGACGCGCGCGGCGACGGGCTTCGCCGCTTCTCCAAAGAGGAGCAGACCGAGAACGAAGAAGTAGAGCTTGGTCGTAGAGTGGAGAATCCGATCGAATTCATGGGAGAAGTCATGCGCGTGTTCTTCGAATTCCTCCACGGCGTGGAGCGCCTCCTTCACTTCCATCACGTCCTTCTTCTGGGCCACGACTCTCTCGGCGCGATGCACGTCCTTGAGCATCCGTTCCTCGAGCGTCTCCGGGATGATGCGCGAGCGGGAGGCCAGGAATCCCGATGCGAAGGCGAGCGCCAGGATATTCACGATGTAGATGCCGCCGAACGTACGCAGCAAATAGCCGCTTCCTTCTCCCAAGGTTTGCGCGATGAAGAGCGAGAGCGGTTCCCCCACGGTCGTGAGGAGCGCCGAGAGCCCGATCGCGGCGGCGTAGAGGATCACGCAGGGCGTGTAGTCGCGATGCGTCACATCCCGCAAAATGGCGAAGAAGAGCGCTCCGATCACCGCCATGACGACGACGGAGAGAGACCCGAGGCTGCCCGCGATGAGGGTCCAGAGGAACACCAGCACGGGTGGATGGATGGTGCGCGACCATCGTCGCAATCCTCGATGGAGAGGACGGCGCAGAAAGAGCAGGAGGAGCGAGAGCGAGAAGTAGCAGAGGATCAACACCCACGGTTCGAGGAGTAATAGGTGGAGACCGCTGCGTTGGCTGAGGAGAAGGGTCTGGACGAAGGCTCCCGTATCGAACTGCACGACGCCCAGGCTCAGCGAGAGCCAGAGGAGCCCCGCGCCCAGAAAGAGCATGAAGTAGCCCAGTTGATCATCGATCCACCGGATACACATCGGCAGCACGATGAGCGCAACGAGGCTCCCGAGCATCGCGAGGCTCAGGAGTCGTACGGGAACGGTCCAGAATGGGTCCATCCGTTCGTCGGAAAATGATGAAAAGTTCATCGGCCCGCCATGGCGGGCTGCGGCGATTTGCGTTCTGCATTGATCATGCTCATCGCCATATCGGTTGCCATGATGGATGGGAGAGGAGCGACGAAGTCCGGAGGGTAGCCGAGCGCGCCCATCTCCGGCATGTCCAGACCGGCAAGCTCGTCGGCGGCCGAGACGCGGAGCAAGCCGAATACGCCCAGGATCTTGAAGAACGCATACGAGAGGCCCCCAACCACAATCACGATGGACGCGACTTCCAGACATTGCGACCAAATTTGCGTGTATCCGCCATAGAAGATGCCCGTGACAGGTCCTGTGACGCCGTTCCAGCCGGCGGTGTCCGGGTTGGCGTTGGCGAAGAGACCCACGGACAACACGCCCCAGATGCCGTTGAAGAAGTGCACAGGGACGGCCCCCACCGGATCATCGACTCTCCACTTCTCCAACATCATCGTCGCTCCACATACCCATATGCCTGCCACGATCCCGATGAGCGTCGCCGCCGCAGAGGATACGAAAGCACAGGGAGCGGTGATGGCGACGAGACCTGCGAGAATGCCGTTCACGGACATGGAAGGGTCGGGCTTCTTCGTCGGACCCAGGACCCACATGGTGAGCATGGCCGCCGTCCCTCCCGCGGCTCCCGCCATGAGCGTGTTGACCGCCGCGATGGTGGCGAGGTTCCGCAGCCCTCCCGTGAAGCCCAGGGCCGACCCCGGGTTGAACCCGAACCAGCCGAAGAACAGGATGATCGCGCCGAGAACTCCGAGCGAGATGCTGTGGCCGGGGATGGCGTTCGCCGAGCCGTCCTTGTTGAATTTGCCGATGCGGGGTCCGAGCGCGATTGCTCCAGCCAGCGCCACGGCACCCCCGATCATGTGCACGACGCCCGATCCTGCAAAATCCACGGCACCATTTCCGAGACCCATCGTACGTCCCAAGTTCGCAAGCCACCCGCCTCCCCATACCCATCCGCCGACGAGCGGATAGATGAACATGCTGACCCACATGCCCATGAGGGCGAAACCGACGAATTTCAGACGTTCGGCCATTGCCCCGGTCGGGATGGTGGCCGCCGTGTCCATGAAGACCATCTGGAAGAGGAAGAATCCGAGCACCCCGACATTGGCTCCGAGTCCTGCGAGCATGAACCCGTTCCATCCGAGCACCCCCGACCCGCCGAGGAGGAGCGGCTTCGTGAGCATGCCCGTCCAGTCGCCGAGCGAGGTGGGAGCGAAGGAGAACGCCTGCAGTCCGTGGACGGCCGGGTAGGTGTAATTGACGCCGCCGAATTGCAGCGCGAAGCCCGTGAGCCAGTATCCAACGGCTCCGATGCAGAAGACCATCATATTCATCATCATCGTATGCGCCACATTCTTCGCGCGGGTGAAGCCCGTTTCGACCAAGGCGAAACCGGCCTGCATGAAGAAGACCAGAAAGCCGGCCACGAGGAGCCAGAGGAGATTGACGGAGAAGAGGAGATCGGCTGCGGTCTTGTCCATAGGGAAGGGGGGAAATTGGTAGAGACGCCGCACGCGGCGTCTGAATGGATCCATGAATGTTCACGCATCGAAATATTTGAAGAATTCATGCGCGGTGGGGCGCATGTTTTCATCATTCACCTCGGCGCGTTTTCCCTCGATGAAGGCGGTGAGGAACGCCTCGGAGAAGACGCCGCGAGAGGTGAGGAAGTCGTGATCCGCCTCGAGCGCATCGAGCGCTTCACCGAGGGTCGCGGGCGCGTGCTTGATCGCCGCGAGCTTCTCCGCCGCCATGTGGTAGAGGTTCTCGTCGGTGTGGTCGCCGGGCAGGAGCTCGCGCTCGATGCCGTCGAGGCCTGCGAGGAGGAGGGCGGCGAAGGTGAGGTAGGGATTGCAGATGGGATCCGGCAGTCGGAACTCCACGCGCTTGGTCTTGGGATTCGTGGAGTACATGGGAATGCGGATGGCGGCGGAGCGATTGCGGGCGGAGTAGATGAGGTTCACCGGCGCCTCGAAGCCCGGCACGAGCCGCTTGTAGCTGTTGGTGGTGGGGTTGCCGAGCGCGCACAGCGCGCCAGCGTGCTTCAGGAGCCCCGCGATGTAGTGGAGCGCCATGGGGCTGAGTCCCGCGTACTCCTCACCCGCAAAGAGCGGCTTCCCCTCTTTCCAGAGACTCTGATGGACGTGCATCCCCGAGCCGTTGTCGCCGAAGAGAGGCTTGGGCATGAAGGTCACGGTCTTCCCGTGCCGGTAGGCGACGTTGCGGAGGATGTACTTGTAGCGCATGAGGTGATCCGCCATCGTCACGAGCTCGTCCCGTTCCATATCGATCTCCGCTTGGCCGGCGGTCGCCACCTCATGGTGGAACGTCTCCACCTTGATGCCCGCACACTCGAGCTCGCGCACCATCTGACTGCGCAGATCCTGCTGCTTGTCGGCCGGCGAGGCGGGAAAGTATCCTTCTTTGTGCCGGATCTTGTATCCGAGATTGCCGCCTTCCTCCTCCCGCCCCGTGTTCCAGATCGCCTCATCGGAATCGACGCGGTAGAAGGCGGTGTTCACATCCTCCCCGTACTGCACCGAATCGAAGATGAAGAACTCGGCCTCCGGCCCGAAGTACGCCGTGTCAGCCACAGTGCTCGATCGCAGAGCATCCATCGCCCGGTGCGCGATCGTGCGGGGACTGGAATCGAAGAGTTCGCCGGACACGGGGTCCTTCACGTCACAGAGGAATGAGATCGTCGTATCTGCTTTGAAGGCATCGATGATCGCGGTGCGCGGATCGGGCATGAGGAGCATGTCGGATTCCTCGATCTGCTTGAAGCCGCGGATGCTCGAGCCGTCGAAGCCTCCTCCGCTCCTCAGGACATCGGGGAGCTCGTGGACAGGCTTGCTCGTGTGCTGGAGTGTTCCGGGCACGTCGACGAAGGTGAGATCGAACATCGTGGCCTCGTGCTTCCTGGCGAAGGCGAGAACGTCTTCGACCGTCCTCATCTGCGGCGTGAAAGCGAGGTCCTGTCCGCCGATCGGACGTCGCAGGGAGAGGAGCTTCTTCTCGAGTTCCATCGCGGGAATCGGATTCATACCGGAGGGGGAAGGGAGGAGACAGGAACGAAACACGAGTTTTGTACGTATTCCCCCCAGAAGAACCAAGCGGCGTTGCGCACAATGTTTCTCCTGTTCTTCTTTTGAACAACAGAATGGATCGTGCTCCGCGCAAGACAATTTCCTTTGGCATAGCCGTATGATTGCCCCCTTTCTCGCCAAGACTTCCTCCGCATTGTTCTCCGAGATTACAGATTGCCATCCGTTCCGATCTTCCTTCTCATCTCACTTCCATGGCCAAGGACCTTCAACACATCATCGAATCGATCGGACTGCCGGAGAAGGAAGCCTCCTTGTACTTGGCGGGGTTGCAGTTGGGATCGGCCCCCGCATCAAGCTTCGCGAAGGCCGCTCGTCTCAACCGCATCACGACGTATCATCTTCTCGAACAGATGGTTCATGCGGGGCAGTTCACCGTGGTCCGCAAGCTCCGAGCGAAGTGGTACGCGCCCGTCTCGCCGGAATCGCTCGCCGTCGAGGCGCGCAAGCATGTCGAAACGTTCGAGCGAGTGCTCCCGGAACTCCGCTCCCTTCATGGCGCGCAGTACCGCAAGCCCCACGTGCGCTTCTTCGAGGGATGGGAGGGCGTGCGCCACGTGTACGACGACACGCTGACGGCGACGACCGAACTCCTGAACTTCGCCAACTCCGCGGCCGTTCGGGCATTCTGGCCGGAGTACGACCTCGAGTACGTCGCGCTGCGCGTGGAGCGTGGCATCCGCCTGCGAGGCATCGCGCCCGACGACGCTACGGGGCGGCGCGTGCACGGGGAGGATCGCAAACGCCTGCGGGAGATCAGGCTCGTGCCGGCGAAGGATTTCGACTTCGGCAACGAGATCAACATCTACGATTACAAAGTGGCCATCTGCTCGTTTGGCACCGGCAGCCACGAAGACGTCTTCGGGGTCATCATCGAGAGCAAGGAAGTGGCCGAAACGCAGCGGCAGATTTTCGAGATGGCGTGGAGATACGCGAAGCGAGAGGGAGCGAGAGAGAAGAGAGCGCGATGATGTTTCTTGGTACTTGGCACTTCGCTATTCGCACTTGGCGCTTTCTCCACTCATAGGACAATTGGCAGAAGCACGGATTTTTGCTATACTGAAACGAACGATGGACATCGCCTTCCTCTCACCGAAACGATTCCTCCACACGGTGGGCTTCGCCGTCCTCGTGAGCGCGCTCGTCGTGGCTGTCACGGCGACTCTCGGGCGGGCGATGCTGAACCTGAGCGGGGCGGTCTCGACGGATCAGCAGCCGGATCTCAGCCTCTTCCTGCTCCTCCAGAAGAAAGGGGAAGACATCCGTCAATCAACCCTCCTGCGCACGAGTGAAACGAAGCGCGATTACCTCGTGCAGACGCAGAGAGGACCGAAAATCGTGGAGCTGGAGAAAGGATCGCAACGTTGGTATGTGAAATTCGAAGAAGCGCTGCAGGAAGACAGGGCAACAACCGAGGGCAGTCGATAAAAAGGCAATACATGTGGATCTTTCAGGAATTGTCACGAAGAACGATTTTGTCGATGACGAACAACGAGGAGCGGAAACACCACCACCGCGTTCCAGATCCTTTTCCATCGCCGCGGCTCGAGCACAAGTCTCCAGAGCCACTCGAGGCCGAGATACTGAAAAACTCGAGGAGCGCGCGCACGTTCCCCGGCGAGAAAATCAAAGGTGCCCCCGACTCCCATCGCCACACGCACGCTTGGGAGGTCTTTCAGGTGATCGGCAATCCACAGATCCTGCGCCGGCGCGCCGAAGGCGACGAGGAGGAGGTGTGGAGATGCGGCGTTGATGCGGTCGATCATCGCCTGAGCGTCTTCCGATCGCGGTGAACCGGAGAAGGTTCCGACGATGCGCAACTCGAGATTCTTCGCGATGAGCGCCGCAGCCGCCATCGGTGCAATGCCCGGGGGCGCGCCGAGCAGGAAGACGGGATGATCCGCAGGGAGACGCGCACAGAGGGCATGGACCGTGTCGACACCGGTGACGCGCGCAGGGAGATTCTGGCCCGTGAAGCGCGCCATGAAGAGGAGACCCACACTGTCGGGGAGATTGAGCGCCGCGTGCTGGAGCACACGACGGAAGGCGGCATTGCGGTGGGCCTCGACGAGCATCTCGCTGTTGGGAGTTGCGACGTGATGGGGGGCGGGATCTTCGAGAAGTGCCATGAGCCGCACAACGGCTTCGTGCGTCGTGACGGGATCGAGCGGAACGCCAAGGAGAGTGACGCGAGAGAGAGCAGACATTGGTCGAAAGATTAGCAGGGAATCCCCTTCCGCGGCTGAAGCGGTGGACGCTATGCTCGATGCTGTGAAAGGAAGAATTCTTCGAATGTTGGCTCTGACGTCCTTGACGACGCTGTTCGCATGCACGGTGCAGGATCCGCTCTCGACCCCCGCGCCCAAGAGCTCTCTTTCCCCGACATTGCATCCATCCAGGAGTTCGTCGGCATCCACGAGACCCGAACTCGAGTACGGTGATGCCGAAGCAGCGTCCTCGGGCAGCGCGCCCTCGCTCTCCATGGTCCCGGAGCGTCTGCTCGATTCCGGCCTGCTCGAAGTGGGCAATGCGGATGCGCCGCTCGTGCTGCTCGGTCTCACGCACCACTCGTGCGCGTACTGCCGCGAGTTCTTTCAGACCGTTTTCCCGCGCCTCCTCTCCGAGGAGATCGCAACGGGCAAGCTGCGGTACCAGATCGCGCTGCTGCCGATCCGAAAATACCCCGAAAGTGACATGCAGGCACGGGGACTCTTCTGCGCTGCAAAGCAAGGGAAGGGCCTCCTGATGCACCAAATGCTCTTCGAGCGCGGCGCAACGGACGAAGCGACCCTCCTCCTGCGCGCGCGGGAACTGCATCTGGAGAAGAAGGAATTCCGCGCATGCCTGGAGGCGAACGCCACGCAACTCGTGATGGCCGGGGAAGCGAGCCTGCCGGCGAGCTTGGGCGTGACGGTGGTGCCGACCTTCTTCCTCAACGGAGAGAAATCCATCGGACTCCCGACGTACGCGGACATGCGCGGCAGGATCGGGGAGGCTCTCGCCAAGGGGAACCATTGATCATCGATTCTACGATGAGGCGCATCGTGATGATGATCGCCCACCGACTCTCACGAGTTTGCGCCGTGACGTTGCGCCGGAGACAATGGTGATCGCGGAGCGAGGCACATTGCATTCTTTCGCAAGGAAGCGGATCAGCTCCGCGTTTGCAGCTCCATCTTCCGCAGCAGCCGCAAGGTCGATGCGAAGGCTGCCATCGTCCATGATGCCCTTCAGATGTGTGCTCGAAGCGCCGGGGTGCGTGCGAATGGCGACCGTGATCGATCCTTCTGATGCAAGCCGTTCACGGAGATCGGGTGCGTTCATACGAGATGGTTCCTCCTCCACTCCTCGATCTTTGCATGATTCCCCGAAAGAAGAATGTCAGGAACGCGCATGCCGCGGAATTCTTCTGGGCGCGTGTAGTGGGGGTATTCCCTTTTTCGACTGAGCTTCTTCGAGAAACTTTCTTCATGAGCGGATTCCTCTTTCCCGAGCACTCCAGGCAGTTGGCGAGCGAGCGCATCGATGAGCACCATGGCGGGGAGCTCCCCGCCCGTGAGCACGTAGTCGCCGATGGAAATCTCTTCATCGATCCATGTATCGATCACGCGCTGGTCGACGCCTTCGTAGTGCCCGCAGAGGAGGAGGATCCATTCGTGCTTCGTCGCGAGACGCTCGACCTCCGGCTGTGTGAGGCGCTTGCCGCGCGGAGAGAGGTACACACAAAGCGGCCCCCCAGACAGGACCCCTCCTCCTCCCCCGGAGGAGGGGACGGGGGTGGAGGCAATGGTTTCAATCGCCTTCACAACCGGCTCGGCCATCATCACCATTCCCGCCCCGCCGCCGTACGGACTGTCGTCGACTTGCCTGTGTCTCCCTCGGGCAAATGCGCGAATGTCATGCACATGAATCTCGAGGATCCTCTCTTCTTGCGCTCGCTGAAGGATGCTCTCGGTCAGAGGGCCTTGGAACATGGCCGGGAACAGGGTGAGGACATCGATGCGCATGCACGCAGGATACCGGATTCGCCTGGGCGTTCTATGGGCAAACAGAACCGTTTTTACCGCATCCAAATGACGAAAAATGACAACCGTATCACACCAAATCCCCCCACAGCGCGCTCACATCCTTCATCCCCACCTCTTCGACGCAGGTGGTCGTGACATCTTTTCGCGGAACGAGGCGATCGTAGAAGCTCGGGACGTCCTCGCGCTTGTAGAGAATACCCGTCGAGATGCGCCTGGAGGTATCCACCGCGATCGCATGCGCACGATGGAGATCGGAGGGATCGTGCCCTTCCGCGTTTGCGTCGAAGCATCGCGCGAGGAGGTACTCATGTGTGGCAAAATGGTTGTAGGTGGGGCAGGCCTGGAGGACGTCGACGAAGGCGAACCCGCAGCGCTGATGGAGAATGGCGGCTTTGAAGATTTCGGTGAGCTGCGGAATGTTCCCCGTGAAGCCGCGCGCGACGAACGTCGGCTCGAGCGCGAAGACGAACTCCATCGAACGCAGCGTGTGCTCCGGAATGCCGTTGGGTGAGGCGTTCATCGGCTGCTCCTGCCGCGTGAGCGCGCTTGCTTGCCCGAGCGTGAGGCCGTAATTGGCATTGTTGTGCAGGATGAATGTGATGGGATAGTTCGAACGAATGGCGTGGACGAGGTGACCGACCCCCTCGGAGAAGCTCGCGCCGTCGCCCCCGAAGGCGATGACGGGCACCTGCATATTCGCGAGCTTTGCGCCGGCGGCGAACGGCAGCACGCGCCCATGGAGCCCGTGTGCGCGGTAGCCGAGCAATTTATCCGACATGTTCCCGTGACAGCCGACGTCGTAGCAGAGGAGCACCTGCCACGGCGCGAGCTTCAGTTCCACGAGCGCTCGCTTGATCGCGGTCCACACACCGTAATCGCCGCACGCATCGCACCACGTGCACTGCGTTTGGCAGTGGTAGTCCTTCATGGAAGGACCGGAACCGGCAGTGTCGAGGGAGATGGGCATTCAATCAATGGTAGGAAATGACAATTTCGCGCGAATCAATTCGATCAATTCATCCACGAAGAACGGCCGCCCGTCGTACTTCAGAATCTTCTCATTGATCTCCAGGCCGCACTCCTGGCGAATGAGCACCCCCAGCTGCCCCTGGTAATTCTGCTCCACGAGGATGATCTTCTTCGCCTTCTTCGCGAGTGCTTGGAGGCGCTCCGTCTTCAAGGGCCACAGATACGTAAAATGCAAATAGCCGATTCTCTTCCCGCCGAACTTCTCATCTGCAAGTGCATCCAACACTGTGTCCTTCGAGCTCCCCCATCCAACAATGAGACAATCCAATAATGGAGACTCATTCGTAATTCGTCCTTTTCCATTTTCAATTTTCCAGAGTTCCGGCTCCGGCAAAGCCTGCTTCAAACTCTCCAGCTTCCGCATCCTCTTCTCCATCTGTTCCTTCGCGTTCTTGGCCGTCTCATCCACGGTGCCATCTGCATTGTGTTCGTCTCCCTGCGCGCAGTACGTGGCGGCGTTGGACCCGGGAAGCCACCGCAGCGAGATGCCGTCTTTGACGTTGGGATCGTAGCGATCCGTTCCCTTGAGTTCCTTCAACGCTGCAGGATCGGTGACGAGTTTTCCTCGCTCGACCTTGACCTTCGTCTGATCGAAGGGAGTCTGCGTGTAGAGCGCCTCCGCGACCTGCTTGTCCGTGAGGACGATGACGCTGATCTGGAACTCCTCGGCCAGGTTGAATGCGACGGGCATCAGATCGAATGCATCCTGACTGTCGCTCACGGCGAGCACGCACCGCGCAAACTCCCCGTGCGCGGTGTGGATCGCCATCAGGAGATCGCCCTGCGCGGTCCACGTGGGGAGGCCGGTGGCCGGCCCCGGGCGCTGCGCAAGCACGAAGACCGTTGGGTTTTCGAGGATGCCGTTCAAGGAAAGCGTCTCGCTCATGAGGTCGAAGCCTCCACCCGAGGTCGCGGTGAGCGCGCGCGCGCCCATGAACATCGCTCCGGTGACGATCTGCGCCGCTGTGATCTCGTCCTCCGCCTGCTTGAGAACCATGCCCGTCTGGTTCTGCAGATCGGCAATGAAGGAGAGGAGCGGACTCGACGGCGTCATCGGATACCCGGCGTACAGACGAACGCCAGCGTGCATGGCGCCGAGCCCCATCGCCTGGCTTCCGGTCACGAGCAGGTGATCCTTCCAGACGGGATCGGAGGATGGGAGTGTGACGGAGACACGACCGGCCGCAGGATCCGTGTACGAGAATCCTTCCTCGATGCACTTCATGTTGAGCTCCAGGAGATTCTTCTTCTTGGCGAACCGTTCGCCGACGAGCGCTTTGAGCTCGTCTTTGTCCTGTCCGAGCGCGGCCCACAGGAACGCGGCCAGGAGGACGTTGCCGAGGATCGGTTTGGCTCCGAGTCTCTTGAGGATTTCCTCGAGCGGGATCGCGATGACGGTACTCTTCCGCGAGCGGAGGAGCTTCTGATCTTCCGGAGAGAATTTCCACTCGGGTGTGAGGTGGATGAGCACTCCGCTCTCCTTCACATCCGCGAGGTTATGCTCGAGGCCGTGGTGATTGAGCGCCATGACCGCGTTGACCTTCGTCTCCGCGCTGCGGACGCGATCGTTGCTGCAATCGAGCTGGTAGGACGCATGGCCGCCCTTGATGAGGGAGGGATACTCGCGATAACCGAACACGCAGTACCCCGCGCGCTTGAGCCCCTTGGCCACGATCTCCCCGATCGAGTTGATGCCCTGGCCGGATGCGCCGACGATTTTGAGGGAGATGCGTGTCATGGGATGAAAGGCGAATGGCGAGTTGCGAGTTACGAATCATTCGTCACTCGTAACTCGTAATTCGTAATTCGTAATTTCCTTGTACAGTTTTCATCAACTCCTCGCCCCAGTGCTTCACTTTCTCCTCCTGCCCATACGGCTCATTGACGATCGTGAGCATCGGGATGATTTCCACGCCATGGTGTTCTGCGACGAAGGATTGCAGATGCGCCCCCGCCCCCGCCGTGTAGAAGTACCGATCATCCCCCAGCGCGATGAGGGCGACCTTCCTGCCCGTCAGATCGACATCGTTCGCGCGATCACGAAGCAGAGCGAACATGTGCGGATTGAGCTGCCCTTCCTGCCCGCCCGTGTTCCAGGTGGAAGAGGCGAGCAAGAGCACATCGCCCGCGAGGAGATCCGCCGCTTGGGCTTCCTCCGCCCGCTTCACGAGAAGCGTCCATGTCGCGAGATCGCGGCGCAGCAGATCCGTGAGCAGACCGACCACGTACTCCGTGTGACCGCTCGTGGAGGCCTCGATGATCTGCAGAGAAGGCACGGAGCCGATTGTACAGCATGGACATGGTGTCCCGGAATCACGGGGGATGTTTTCGCAGTTTTTTTATCGCCTCATTGCTTCGCTTCCTTGCGCAGGGCTTCCTCCATGACGCGCATGATGGCATGGTCTCTCGCAATGCTGTCGTCGTATTGTTGGAACGTGACCTCGAGAATGCGGGATGAACCGTCTTTTCCCTGCTGTTTGCTGCGTCGTCGAAAACCCAACGGTCTTCGTGCTTGCGCGCTTGGCGATCCTTCTCCTCTCGTTAGAGTGTGTGGACCGCCTGCCGCAGCGCTGTGGTTTCCGGCATCGGATGTCCTTGCGGGTTCCTCAACGCCTCGGTGGCCTGCCGGAGAATGTTTCTCTCAGGCTCGACTTTCGGCCGATCGAGTGCGGAGCGGTCCATAGAGCAGATGGGAAACGTTGATGCGATTGTACAGGACAAAAGTCTCCCACTTCCAATTCCCCTCTTGGCGCCTCCGACGATCGAATTTTCGAAGATGCGACATTTCCTGTATACTGTAAGGAAATGAGCCTCCTCTCCCCCACCTCCATCGCCGTCATTGGGGCATCCTCCGAGGAGAAGAAAGTGGGACATGAAATTTTCAAGAATCTCCTCACGCAGGGATACGAAGGAGACGTGTATCCGGTGAACGCGAAGCATCCCGAGATTCTTGGACGCAGAGCGTACGCATCCATCAGGGACATTCCCGGACCAATCGATTGCGCAGTGATCGTGACGCCCGCGAAGACGGTGGCGACGATTCTGGATGACTGCGGAGCGAAGGGCATGAAGACGGTCGTCGTCATCAGCGCGGGATTCGCGGAACTCGGAACCGCTGAGGGTCGCGCCATGGAAGACGAGCTCGCAGCGAAGGCGAAGGAGTATGGCATGGCGCTCGTGGGACCCAACTGCCTGGGAATCCTGCGACCGGGCATCGGGATGAACGCCTCGTTCGCGGAAGAATTGCCGGCGAGCGGATCCGTCGCGCTCTTGAGCCAATCCGGAGCGCTCGCGGTGGCCGTGATGGACGCGGCCCCATCCTTCCATCTGGGCTTCTCGACCGTCATCAGCATGGGGAACAAAGCGACGATGGACGAGTGTGACTTCCTCGAGCTCTGCGCGGAGGATCCCCAGACGACCGTGATCGGGCTCTACCTCGAGAGCATCACGGACGGGCGGCGGTTCCTGGAAGTCGCTTCGAACGTTGCAGAAAACAAGCGCATCGTCCTCATCAAATCCGGCGTGACGGAGCACGGGAGGCAATCCGTCTCGTCGCACACGGGCGCGCTCGCGGGATCGGATGCCGCCATCGACGCCGCATGTACGCAGTGCGGGATGCACCGCGCCAGGACGATGCGGGAATTCTTGAATCTTCTCCGGGTGCTCTCCACGCAGCCCCCGCTCCCCACTCCGAACATCGCCGTCATCACGAACGCCGGTGGGCCGGGCATCCTCGCCACCGATGCCGCGGAGCAGGCGGGGCTGCAACTTCCTTCACTCGATCACAAGAACGACCAAGCCTTGAAAGTGAAGCTCCCGCCCGCCGCGAGCACCCATAATCCCATCGACGTACTGGGGGACGCACTCGCCGATCGCTACGGTGCGGCGATGGAAGCGGCGGCGGACGATCCGGGGATCGACGGGATCGCCGCTCTCCTCACGCCCCAGATCATGACGCCGTGCGAGGACATCGCGAGGGCGGCGGCTGCGACGAAGAAGACGCGCCCTCTCCTCCCGATCGTCGCGAGCTTCATGGGCGACAAGAACGTGCGGAAGGCGATCGCGATCCTCCAGGAACACGGCATCCCGAACTTCGCCTCGCCCGAGGAAGCCATCGATGCTCTGGCGACTCTGCGTCCATGTTCACGAATGACGACGCAGACGAATAGTGTCGATATCAAGCGCCAAAGAAGCGCTCAAGCATTGCTGAACGGAACGAGCGGCCTCCTCGGTGAAGAAGCAATGGAGAAGCTCCTCGCCCTCTACGTGCTCCCGATTCCCGCGCAGACGCTCGTGCGGAAGAGAGAGGAAATTCCACGCGCGATCGAAGTGCTCGGTTTCCCGCTCATCGCGAAAATCAGCGCGCCGGAGATCCTCCACAAGACCGACGTCGGTGGCGTGCGGGTGAACATTCGGACCATGGAAGATGCGATCTCCGCCTTCGAACACATCGTAAACACGGTCCGGAAGAACCGACCGGATGCAGCCATTCGCGGGGTGCTCTTCCAGCGCTTCCTCCCGGCCGGCGACGAGTTCATCGTCGGAGCGCTGCGGGATCCATCGTTCGGGCACCTGCTCATGACGGGTCTCGGGGGCATCTACACCGAACTCTTCCGCGATACCGCCTTCCGCATCGCTCCCGCCGAGACTCAGGACGCCTACGCGATGCTCCAGGAACTGAAGGCGTGGAAGCTCCTGCTCGGCATGCGCGGCAAAGAGCAAGCGGACATCGATGCGCTCGTGGACGTGATCGTGCGCACGGGGATGCTCGTCACCGAGTGCCCCCAGATCCGCGAGCTCGACTTCAACCCGGTGATCGTGGATGCAAACGGCGTGACGATCGCGGATGCGAAGGTCATTGTGGACAAGAATGACGAATGAGAAAATTGAACCTTGATTCATCGCTCGAAACAGTCTCATACATACACCAAAACACCGCAGGCAAGTATGCCTGCTCCTCAGGATGCAAAAAAATGTAGAACCTGGGGAGCGGCCTTACTGGCCGCGGTTGAAACAAGATGTACAAAACCAATTCTCATCATTCTTCATCATGCTCGAGAGGGTCTGCAATCACCCGAAGAGCAAGAACCTGAACGTGGGAGACTGCTTCATGCTAGCTTGCACCGTATGCGAGAACGCCGGGCAAGACCGGCAATTCGGCGATCCAACGGCCGTCATCCTCCTGTTCCAATTCGATGACAAGGTTTTTGAATGGCATGGATATAGTATAGGACATTCGACGTGTCTCTGCCACCATTTTATTCAAAGCGTATCTCGTGCTCGTTAGCGGAGACAGGAGTCATGATCGCGGATGTGAAGGGTATCGTTGAGTAGAATTGCGAAGGGCGATTGGCGAGTTGCGAATGATGAGGCAAATTCGCAACTCGCAAGTTGCAACTCGCAATTCTCCAGTATTCTACGATCCATGTCCGCCGTCTCCATCCTCATCCCGACCTACGAACCGAATCCAGAGCATCTTCGGGCGGCTCTCGAGTCGATTGTCGTTCAGACGTTCCGTGATTGGTCGGTACTGATCCACGACGATGCATCCAGAGCAGACGTCCGCGCAATCATCGAACCATTCCTCACCGATTCCCGATTCCACTTCTCGAGAAATCCCCAGCGACTGGGAATCGGCGGCAACTGGAATGCATGCTTGAAAGAAGCAAAGGGCGAGTACGTTCAATTCCTCTTCCAGGATGACTTGTGGGAACCGCAGTACCTCGAGCGGAGCGTGGATGTCTTGAATCGGGAATCGACCGTCGGATTCGTCGCGGCAAATCACGTGTACTCGATGGAAGGATCAGGCAACGAGAAATTGTACGATGAAGTCACCGCCGCTCGTCATGAACTGACGCCCGGCCGCCAGGACCGCATTGCCTTCCTCCGCTCGTGGATGGAACGGGGGCTGCGACCGAACATCATTGGCGAGCCGAGCTTCGTCATGCTGCGCCGATCGCTCATGGAGAAAGTCGGATTCTTCAATACCTCAATGCGCCAGGGCCTCGATTTCGAGTACTGGATGCGCTGTCTATTGCAAGCGGACTGGCACTACCTTTCCGAACATCTTGGGACGTTCCGCGTGCACGCGGGCGGCGCGAGCGAGCGCAATCGCGCGTCCGGTGATGGGATGTTTGACCGCCTGCGCTGCTTCAAATTGCTCCTCAGAACCCTTCCTCCCAGTGATCTTCGTCGAAGCGCGTGGCGAGGAATGATTCGGTACATTCTGCATGCAATCCGGGGATAAAATTATTCTCTGATAGGGAAGAATTTTGACTTCCGCGCGATCGCTCTCTACCCTCCGTTCTCGTATGAAGCTCAACGATCTCTTCAAGCGCGCCGTGCAGATCGGCATCGGGAGCGACCCTCGCGGCCGCAAGTCCATCGAGAAATTGCTGCAGAAGCAGAAGGACAAGATGAAGAAACTCGAGGGGAAGGAGCGCGAATTCTTCGATGAAGAGCGCACCTGGAACCCGTACAGCGACTCCAGGATCGTCGCGGGGACGGGCGAGGAAGACGTGAAAGCGCTCTTCGTCGGCATCGATGTGGAAACGCAGGAGGTTCTACTCGCCGACCGCTTGCGGGAACGCGGCTTGAAGATCGACTGCCTCATGATCCATCATCCCGAAGGACGGGCGCTGGCGGACCTGGAGAAGGTGATGCCGCTGCAGGTGGATCTGCTCGCGCTCCACGGAGTGCCGGTGAACCACAGCGAAGCGCAGATCCGTCCGCGGATGGAGAAAGTGTGGCGCGCGATCCACGCCGATAACCTCTTCCGGACCGAACGCACTGCGCAGCTCCTGGGATTTTCCGCCTTCTGCTGCCACACGATCACGGACAATCTCGTGTGGGAACTCATGGGGAAGACGATCTGCAAGAAGCAGTTCGATTGCCTGGATGACATCGTGAACGCCATCCGCGAGATCCCGGAATACACGCACTACGCAAAGAAGGGCAACCCGCCGATCATCGTCCACGGAACGGGTTCTGGGCGTCCGGGCAAGATCGCAGCGACGGAATTCACGGGCGGCACGAACGGCCCTGAGGAATTCTTGAAGGAACAATCGCTCGCGGGTGTGGGAACGATCCTCACGATGCACGCAACGGAGAAGACCCTCGAGCAGGCCAAAGAACACCATGTGAACATGATCCAGTGCAGCCACATGGCCTCCGACACGATCGGGATGAATCTCCTCCTCGACAAATTATCGAAGGTCGAGAAAAAATTGACGGTTGTGGAAGCATCGGGATTCGTCCGAGTCAAAAGAAACTGAACGGTTGCATCATGCATCGTTGCTTGTTCGCTTGTTGTCTTGATGAGTGGAAAAAAACGAGCAACGAGCGAACCAGCGAACAAAACTCAATCGCTCCGTATTCTTCATACTGTTCCAACACTGCTATAATCGTTTTCCAATGGCCAAAAAACGCCCCCCCACCGGTTTCTCCTTCCTCGCCGATGCCTGGGAATTCTCCCGCAAGCAACCGGCGCTGAGCGCTGTCGTCCTCTGGTTCTTCATCCTGCCGTGGACAGCGATGGATCTGCTTTCGCGCCTCACGAGCGACAATGACCTCTTCGACGGAACAGCACTCCATGCGTTCCTCGCAAAGAATGATCCGCACAACATCGTCGTGACCATTCTCACTCTCGGGCTGATTGTCCTGACGGTCTGGGGCACCGCGAGCATCCTCTTCGTTGCGCGGCGGATGATCGGAAACCGCGCGGGCCGATCGCGCACCTCCTTCCTCGCCGTGCAGAAGCAGTCGCGCGCGCTCGTCTGGCCGCTGATCCTCACATCGCTCCTGCGCACGTGCATCACGATCGAGTGGGGGCTGCTCTTCTTGATTCCCGCGCTCTTCGTGCTGCTCCAAAAATCCGGCTCCGCGCTCATCAGAAACGTCGGGGCTCTGCTGAGTGATGGCGACGCGACGTCGTTGATCGCCCACACGAAGGAAGTAGCGGTCGCAACCCCTCTCCTCTTCATGCTTTTCCCGCTCCTCATCCCCGCAATCCTCTACAGAATCCGCACGAGCTTTTTCGCGGTCGCCCTCATCGCGGAAGATCTGCGACTGCGTGCCGCATTGCGGCAGAGCGCGCGGGTGGTGAAGGGAAAATTCTGGTACGCGGTCCGCTGTCTCCTGATCATGGCCGTCGTCTGGATTCTCCCGGCGAAGATCCTCTCGATGATCCTCCAATCGCTCATCGAGCGGCATGCGCCTTCCCTCATCCTCATCAGCGACATTCTTGGAAATACCTTCGACGGAGCCTCGACACTGTTGTTCCTGCTGAGCCTCACCGCCCTCTACGGCGCTTTGCGGGAGCCGAGGGTGGAGACGGTCGCTCCACCAAAGAGCGACTGAAGAATGAAGATGTACACTGAAGAAAACATGCTCAAACTCGCCTACCTCGACCGCGACCGCTCGCTCCTCTTCCTCACGCCATCACCTCTTTGACGATCTTCTCGAACACGGTCGGTTCGTGGATGGCCAGCTCACTGAGAACCTTCCGATTGAGGCCGACCTTCTTGGCCGTGAGCGCTTTGACGAACTGCGAGTACCGAATGCCGTGCGAACGCAAAGCGGCATTGAGCCGCGTGATCCAGAGAGCGCGGAAGTCGCGCTTCTTCAGGCGGCGATCTCTGTAGGCGTTCACCCCGGCGCGGATGACCGCTTCGTTCGCTTTCACAAACGTCGAGTGCCGCATGCCGCGGTATCCCTTCGCAAGCTTGCGAATCTTTTTGTGCCTTCGGTGGCGGACGATGCCTCTCTTAACGCGGACCATAATTGCAATTGATAGAAAATAATTATTGCTCTGAGAGCGGCCATACTTGGCCGCGACAATGGATTACAAATTCGGCACCAATGCCGAGAGCCGCCTGAGATCGGTGGGATGGGCGATGATCGTGCGGTCGAGGCGCTTCTGGCGCTTGTTCTTCTGCAGGAGGAGGTGATTGCGTCCTCGCCGCTTGAACGCAAGTTTTCCGCTCCCCGTTTTTCGGAGTCGCTTCTTGGCACCGCTGTGGGATTTCATCTTGGGCACGGGCGAGCAAGTATAGGAAGTTTCATGGCCAATGCAAAGCAAAATTTGCTCCAGAGGAAAGTGGATCAGTGGTTCAGTGTTCAGAGAAATGACCACTACCATGACTCTGAACCGCTGAACTCTGTACACTGTACTCTTGCTCGCCTCCGGACAACAACGATCATCGCTTGGGTCGGAGGATCGTGATGAACTGGTCCCCCTGCCGCTTGATCTCCTGCTCAATCTCGGCTCTATCGAGGAGCCCATTGATCATGCCCTTGAGTTTGTCGATGGCGTACTCCTTGTTGGAGAGCTCACGGCCGCGCAGCCGCACCGAGAACTTCACGAGGTGGCGTTCGGCGAGGAATTCCCGCGCGCGCTGCGAGAGACGGTCCAAATCGTGCCGATCGGTGCGGAAGCCGAACCGCAGCATCTTCACCTCCACCTGCTTGCTGTGGCTGCGCTGCTTCTTCTCCTTCTTCTGCAATTGGTAGAGGAAGTGCCCGAACTCCGCGATCTTCACGACGGGCGGGACGGCCTTGGGGGAGACTTCGATCAAGTCGAGTTCCGCCGCGCGCGCCCGCTCGAGGGCGACGCTCGTCGGGAGCACTTCGGCTTTGCCCCCATCGGAAACGAGCATCACCTCCGGCACGCGGATCTGCTCATTCATGCGTGGGCGTCGCTCCTGGTGTTTGTGACGATGGTCGAACCGATGACGTTGTCGCAGAGAGGACAGGGGAAGAGATGTGAAAAGTATAGCCTTTCCGAGGAGAATTGCGAAAGGCGAATGGCAAGTTGCGAATGAATGACCAATCCCCAAATCGCAACTCGCCCTTCGCCTGCCCTGAGTTATATCGAAGGGCATTTCGCACATCGTGCTCATTTCCTCCCGTACGCCCCCCCCAGAAACGAGACCTTCTCCCATCCCTGATCCGCGGTCTTCTCGATCGTCACATCCCGCGCGCGCAGGAACGGCAGCGGCCAGAGCTTCGCCTGGAGGAGTGCGTCGCCCATTTTCCCGCCAAGGAGCGACTGCACCTCTTCGAGGATCGACTCATGGACAATCGTGCGGAGTGTTTGGTCAAAGCTCTCATCGGCGACGGCGTGAGCGAGGCGGTCGACCGCCTGCGCATCGCGCGCGAAGGTGAAGAGATCCATGCGGAGGAATTGCTCGAGCGAGACGATGCTCGAGGGATGCTGCGCCTCCACCGACGAGATGAGTTCCTGGATCTGCGAGGCTGTGAGAGTATCGGACACGGTGAGGAGCCCGGAGATCCGCAGCAGCGAAAGCGCGGCCTTCAACCCTTCATCACGCACGATCATCGTGAAGTGCAACGGCAACACGTTGACGGTCTGACCCGAAATAGTCTCCTCGCGAGGATCCAGAATGGTGATGGGAGAGAGGTCGCGGAGCATCCTCTGAGAACGCAGGTGAGTCTGGAGCACATCGAAGACGGCGAGGACGCGGGTGCGATCGATCTTGGAAGGGAGCACGAAAACGTGCAATCGTTCGGCTTGCGATCCGGTATGGAGATCCCCTGCGCTCGCGACGTCGATCTCCTGCGCGAGGAGCGTGCTTCGATGCTGGAGCGCCGTGACGTCGGCTGCGAGCGGCAGGCCTTGATCGCGCGCATCGCGGATGGCGACCGTCTGCCTCCCGATCAATTGCCCCGAGAGAACCAGGAAGAGCGCGCCCGTGAGCGCGAGGAGGGAGTGCAAACGCCGTTGGTGGAAGAGAGAGATCATCGCAGGTGAAGGGTGAGCGAAAAGGGAGAATGCGGACCGGTTGCGGGATCATCTTCACGTGTGAAGACGGGATTGGGAATGTCGGCGATCTCCGGGAGTTTCGTCAGCTGATCGACGAAGGCCGCGAGCAACGTCATGCAGTGGGGACCGACATGCCGTACGTCGCCCTCGAGAACGAGCAGCTTCTGATCCGCACGGTACGCCGAACGATCGAGGTGAATGGCATCGGGGACGGAGGTGAGAGATGCCGCCTGCGCGAGGATCTTTCGTTGCAGCAACGAGAGATCCCCTTCCCCCGCCCGCGCCGCCTTGAGGGCATCGTAGATCGCATCCTGGAGCGGGAGCAGAAGCATCTCGCGCCGTTGAACCTGCGTGTGCACGTGCGCCGTGAGCTGCGAGCGACGTATGCGGAGCTGATCGATGGAGGAGAGCGATCCGTCCGCCTCGATGCGCGTGAGACGCGGAAGGAGCGTTGCCGACGCAACAATCAGGAGAGACGTGAGCGATCCCGCAAAGAGGAAGAGCGGCAGCGAGACTCGCTCAAGAATTCCGCATGTGCGCACCGTGGGTGCCGTGTCTGGAGCAGGAAGCATGTTCATGTGTTTTCCTTATAGTATAGCAGAAAGAAGGACGATTTACGAGTTACAGAATTACGAATTACGAATGAAAACCCGATACTCCAATCCCCATTCGTAATTCGTAAATCGTCATTGCCCAAACATGCTTTTCTTCCACCAATCCTCTACACTCCAAGCATTCCATTTCCCCCTTTCCCGTGGAAGAGCTCATCAAGAAACTGCTGGAGCTGCTGTCGGCCGTGAACACGGGCAAGGACTCTCTTTGAGCAGAGGAACGTTCCACGCAGGATCACGGCGATGGAGACGCGCACGCAGGACCCGAATATGTGGCGGGATCAGAAGCGCGCCAATGAGCTCTTCGCTCTGCTGCGAACGCTGAAGAAGCAATGGGAGCCCGTGCAGGAGCTGAAGAAAAAGATCGAAGAACTCCTGGAACTCTCGAAGTTCCCGGAGATCCAGACGAATGCGAACGACTTTGAGGAATTCACGCGCGACGTGGAGAGGGCGGAGCAGCAATGGAAGAAACTCGAAGCGCAGCTGTACCTCGGCGGCGAGTTTGATAGCAACAACTGCTACCTCACGGTCTCGGGCGGGGCGGGCGGGACGGAGGCGCAGGATTGGGCGGCGATGCTCCTCAGAATGGAGCTGCGCTACTGCGAGCGCAGAGGATGGGAGACGAACCTGCTCGAGAAGACCGACGGTCAGGAGGCCGGCATCAAATCCGCGACGATCCACGTCCTCGGCGAGATGGCGTACGGACATTTGAAATGCGAGAAGGGCACGCACCGGCTCGTGCGGCTCTCCCCCTTCAACGCCAAGAATCTCCGCCAAACGAGCTTCGCGTTGGTCGAAGTGCTTCCGGAGATCGCGGAAACCAAGGAGATCGAGATCGACCCGAACGAGCTCCGGGTGGATACGTACAGGAGCGGGGGGGCGGGCGGTCAGAACGTGAACAAGGTGGAGACCGCCGTGCGCATCACGCATCTCCCCACCGGCATTGTCGTCGCCTGCCAGACCGAACGGAGCCAATTGCAGAACCGCGCACAGGCCATGAACATGCTCCGCGCGAAGCTGCTGGAGAAGAAGCGCGGCGAGGAGATGGCGCAGAAGAAGGAATTGAAGGGGGCCTCCCAGAGCGCGGACTTCGGACAGCAGATCAGAAGCTACGTCCTCCATCCCTATCAGATGGTGAAGGACCTGCGCACGGACGTGGAGACGAGCGACACAACGGGAGTGCTCGATGGAGATCTCCAGCAGTTCATCGATGCCGAATTGAAGCGGGAGGCGGGAATTGCCTGATGCTGATGGGAGCATGTCACCCTGAGTAGCACCGCGGTGCGTATCGAAGGGCGACATGCGAAGATGCTCTCTTTGCAGAAATCAGAGCACTTCAAGTAGTATTTCCCCATGCCTTTGCAGCACACTCGACGGACGGTGATCCTCTTCTGCGCGATCATCGTGATCCTTTTCGCGACGGCAGCCTTCGAGATGCAGGCGCTGCGCGCGAGCACGGCGAGATTGGGGGCGATGCAACAAGCGGCGATGCCGGCGGCGCAGAAAAAATAATGCGCACAAAAAAAGCGCCCCGCCTTCGCGAAGCGCTCCCGAGCGCAGATTTACAAATCGTATCCGCGGACCGTGACGCGACCGTTGTCCTTGGCGCGCTTTGCGGCCATCTTCACTGCCTCCTCGAGGTAGGCGGATGCGGCCTCCGGGAAGTCACCGGCGGTCATCATGCCGTGCTTCTTGAGCAGTTCCTTGAGAGCCGAGGCGACGACGTAACTCATAGAAATGGGGTAAAATGGATAAAACAGAGCGATTCTAGGGATCAGAAGGATCGAAGCAAGTGAAATTTCTTCATCTTGCGGTCTACTTCGCAAGCTTCGTAGACCCAAGATGCATGGACCAGAAGTGTCTTTTTGCAAAAGCATAGCCCGATCCTGCTTTCAAATTCTTCTGCTCGTTGACGATCGTTCAATGGTACAACTACTTCGATTTGCCACGGTACCTGTGGTGCAGTTGTTTTCGTAAGGCCGCGATGATGTTCATCCATGCGCGCACGGACATCTTTCGCAGTAAATCCTGCGTAGGTCATCACCGGATTCTTGATGCTTCTGAGGAGGTAGACGTGATACATGCTCCCACGGTAGCCAATTCTGCGTAGCTTGCGAAGCAGAATGGCGGTGGGAGAGGGATTCGAACCCTCGAACCCCTTGTGGGGGTTACGCGATTTCGAGTCGCGCGCCTTCGACCGCTCGGCCATCCCACCAAAAAGCATTCTACAGCATAACGTCCTCTTTGATGATGTTCGCCTGAGTCCTCGCGCGCGCGCCCCTGTATTCCTGTCCCTTGTCTTCCCGTCACCCCCTCCGCATCTCCGGCTCCAGATACGGAACTCCCAGAGCCGCGTAGATGTCTTCTTCCTCTTTGCTCGCGATCATCTTCTCTCCTTCGAAGAGACCGTACTCGCTCAGCTTCCACCCGCGGTCGATGGCGCGCTTGCGCAGCGTGATGTTGTGCTCTTTGTCGCCCGTGAAGTAGAGCAGCGCGCTCCCCCACTGCGCTTTCTTCACAAAACGAACATCGACTCTCAAACCAGATTGCAGATTGAACGAGAGCTTTCGCTCCCCGTGCGCCACCACCTCGCGGACGATGGGAAGCGCGGCAATGGCATCGGAGATCTTCTTGGCATTCCTCGTGACAACGATGATGTCGAGGTCGCCGATCGTTTCTTTGTTGCGCCGGTACGATCCCGCGATCTCCGCGCGCTCCACGCCCTCGACGCCGCGAACCGTCTTCAACAGCATCTCGGCATCGGCTTCAATTTCTCCGCGAGGGAATCGCCTCGAGCGTTCCGCCACGTTCCTGGCATTCGCGAGGATCTTCTGCTCGATGACATCCGAGAAGCGGGGAAGCGCCCTGAGCTTCCCCTTCTGCGCCGCGGCAATGAGCTGAGGAACCGTCGTGATGCCGAGTGTTTGCAGTTGCCGCACGCGCTTGGGACCCAGATCCTCCACTTCCATGAGTTCCGCAGAAAGTCCACCCTGCGCGGCGAGCAGTTCATCCAGATGATGGATGCGTCCCGTCTGCACGAATTCGATGATCTTCCCCGCAATCGCCTCCCCGATCCCCGGCAATTCCATCAATTTCTTCTTGTCCGCGATGAGCGAGACATCCCTCGGCACATCCTCCACCACCTGCGCGGCCCTGCGGTACGCCGCCGGCTTGAACGCCACTCCCTGCTCATCGAGCAGCGCAGCGATCTGGCGCAATTGCCCTGCGAGCTGATGATTGAGAGTCATCGAAAGGACATTTTACACCTCAATCAACAAACCGAAAGATGAGCCGTTTATTGCACATAATCAGCATATTCATCTTCTTCATATCTCGCACGACTTGGTCTTTTCTTGCCTTTGTTCAGAGCTTTGGAGGAGCCATTTGAAATGCTCAATCTTCTGATCCTATTGCGAATTGTCTTTGCAGCTGCCGGGATAACAATGCCATTTCCCACTTTGGATTGTTGAATAAGTTGTTCGACTGCTTCCCATTCCGAAAGAAGTAAATCGGTGCTCTCTGGATATTGATGGGAAAGCTCACTGACTCTCTGCGTTAATTCAACGCGGAGAGTATCCAATGCGACAGTCGTCTCTTTTTCTCCTTGCTCCTGTTGTATCGTGCCAACCGAATCATCTACATATCCCATCTGTAAAGAATTGAGATGGACATCCGATTCCTCGAGTATTGTCCTGATTTTTTTAGCACGAGCATCTCGAGAATTGTATCGCCAAGGTTCTTTGAGTCTGTGTCCCAAACCCTTCTGAATCATCTGAGTCTCCAGTGCTTTCATCTCTTCACAAGTAGTCAGTGGACGTGCGACTTCCATGCCGTCGTAAGCAACGGCGCTTTCAACGCGAGACATAGAATGTAAGAAAAGAGATGTACCGCTCCACAAGTACAGAGCGGAAACGGCGACATTCTAAGGATGAGAAACCAAGAGTCAACTTTCGAGAGAGATGCTTCGAAGATTTCCTCTCTGTGAAGAGGAAAAACACCACTGGGCAAGGGTCGCGGGCAAGTATGCCCGCTCCTCAGGGGATAAAATTACTTTCGAAGATTCTTCATTCGTAATTCGTAATTCGTCACTCGTAAATCGTCATTCCCGTCACGTCCCCTCCTCCCAACTCGACAAATACTTCTTCTGCTCGTCAGTGAGAGTGTCGATCGTGAGTCCCATCGCCTCAAGCTGGAGGTGTGCGATGAAGTCGTCGATTGCGGGCGGGAGCGTGATGACGCCGGGAGCGAGCTTCCCTTTGTTCTTCACGAGGTACTCGCACGCGTGCGCCTGGCCGCAGAAGGAGAGGCTCATCACTTCGCTCGGGTGGCCCTCCGCCGAAGCGAGATTCACGAGACGCCCTTCGCCGGCGACGTAGAGGATGTTGCCCGAGGGGAGAAGGTACTCGTCGAGGTAGTGGCGCACCCGGCGCTTGCGGCGCGCATTCTTCTCGAGCGCCTGGAGATCGATCTCGCAGTCGAAGTGGCCGGAATTCGCGAGGACGACGCCGTCCTTCATGCGTTCCATGTGCTCCAGGCGGATCACGTGAATGTCGCCCGTGACGGTGATGAAGAGATCCCCGAGCGGGGTGGCCTCCGCCATCGGCATCACGCGGTGCCCGTCCATCGCCGCCTGGAGCGCGGCGAACGCGTCGACTTCCGTGACGATCACCTGCGCGCCGAGCCCCTGCGCGCGCAGCGCAACGCCCTTGCCGCAGCTCCCGTACCCGAGGACGACGATCGTCTTCCCGGCGATGAGGAGGCCCGTCGAGCGGAGGATGCCGTCGATGGTCGACTGGCCCGTGCCGTAGTAGTTGTCCATCAGGTGTTTGGTCTTGTTGTCGTTCACCGCGATCATGGGGATCGTGAGGACGCCGTCGCGCTGCATCGAACGGAGCCGGATGATGCCCGTCGTCGTCTCCTCGCAGCCGCCGAGCATGGAGGGAAGAAGATCGGCATGCTTGCGGTGGATCTCGGAGACCAGATCGCAGCCGTCGTCGATCGTGATCTGCGGCTGCGTTTCGATCACAGCGCCCAGGAACCGGTAGTAATCCTCGGTGCTCTCACCCCTGTAGGCCCACACTCTCACATTCTTCTCCTCCGCGAGAGCCGCAGCGACGTCATCCTGCGTGCTCAAGGGATTGCAGCCCGTGATTGCGACCTCGGCGCCGCCTGCGGTGAGGGTGGAGACGAGGACGGCCGTCTCTTTGGTGACATGCAGCGCCATGCCGATCGTGAGACCGACGAAGGGCTTCTCCTTGCGGAAGCGCTCGCGTACTGTGAGGAGCGCGCCCATGCGCTTCTCCGCGAGTTCAATGTTCAAACGACCTTGAGGGGCCAGGGAGGGATCTGTGACGTGGGACATACGAAATTGAAAATGGATACTTGAAAATTGAACATGAGGGAAGCTACTCTTGCAATACGCAGAATTGTCAATTATCAATTGTCCATTGTCAATTCCGGGAGTCTCTCCCCATACGTCTCCTCCGCTCTGCCGAAAATGTCATCGATGTCCACGTGATCGAGGAGCGTGCCTTCCCTCTCCACGACGAAGGAGGCGATGGAAGCGCCCAGCATCCCGCACTGCCGAAGGTCCCATCCTGAAGCGAGGCCTGCGAGAACTCCAGCGCGCAGTGCATCGCCCGCCCCCGTGGGGTTCACCAGAGCATCCGGCCTGCAGGCCGGGAGGATGATCGCCGGTTCCTTGCGGCGGTAGATCGTGAGGCCTTCTTCCCCGGCAGTGACGATGAGGAGAGGAGTGAGATCGAGGAGTTTGCTCGTGGAAACTCCGACCTTCTCGGAGAGGAGGCTCCATTCGTAGGTGTTGGCAATCACTCCGGCGGCGCCCTCGATGGCACTGACGAGTTCATCGCGGCTGAGAGCGATCACCTGCTGCCCCGGATCGAAGAGGTAGGGCACCTTCCACACGCGGCACCAGCGGACGGCCTGCATCATCGCGGTCGGATCGCGCGGGCTCACAATGGCATGGACGAACTCTTCGCGCTGATCGGCGAGATCTGCCGGCCAGGAGGCATGGGCATCCGCGCCCGGGTGGAAGAAGGCGATCTGCCGCTCGCCGGTATCGGTCCCGATGATCGCCGTCGCCGTCACGCAGTCCGAGCGCACTTCAATGCGCGAGGTGTCGATGCCGCGCTCACGAAGCAGCGCGAGGTACGCCTCGCCATCGGCGCCGACGGAGGAGACGAGGAGAGGATTCTGGACGAGCAATTTCAAATTCCACGCGATGTTGGCGCCCGTGCCGCCGTGGTGTCGCGCGAAGTGCGGGCTGAAGAACGAGACGGAGAGATGCTCCAGATCCGAGGGATCGATGGCATCGCGGAATGACCCGTCGTAGCCGAGGAGGAGATCGTAGGCGATGGAACCGGTGACCAAAATATGCGTCATGGAATTCATGATACCATGGGATCCCATGCGCATCGCCGTCATTGGCACCGGCTACGTCGGGCTCGTCTCCGCCGCCTGCTTCGCGGAACTGGGACACCACGTCACGGGCGCGGATATCGACGAGGCGAAGATCGCGATGCTGAAGGAAGGGAAGAGCCCCATCTACGAGCCGGGGCTTGAAGAATTGATCGCACGAGGACTCAAGAGCGGCCTCCTGCACTTCACGACCGACGTGAAGGAATGTCTCCCCGAGGTCCAGATCCTCTTCTCCGCCGTCGCAACGCCGCCCAACGAAGATCGCAGCGCCGACCTGCAGGCGGTGTTCACCGTCGCGAGGACGGTCGCGGAACACGTCGATCACGATCTGGTCTTCGTGAACAAATCGACCGTTCCCGTCGGCACCGGGAAGAAGTGCGAAGCGCTCATGGCCGAGATCCTCAAAAAGCGCGACCTGAACGTCTCAATCCCCGTCGTCAGCAATCCCGAATTCCTCCGCGAGGGAATGGCCGTGGGAGACACATTGATGCCGGATCGGATCGTGGTGGGAGTCAATGGAAACAATAGAGAAATTACGAATGACGAGTTGCGAGTTGCGAATGGAACTCGTAATTCGCAATTCGTAACTCGTAATTCATTCAATGCCTCAGCATTGATGGAAGAGCTCTACCGCCCCGTCACCCGCGTCGGCAAGCCCCTTCTCTTCATGAGTCGCGAGAGCGCGGAGATCGTGAAGTATGCGAGTAACGCGTTCCTGGCGACGAAAATCAGCTTCATCAACATGCTGACCGAATTCTGCGAGAAGACGGGGGCCAACATCCGCGATATCGCGCGCGGCATGGGCTTGGATGACCGCATCGGGCCGCGGTTCCTGCACGCCGGCATCGGGTACGGCGGCAGCTGCTTCCCCAAAGATGTGAAGGCTCTCCTCGCGATGGCCAAGGAACACGGATTCGATTTCAGCATCGTCGAAGCGACCGACCGCATCAACACGCGCCAGCGTCATCGCTTCTTCGAGAACATTCTGAAGACGCTCACGCCGAAGTCGACGGTCGCGATCTGGGGCCTTGCCTTCAAGCCCAAGACCGACGACATGCGCGAGGCGCCGAGTTTGGATCTGCTTCGGAAGCTCGTTGATGAGGGGCACACCGTGAAGGCATACGATCCCGCCGCTGAGGAGAATGCGAGAAAACTGCTTCCAGAAATAAGCTCCTCACCAACAATGGAGTCAAACATCCTTTATCTCCATTCATCCATCGCAGCTGCAAGAGATGCGGATGCCATCGTACTTCTCACGGAGTGGGATGAATTTCGTGGCGTCGACCTCCATGAAGTTGCCAAGACTATGAAAGGGAAAGATCTCTTCGACGGCCGGAACGTCTACGAGCCGACCGAGGTGCGCGCGGCGGGGCTCGTCTACCATGGGATTGGGATCGTCTGAGAGAAGCGGCTTGCAACATCAACAAATGATGCGCCTTATCCAAGGCGAGTTCCCGGAGTTGCTTGAAGGTCATGTCTGAAGCTCGCTCTGCTCCGGGATCATGCTCAAGCAAAGCATCCGCCACTGCGACGATCATGTCTGGATCGGCAAACGCAACGTCACGTCCATCGATCGCAACGGAGAGTTTTGAATCGTTGTTCAGTGCTCGGCGAAGATTCGCAATCAGCTGTTGACGGACATCCTTGATAGCTGAAGTGCGAACTTTTGCATCAGGGTGGATCTCAGAAGATGAGCACGAAGGCGGAGGCGTGAGAATGGCCATAGGGAAGAGCTTTGCATTGTGTCGAAAAACCACTGCGAAGCAAGCAAAAAGAGTCATGAAGCTGCTTTTCTCCACCTGATTGGTTAAAATTCCCCTACCTCTATGAAAATCCTTCTGACCGGTAGCGCCGGATTCATCGGCTTCCATACGGCCCAGGCGCTCCTCGCGCGGGGAGATGACGTCATCGGCCTGGACAACATGAGCCCCTACTACGATCCAACATTGAAGGAGGCGAGATTGAAGTTACTCGAGGGGAAGAAGGGATTCACCTTCATCCGCGGCGACATTCTGGATCGTGAGACAGTCAAGAAATGCATGGAGGGAACGGATCGCGCGTGCCATTTGGCGGCCCTCGCGGGCGTGCGCTACTCCTTCGAGCATCCCGAGGAATACATCGCCACGAACATCCGGGGCTTCTTCAACGTCCTCGATGAGGCGAGGATCCAGAAGATCCCCGGCGTGGTCTATGCCTCAAGCAGTTCCGTGTACGGCGACGCGAAGAAGTTCCCGGCCAAGGAGAGCGACCCGACGGACGCCCAAGTCTCGCTCTACGGCATGACGAAGAAGGACAACGAACTCCTCGCGCACACGTACCACCGGCTCTACGGCATTCCGGTGACGGGGCTGCGGTTCTTCACGGTCTACGGTCCATGGGGCCGCCCGGACATGGCGCTCTTCCTCTTCACCGACGCCCTCCTCCACGGCCATCCCCTCTCCATCTTCGGCGAGGGCAAGATGCAGCGCGACTGGACCTCCGTCGATGACATCGTGAGCGGGATCGTTGCAGCAATCGACAAAAACTTCGACGAAGAAATCTTCAATCTCGGCTGCGGCCGAAAGGAAGAATTGATGGATTTCGTGAAGATCATTGAGGAATCCTGCGGCAAAGAAGCGACGAAGGAATTCCTCCCCATGCAACCCGGCGACGTTCGCGTGACCTCCGCCGACATTTCCAAAGCCAAGCGGATGCTCGGCTACGAACCCAAGACGATGATCAGGGAGGGAGTGCCGAAGTTCATTCAGTGGTACAGAGAGTATTACGCGTTATAGAAAACAAGGAGTACAAGGAGTACAAAGAATAGAGAACGTTGTATTCCTTGTCTTCCTTGTCTTCTTCGTTCGTCATCCAGCAACCACCACCGCCCCCTCCTGCACTTCCTTCTTGACCTTCAAACCGATCACGTCGCCCTTCTTCGCCTTGGCGATCGGCTGGTGTTCCATTTGCATGGAGGAGACGCGCTGCGTGAGAACGTGCTCGCCCTTCTTGAGGAGAACGGTGTCTCCGAGCTTGAGCGGCGCGTTCAGATCCACGATCGCCACGCCGATCTTGTCGTAGTAGTGAACGACTTTGCCCAGCAGCTTCTCGGTCACTTTCTTCGAAGCCGATGTGACCGTCTTCTTCTTGGCCACGGTCATGACGCGGGATTTCTTCCTGGGCGGGGACTTCTTCGAAACGACCTTCTTCGCCGCGGCGCGGCTCATTTTTTTCTTCTTCATGCTCTTCGGCTTCTTGGTCATCTTCTTGGAAATAGTTTTCTTCATCGTGCGCTTGGGCATGGCAGAGGGGGGAACGATTCGTATGCTACCCCTGGATTCCAGACAGGCAAGAGTGCATCGGAGTGGTTTTTTCGTAGAAATTCATGGAGGAGACGACTGTGATCATTGCGTCAAGCGAGTATACTGCAACCATGTCACGAGACGAGGTCATTGCTCACTGGCGAAAAGGTGCCCGGCAAGCACTGGAACTCGCCGGTGCCGCACATGAACGTTGCATCTATTCCCTCGCTCTCTTCCATTGCAATCTTGCGGTTGAAAAAGCTCTCAAGGCGGCATTCATCAAGGATAATGACCAAGAGCCCCCGTACACGCACAACCTCGTCGCCGTTGCGCAGAAATTGAAGCGCCCATGGACCAAGGCGCAGCTCAATGAACTGGCCGAGCTCTCGAAGTACGCCGTCGCCGCGCGCTACGACGATCCTCTGTGGATGGAGCAGGAGGCCACCGCAGCAAAGTCGCAGTTCTGGATGGAAAAGGCGCGAATCTATTTCTCCCTCTTGGATGTATGAACAATCGCAAAGGCCTTTCCACGGCTCTCCGATTCAAGAATGCTCTTCTTCAGCAAGGATATCCCGTGGAGCAGGTTCTTCTCTTTGGATCGCATGCAAAGGGAACGCAGCGTCAGAAGAGCGATATCGACGTCGCCGTTATCTGTAAACCATTCCTGCCGACGCGAATGGATGAAATGGGAAAATTCTGGATTGTCGCGAGCGACGTTGACCTGCGCATCGAGCCGATTTGCCTCCACCCCGAAGACTTCGATGAGAAGTATTCAACGATTATTCAGGAGGTGAAAAGGACGGGCATTGCTGTGTAAAAAGAGAGCGCCGCTGGTCCGGATCACTTCCGCACCCACGCCTCCACCGGCGCAGTTGGGAGCCTCTTCCACTCGATCGAATCCAAGGGCGGATCGCAGGGGCTCAGGCACACAACCGCCTGGGCCTCGGCCAGATGGTGAGGCGCGTAGTGACGCACGGGGACGGCGCTCTCGAATTCCCACTCGTGCCCGAACGAGCCGGCGATCATCAGGTCGCCTGTTTTCTGCTTCGTCGCGATGGCCCGCATCGTCGCGCGCGCCGGGCCGGGAACGCGCGAGGGTGGGGAGAGGGAGGTGAGGATGCCGGCGGCGGCTGCGAAGCACGCCAGCAGCGGAAACGAATGAGGATGGTGCCTCTCGGCGCAGAGGGAAGCGACTCCCGCGACGAAGAGCGGCGTGAAGAGCACGGCGTTGTACTCGCGCCGGGCGAAGAGGACGTAGAGCGTCGTAAGGAGGAACGCCGCGAGGAGCGAACGATCCCTCGACCGGAGGATTCCCCACGTTCCGACTGCGCTGATGAGGAGGCTCCCCCCGAGCATCCAATCGCGCGCGAAGTCCCATGCTCGCTGCGAGAGCAGGAGAGCTCCCGACGGATCGTGCACCAGGAAACTCGCGAGCGAGATCGGATTGCTGAGGGCGTAGAGCGCGAGGAGCAGGATCGGGACTCCGATGATGCAGGCGATCCGCTCCTTCGATCGGAGGAGCCTCCAGACGAGCGGCGTGTAGAGGACGGCTTGGTAGGCGGTGAAGAGCGACGTGAGCCAGAAGACAGCGATCCATCCACCGAAGCGCTCGAGGAGATCCCGCCGCGAGGCGAGCCAGAGGAGCACCAGCGCTTCCACTGCCGTGACGGGCGCGAGAACGATGCTCCCCGCCTGCAGCAGCACGCCGGTGGAGAGCAGCCACGCGCCGCAGGCAAGCATTCGATCGGGGAGGTGATGGTCGCGCGCCATGTCCCACACGAACCAGACGGATTGCGCGAGGAGCGATGCGAGGAGCACGCGCCAGAGCATCTCCTGGAAGGGAATGAACTCCGTGGAGTGGATGATCCATCGCAGGAGCGGCGGATGCGGATAGGGAATATTGAGGAGATACTTCGCCTCGTCCGTGCGCACGCCCCCCAGCGCTTGCAGGTTCGCGAGGAGCAGGGCGTAGAGTTCGAGGAGAGCACTGATGATCAGGATCCGCTGGCGCATGGCTGGAGGATGTGGGAAGAGAGCATGAGGACGTAGCAAAGCGAAGGATCGCAGCCGCGGAGATGAGGCCGATACAGGAATCGGATCTGTGTGGAACTCACCTGGCGCAGATCGATATCGGAGAGGAGCCAGCCGTGCTCATGCGAAAGACGCTCAAGGGAGGATCGGACGTTCGCGCGCACGGAGGACGACGTGTAGAGCGGCAGGAGAAATCCGATGCGGATGAGAAGAAAAAACCCGATCACGCTGCAGAGCGCGACGAAGAGATGCCATTGGAAACGGAGAAGAAAGCACATGATCGGATATCGGAATACTAGAGGACGGGAATGGAGAGGCAATGGAAGTCACCCCTTTCTCCCCCGGAGAAAGGGGACGGGGGATAGAGGCAAACAAACAACCTACAAAACCCTACACCCTCCACGTGAACATCCTGCTCATCGTGTAATTCCAGATCATGCCCACGAGCGCCCCGAGCGCGACGGCGGGGACGATGCCAAGGGAACGCGACAAGAGATGCGCCGTCACGGCGTAGTTCGCGAACGCACCGAAGAGGCAGGCGACGTTGTAGCGCAGGAAACCGAGGATGGCGCCGCCGCCCTCAAGCCGCACGGGCGCGACGGTCCAGACGTTGTTGAGCAGAAAGTTGAAGAGGATTGCTCCTTCGATCCCGGCCAGCAACGGAACGGAGAGACCGAGGAAGCGCGCATCGAAAGCGATGAGCGTGGAGCACACGAGGTAGATGCCGAGATTGACCGCCACCCCGAGCGCGCCGACGAGGCAGTACTTCACGAAGGTGAGCGGCACGTAGCGCCCGAGGCAGGCTTCGTACAGATACTCGAGGAATTCGATCTGCACTCTCCGCGAGAGCTTGCTTTCCCCGTGTCGGCGATTGGAGAACGTGAAGGGCACTTCGCGGACGGGTGTTGCGCGCGACACGTGCATCAGGAGATCGAGGAGGATCTTGAATCCCTTGGGGTTGAGACGAGGCAGGACTTCCTCGAACGTCGAGCGATGAATGGCGAAGAAGCCGCTCATGGGATCCTTCACGGTGACCCTGCAGAGCCGGATCGCAAATGCAGTTGCGAAGCGGCTCATGACATGCCGCCGCTCGTCCCACTGCCCGATACTCCCGCCCTCCGCGTACCGTGACCCGATCGCAAGCCCGCCGTTCGTCGTGACGGCATGGGCGAGCTTCGGAAGAATCCCCATGTCGTGCTGACCGTCCGCATCCATCACCGCAAGCACATCGCCTTTCGCAGCCAGGAATCCCTCGATGACCGCGGAGGAGAGTCCTCTCCGCCCGATCCTCCGTAGAACGTGCACGTGAGCATCGTCCTTTGAAATCCCCCGTGCCGCTTTCCACGTCCGATCCGGAGAATCGTCGTCGACGATGATGATCTCGAAGGACATGCCGCCCAGCGCCCGCTCGATCTGGGGAACGAGCTCGGGGAGATTCTGAGCCTCATTGTAGGTGGGGAGGATGAGGGAGAGCACGGAAAGAGTGTAACAGGGATTGGATGAAAGCGGAGAGCCCGCTACGATGAACGCGTTTCTGGTTTTTCGTTTTTCGTTTTCCTTGTCGATCGTGGAAAGAAACGAGAAACGCCTGCCCGTCGAAGTCGGAAAAACGAGCAACGAAAACGTTTCTTCCCGTCCTCTTTCAGCCCAATGCGAGTATTGGTTACAGGATCATCGGGGACCATCGGCACGCGGCTCTGCGAGAAGCTCCTTGAACGGGGGCAGCAAGTCTGCGGCGTCGATTGGGTTCCCAACAGGTGGCAGCAGACAGTGAACGCCGTGACGACGACGATCGATCTGCGCTCGTGGGAAGCGCTCGAGCGTTGGGACGCTCCGACGGACATCGACGCCATCGTCCACCTCGCGGCGAACGCGCGGGTCTACGAACTCGTGGAACATCCGAACCGGGCGCGGGACAATTTTTTGACGCTCTTTACTGTGCTCGAGTTCGCACGAGAACGCGGCATCAAACGTGTGCTCTTCGCCTCCTCGCGCGAGTGCTACGGCAATGCGGATTACGAGCGGTACACCGAAGATCTCGTGCGGGTGGAGAACTGCGAGAGCCCGTACACCGCGAGCAAGCTCGGGGGCGAGGCGTTCGTTCATGCGTACACGCGTTGCTACGGCATCGATCACGTCCTCCTGCGCTTCTCAAACGTCTACGGAATGTACGACGATTCCAACCGCGTCATTCCCCTCTTCATCCGCCAGGCACGCGCGAACGAGCCGCTGACGATCTTCGGAGAGGGAAAATGCCTCGATTTCACCCACATCGACGACACCGTCGCCGGGATCATCGCCGCTCTCGACCGCTTCGAGACGGCCAAGAACGATACGTACAACATCGCCTACGGCGAAGGAACGACGATTCTGAAACTCGCGGAAGATGTGATCCGCCTCACCGGAAGTTCCTCGACGATCGCAATGGAAGAACCTCGCACCGGGGAAGTGATCCGTTACATCGCGGACATTTCCAAAGCGAAGCGGGTGCTTGGGTACGATCCCAAGGTTCCGTTCGAAGAAGGAATCAGGAAGACGGTGGAGTGGTATCAGCAACATTCGTAAAGATCTCGACGAACGCGATAACGCCCCCCTCAATCAACAGCAACAACGGCGCGAGCAGCACGCGATGGAACGATTCCTGGTTGTAGAGCCCACTGACTTCGCCGGTGCAAAAGAAGATGACGAACGCGAAGACCATCGCAAGGAGCCCCCAGAGGAGCGGAATCGGCAGCCGGGGGAGGATTTTCAGAAAACGGAGAGTGAAGAGAATCACGAGACAAAACGGAATGATGTACCACGCTATGCCGAAGGAGCCCTCGGTACCCATGTAAAAGAACCCCAGAGGAATCGCGGAGAAGTGGAATTCGAATCCTCTGTTATGCGGACTCAGGAGCATGTGGTGGAGCTTCACGAAGAGCGGCCAGGGCAGGGCGAAGAGGAAGAGCGGGAGAACCTGCCACGGGATCTTCCGGCGCTCGATCATCGAGGAGCCGAGCCACAGAAGGAACCAGAACCCGATGCCTTCGTAGAACCCTTCAAGCTTGGTCCAGGCGGAGGCGATGACGAGCATTGCCGAGAGCGCGAGCGACGCGCAATCCTCCAGCCGTATCCCCCGCTCGAGCAGGAAGGCCGAGAGGAGGAAGTACTGGATCAGATGAATGTCACCGAAGCCCTGACCCAGATGCACGGTGACCAGCGGCACGCTCGTGAGGGCCGTGATCATGACGAGCGCGATGAAGGCGCCGTGATCGCGCCGCACGAGGAGGAAGAGCGCGAGAAAGCTCGAGAGGGAAAGGAGGAAGGTTGCTGCATTCGCGGCAGTATCGTGCCATCCCCTGAGCGGGAGCATGAAGACGATCTGGAGGGCATGCAGGAGAATCGGGTACTGCGGCTTCACGACTCCTTCGGTCAGCAGAGTGCCAGCCGAGAGCATTGCGCGCGAGCGGAGATTCCAATTGGAGACGGTGTCGATGTACGAACTTGGGAGAATCAACGCATGCGTGGAGGCAACGAAGAACGTCGCCGTGAGAGAAATCATACAAAGAGCAACGACGATCCATTGGAAAGATGACCATGAAATCCCTGAAAATATTGTTATCCCCCGAGGAGCGGGCATACTTGCCCGCGGAGCCTGCCCAGAGAAACATTCCGATCGATCCTCTCGATTTCTCTGACCCATCCACAACCAAACGACCAACATCCCCACAAGCAAAGCGTGTCCCATCCCGATCGTCCCCGCATTCCACCGCAATCCACTCGCGTCGATCGCGAAGAAGAGCAGGGCATTCAGCAGAGCGGCGATGGGGTAGCCCAGCGCAAGGGAGATTGCCCTCTCGAGACGAGGAAACGCGATGCGCAGGAAGAGCGTTCCTTCCAGAATGAGCAGCATCGCCGTGAGGCAGAAGAGAAGGACAGACATCAGCGTGACGGGGAGAAGCGGACGAGGACGCCGCCGTGCGGGAAGGTCTGGAGAATCGTCCCGGGACGATGGAGACCGTCGCAGACGAACTCCCCGCGATAGAACTGCCACTCGTGCAGAGTCGCGATGGCGAATGCGGCGCGCCGCCATACCTGCTCGGAGGGAAACGCATCCGCGGGGAAGAGAAGGTAACGGAGGATCTTCGCCTCGACGCCGTGATTGCGTCCGCACACCGCGGCCACCGTGCCGGGAGTGAGAGTCGCCTGTGAACGGAGCGCATCCGCGGCGAGATAGACATCTCCCGTTCCTCCGTAGACGTGTTCCGTTTCCCATCGCTGCACCTGGACAAGTGACGATGCAAAAGCATCCGGCAGAAAACGCAGTTGGTAGAGCCCGAGGAAGATGATCGTAACCAACAGGAAATGTCTGAGCGCGCCCGCTTGTGGTGAGCCTGGCCGAACCATCCACGGGTGCGCCTTGAACGGGTGCGGCCATTGTTGCAATGATGATCGCGACCCCTGCCCAGAGGAATTTCCCGAATGATGTTCCCGAATGGATTTCCACAGCATCAAAAGATCAACCACCGCCACAAGAACCGCCATCGCGACGAATCCCACCCCCAGAATGAACGCCAAGGACATCCCGCCGACGACATACCCCCGCAGCACGCTCTGGGACGACACCTGCCACGGCTCGCTTCTGCGAAGTTGGACAAGCATCGACCATGCGCGATCGGCGAGATTCCCCCGGTCCTCCACCGCAATCGTCCGGAGGTTCACCGGCTGATCTCCGCGCTGGAACAGATACAGAACGGCCCCCGCGCCGCGCGGTTTCCATCCGGGAAGGGCGCGCAACGAGAGCACGGCTTCTTGGTTTGTCCCGGGGGGGAGGACGCTCACGAGGAGATTCGCATCGTTGTAGCCTTGCGCAAGGGCGGCATCCGCGACGGCGTAGAGGACGGGAACGGGGAGGGCGGCGGAGTAGCGGATGCGCAGCTGCGTTCCGGGGAGGGGCAGAACCTCATGACGTGACTGAGTGTCTTGATGCGCAGAGGGATGCAGGACGCGCTCGACAAGAGTCGTGACCTGTTCGCCGCTCGTGACGATCGTCGATGGAACCTCCCGCGGATCGGGCGGCGTGCGCAGCAAGAACATCACGAGCGTTGCCGCCCCCAGGCACAGAACCAAGACCGAGAACACGAGGATGGACCGCCGAGCGCGTGAAGAGGATGTCATCATGCGGACTTTCCCTCATGGTAATCCATCTCGAGGTTGACCTCCCACAGATTGGACTTGTCGCTGCGACCGGCAATGATATTGTCCACCGCCGTCATCGCCGTGAGCATGCTGTGATCCTGATTGTTGTACCGGTGCATGCCGTTTCTGCCGATGAGGAAGAGATTGGGAACGGTCTCGACGAAATCCCGCACCACGCCGATCTGCTCGTAGCTGCCGATGTAGGCGGGGTAGGCCTTGGGCATGCGCAGCACACAGGCATCGAGGACGTCTGAGCGGCGCAGGAATCCGATCGTCTCCATCTCACGAATCCCGAGCTGAATGATCTCCCGATCGGGCTGCACCCACAGATCGCCGCCCTCGTTGACGAAGTACTCGAGCCCGATCCACACGGTGTTCCTGCGATCGGCGACCATGTACGGGCTCCAGTTGTTGAAAATCTGCACTCTCCCCACGCGCACCCCTCCGTCCTGGATGTAGATCCAATTATCCGGCACGCGCGCGGCAGGATTCTTCCCCTTCTCCCGCACGTGGAGGCTCTTCACGAGCAAACCGACGGTGAGGAAATCGCGGTAGTGGAGACCCTCGGCCACCTCCACGACGCGCGAGGGCGGATGCGGGCGCATCATCCCGATCAGGTGCTTGATCGGCATCGTGGAGAAGAAGAAGTCACAGGGAACCCGTTCGATCTCGCCCGTGTCGGCATTCTCGATCTCGACGCTCGTCACGCGACCGGCTGTCAGGTGCACGCCGCTGACCCTCCGCCGCATCCGGACTTCTCCGCCGCATTTCCGGATGTGGTCGGTCACCGTCTCCCACATCTGTCCCGGCCCGAACTTGGGATAGTGGAACCGCGTGATGAGGCTCGTCTCGCGCTCCTGCTGCGCCTTCTGAAAATCGCTGCTGAGGAGATCTTTGACCGCATGGACGATAGCCCGCTTGAGCGAGAGGCCTTTGATCCGCTGCGCGCCCCAGTCCGCGCGGATCTGATCGCACGGCACGCCCCACACCTTCTCCGTGTAGTCCTTGAAGAACGTCTCGTAGAGGCGCACGCCGAAGCGGTTGGTGAAGAAGGCATCGAGGTACGTTTCGTCGCGGATGGGAAACATCTGCGCCTTCACGTAACTCAGACCGATGAGGAAGGTGTTGAGGAGTCCGAGCCTGCGCGCGACCGTCAGCGTGATGCCGATGGGGTACGGGAAGAAGTGCCGACGGTAGAAGATGCGCGAAAGACGGGGACGTTGGAGCATGACGGCATCCTCTTTTCCGGGATCGGGGGCATTTCTCTTGATTGCAGGTGACAATGAATGAGTTACGAATTCCGATTTACGAGTTACGAATTGGTCCGGCTTTCGTAATTCGTAACTCGTAACTCGTAATTCCTCAGGGATGCATTCTTTACACAAATACTCCACAGTCACCTCCGCCACATACTCAATCTCATGTCCTTTCTCCGCCGTATCCGCCGAAGGTGAACCTTGCGGAGGGAGGATGTTGAACCACCACTGCATCACGCGTTCGCTCTTGCTGAAGAACCGATGCCCCCCGATGTCGATGCGGTTGCCCTTGTAGTTGAAGGTCTGCGCGATCCCGCCGATCGCGGCTGTCTCCTCCAGCACGATCGGATGGATGTCCGTACGCTTGAGGAGTTCGTAGGCGGCGGTGAGGCCGGCGGGGCCGGCCCCTGCGATGATGGCAATTTTTTTCATGGAAAATCGGAAGCAATGGTACAGGGAAATGTCCAAACAGTCGCAACGGGAAGCTCCCTTCAATCGTCAGAAAAATTGTGGAATCGTGGAGCGCCCCTTCGGGGCGCGTTCCTGGTTCATTGAACTTTCAGATCCACTCCTTCCTCTTCGCAATCCGCTTCCAGCATGATCTTCGCGAGCTCCTCGACCGTCGTCTTCGCCTCCCACCCGAGTTCTTTCTTGGCCTTGGAAGCATCGCCGAGCAGGAAGTCGACTTCAGAAGGACGGTAGTAGTGCGGATCCACCGCGACGATCGTCTTGCCTGTGCGCGCATCGACGTAGATTTCCTCTTTGTTCTTGCCGCGACGATCGAACGGGATGCGCGCATGACGCAAGCACATCTCCAGGAATTCCCGCACCGAGGCCGTCCTCCCCGTGGCGAGAACGAAGTCTTGAGGTTTTTCCTGCTGCATCATCTTCCACATGCCCCAAACGAACTCCGGCGCGTAGCCCCAGTCGCGCCGGGCCTCGAGGTTCCCGAGGTAGAGACACTGCTGCTTGCCCGCGAGGATGCGTGCGAGCGAGAGCGTGATCTTGCGCGTGACGAAGTTTTCGCCTCTCCGCGGAGATTCGTGGTTGAAGAGGATGCCGTTGACGGCGTAGATCCCGTAGCTCTCGCGGTAGTTGCGGGTGAGGTAGAACGCGTACGCCTTTGCGCAGCCGTAGGGACTCCGGGGATAGAACGGCGTCGCTTCGTCCTGACGATCCTCCTGCGCAAGTCCGTAGAGCTCGCTCGAACTTGCCTGGTAGAAACGGGAGGCGACCCCGCTCGTGCGCAGCGCCTCGAGCAGACGCGTGGTCCCCACTCCCGTGATGTCGCCGGTGTACTCCGGCATGTCGAAGCTGACGCCAACATGACTCTGTGCCGCCAGGTTGTAGATTTCATCGGGCCGGACTGTCTGGAGAACGTGGCCGAGTGAACTCGAGTCTCCCAAGTCACCGTAGTGGAGGCTGATGGGGAGCCTCGGCGCATTCACGTCGCTGAAGAGGTGATCGATGCGCCCGCGGTTGAAGGTGGACGCCCGCCGCACGAGACCGTGCACCTCGTAGCCCTTCTGGAGCAAGAGTTCCGCGAGGTACGAACCGTCTTGACCTGTAATCCCTGTAATCAACGCACGCTTCATAGGAGAAGAATACAGCAACATGCCGAATTGGTGGAGCGTGGGGGAATCGAACCCCGCTCCGCGGTTCTCAAGACGCGGAGGCCAACCTGGCCACGCCCCATAACTCGGCTGTACGATCGTACACCATTCTTCTTGACGCTCGCAAGGCTAAGAGGGTATGCTGACAATGGTTCTCAAGACGCGGATGGCCTTCCGGGCCAATCGAATTCCCGCCCCCGTAAAGGCGGGTTTTTCGTTGGTGTGTAAAAATAGCTACACTATGTTGGCTTATGAAAGAGACTATTTGCATCGTCGGGCTGGGTTACGTCGGTCTTCCCCTCGCCCATGCGTTCGCCAAGGCGGGATACGAAACACTCGGGTACGACATTGCGGAGAAGCGAATCGGGGAACTGCGCCGGGGACATGACCGCACGCGTGAACTCAACGAAAAACAATTGAAGGAAGTGACGATGACCTTCAGTGCCGATTCGGAGATCCTCGAGAGAGCAGACATCATCATCATGGCTCTCCCCACTCCCGTGGACGCAGAGAACAAGCCGGATCTCTCTCCCGTGGAGAGTGCATCGAAGACGGTGGGGAAACATCTGAAGAAGGGCGCCATCGTCGTCTACGAATCGACGGTGTATCCGGGCACGACCGAGGAGATCTGCGGACCGATCCTCGAGAAAGAATCCGGGCTTGTCTGCGGCAAGGATTTTTTCCTCGGCTACTCCCCCGAGCGCATCAACCCCGGGGACAAGGAGCACACGGTGACGAAGATCGTGAAGGTGGTGGCGGGGCAGGACGAGAAAACGACGGACGTCCTCTGCGAGCTCTATAGCTCCGTGATCACGGCCGGCGTTCACCGCGCCCCGAGCGTCAAAGTGGCCGAGATGGCCAAGGCGATCGAGAACGCCCAGCGCGACTTGAACATTGCCTTCATGAACGAAATCGCGCTCCTGAGCAACAAGATCGGCATCAAGACCAAGGACGTGCTCGCGGCGGCGGCGACCAAGTGGAACTTCCTTCCGTTCAAGCCGGGGCTCGTCGGCGGTCACTGCATCGGCGTTGATCCGTACTATCTGGTGGAGAAGGCCCGGCAACTCGGAATGGAGACGCACGTGATCGATGCGGGGCGGCAGATCAACGATCGCATGAGCAAGGAAGTGGCGATGCAGGTGCTCAATGCACTGGATGTGTCTCCGGCTAAAGCCCGGATCCTCGTCCTGGGGCTCACCTTCAAAGAAAACATTCCCGATACGAGGAACAGCAAATCCATGGACGTGGTTCATCATCTGCAAAGCGCCGGCTGCGCGGTCGAGGTCAACGATCCGTACGTGAGCGACGAAGAGCTCAAACGCATGGAGATGACGACGGGAGCATGCGAAGAGAATCGCTACGATGCCGTCGTCTTCCTTGCGCCGCACCGGGAATACCTCGCAGATGTTCAGGGGATGATCAACGCCGTGAAGAAGGGTGGAGTCTTCTACGATCTTAAATCGCTCGTCGATAGGGACACAATCGAGAGGGCGGGGAGAAGGTACGTGGCGCTATGAAATCGGAATTGATAAAAAGATTGAGTGCGCTATGCTCACGACTGATTCCGTCTCTTCTTGAATAATGTGTTTACGATTTTTTCGACACAAGTAACTGCTCTCGGAGATGCAGCGAGTACGCACATACGTCATTTCATGAATAGCAGAGGAGGAAAGTTCCTTCAATACGCTATCGTCGGGGTTCTGCTGCTGGCATGTGCAGTGGAGATCTGGCCCATTGCATGGAGTATTCGCGCTGAATTTCATGCGACAGTTTGGGACTTTTTAGTCGGCGGGAGAGCGATACTGAATGGCTACATCCCCTACAAGGATCATCTCGATGTAAAAGCTCCCGGGGTGTTGTTCCTCGGAGCCTTTTCTCTACTCGTCACGGGAGATGGGCGATTCGAGTGGGCTCTCAAGATCGTCATGATGCTCGCGGTCCCGGTACTGATGATGGTTCTTACCTCTCGAGAGACGCGCGCTCGGGATTGGTTCAGGCGCTGGTTGCTCATCGCATCCGCTTTTTTGATCGGCTCCGAATTCACGCTCTACGCACTCAAGCGTGGCGGCGACAACGGGAACAATGCCGAGCCTTTCGGGATTTTTTTTGCACTCTTGTATCTCCTTGTCATTGCCTGGGATCGACAAAAAATGTCGTACTTGCGAGTCGGCCTGGCATCCTTCTTCATGCTCTGCACGATTGGGATAAAGGAACCATTTCTCTTCATTTTGCTTGCGATGAATCTCCTGCTTGCCCGAGATGTTCGTTTCTTTCTCCGCTCCTTCCTGATCCCTCTTGCCATCTCTCTCATATCGGGAACTCTCATCCTTGCCTGCTTGGGATACCTTTGGGCTTACCTGAGGGTCGATATTCCAACGGTCCTGTATGACCGTATTCCCTCGGACCAGTCCGTCTTCGTGCGCGGTCTGATGGTCGCCAAAGTCCTGCGAGGAGTGACGATGTATTCTCCGGTGCCGATGCTGGGATACGCAATCTTTTCTCTCTGGGCTCTTCATCCTCTCTATAAATTCGCGGAGAGATGGTGGCTCCTGGTACTGTCGGTGGCGGGGGTCGTACTCTTGACGTATTGCACTTCCTTCACCGCGGGTAATTCCCGATTCCCACGCCTAGCCCGGTGGCGCTCTGGCGAGGATTCCCTGCAGTTGCTTCTCAAACAGCGATCTCCCCTCCGTTCGCCACCGCGTTACTTCTGCAATGACAGTGGAGAGAGAGAACGCAGGAAGC
>JACOTD010000082.1 GCA_016178535.1 Candidatus Peregrinibacteria bacterium
AGGCCGCGGCACCGTCGCCACGGGACGCATCGAGACCGGCAAAGTGAAAGTGAACGAGGAAGTGGAGATCATCGGACTGAGGGAAACGCGAAAGACCGTCTGCACCGGCGTCGAAATGTTCCACAAGCTGCTCGACGAAGGCATGGCCGGCGACAACGTCGGGGTCCTTTTGCGCGGCATTGAGCGCGAGGACATCGAGCGCGGCCAGGTGCTCGCCAAGCCGGGCTCCATCACTCCACACACGAACTTCGAATCCGAAGTCTACGTGCTCAGCAAAGAGGAAGGCGGCCGCCACACGCCGTTCTTCAAAGGATACAAGCCGCAGTTCTACATCCGCACCACGGACGTGACGGGAACCGTCGAGCTTCCGGCGAACGTGGAGATGGTGATGCCCGGCGATAATTTGAAATTCACGGTGACGCTCGGCCAGCCGGTCGCACTGGAAAACGGCACGCGCTTCGCGATCCGCGAAGGCGGCCGCACGGTCGGGGCAGGTGTGGTGACGAAAATCATCAAATGATCATTCGATCGTAGAGACGCATGCGGCGTCTCTACGATCGTTCATCCAATCGTTCATTCCAATTGATCTTTCCCCTCTGCCGCCCATGAACCCCGTCGCGAAGAAATCGCCTGCGAAGAAATCCCCCGTGAAGAAAGCTGCCGTGAAGAAACCTGCGAAGAGGCCTGTGACACAGGTGAAAGAGGCAAAGGCAAGGCCTCCAACAAAAGTCAAAGAGGCGAAGGCAAAACCCGAACCAGTGCCCAAGAAGGAACACTCGAAAGTCTCGATTATCCGCATCCGCCTCTCGGCCTTCGATCACACGGTGCTCGATGAGACGGCGACGAAGATCATCGAAACCGCGGAGCGCTCCGGCGCCGTCGTCCACGGCCCAATCCCCCTCCCCACGAACATCCGCAAGTTCACCGTCAACCGTTCGACCTTCGTCCACAAAGACGCCCGCGACCAATTCGAGATGCGCACGCATCGCCGCTTGATTGATTTGAGCGAGACGACGTTCAAGACGGTCGAGAGCTTGCAGAACTTGAGCTTGCCGAGCGGGGTGGACATTGAAATTAAGATGGGATGATGTCTCCTGATATTCCCACAATAGGCTGCGAAGAAATCATCATCGTGCCTTATTCTGAGAATTGGCCAGCAAGTTTTGCGATGGAGAAGAAGCGCCTGCAAGATGCCATCGGTAATACTATTGTCGCCATCGAACACATTGGCAGTACCGCCGTCCCTGGTCTCGCCGCCAAGCCTGTCATCGATATCATTGCCGGCGTACGGTCAATGCAAGAAGCGGATGGCTTGATTCGAGAATTGAAAAATCTCGGATATCTCTATCCAGAAGAGTTCAATGCAAGCCTTCCTGATAGGCGATTCTTCATGCATATGAATAAGAAAAAAACTGAACGGACCCATCATCTCCATCTGATTTCCTATCAAGGAAAAGAGTGGAAAGAAGCCATTGCATTTCGTAATCTGCTTCGAGGAAGTCACGCAGTTGCAGAGAAATATGCTGCTCTGAAGAAAACATTGTCTCTCAAATACAAAAACGATAGAGAGGGATATACGAGTGCAAAGACGGCTTTTATCGAACGTGCACTGGAACCGAAACAAACGAAAAGTTGGTTGGCTAGCGAGCAGGATGTTGAGGAATGGACATTGAACGACAAGCGTCTCATGAAAAAATCGAAAAAACTAGCGGCGGCATTGCTCAAGAAAAATGCTTCAGGTCGCGCCTAGAAAAGGAACTCTCATGGTGGTGATTCTTGGTGCGCGAGACGATTATTTCCACCCCTTCGCCTTCAACGCCGCCTTCGCGGCTGCTTGCTCGGCTCGCTGCTTCGAATTGCCCGAGCCGACCGCGATCTTCTCTTCACCGATGTAGACGGCGGAAGTGAAGTTCTTCTCGTGATCGGGGCCGACTTCTTCGAGGACCTCGTAGTGGGGCGTGACGCCGTGCTTCTCCTGGGATCGCTCCTGGAAGAAGCTCTTCTCATCCCGATGCTTTCCCTGCGCGATGAGTTCCTGGAGGTGGCGGAGGATGTGCGTCTCGCAGAACTGTTTGGCCTCCTCGAATCCCCTGTCGAGATAGATGGCGCCGATGAGGGCTTCGAGTGCATTGGCGAGCGTGGAAGATTTTGCGCGACCGTCGCTGGCTTCTTCACCGCGACTCATGAAGAGGTACTCCCCGAGTTTCAGCTCCCGAGCGACCTGCGCGAGGTGCTCCCCCTGCACGAGTGCCGATCGCCAGTTCGTGAGCTCGCCTTCCGAGCGCCCGGAGACTCGAAACAAGTATTCAGTGGCAACAAGCTCCAGGACGGCATCGCCCAAAAACTCCAGACGCTCATTGTTCCCGTACGTCGAGCTCTCGCGGACCGCCGAGCGGTGGACGAGCGCTTGGATCACATGATCCTTTTTGCGGAACCGCACGCCGATGGCTTTCTCGAGAAGGGTGAAGGGGGCAGGTGAGGACATAAGAAATTGAAAATTGAGAATGGAAAATTGACCCTTCGACACGGCTCGGGGTCACTCATAGATTACTCTGATATCTGAAGTATGGGTCATGCTGAGCGGAGTCGAAGTGTGAAATTATGGGAGCAGTACGGGTCTCGACTTTCCTCCTGAATTTTCAATTGTCAATTTTCAATTGTCAATTCGTTCTCGCGCCGTGCGCAATCGCGTTCAGGACTCCATTGACGAACTTCCCGCTCTCCTCCGTGCCGTACTCCTTGGCGATCTCGATGGCTTCGTTCATCACGACCGCCTGCGGCGCGTCGTTCCCGAAGAGCAACTCGTACGCGCCGATGAGCAGAATGCAACGGGAAATGGGATCCATGCGGTCGAGCGGCCACTGGGGCGCATGCTTCTGGACGGATGCGCGGACGTCATCCTCATTCAAGAGCACTCCTTCGAGCAATGATTCCGCGAACGGCTGATCGAATTCCCCCAGTTCCCCGGCATCCCGCGCGAGCGCCGCCTCGGGAGCGCAGGAGGGATGCTTCTCCCGCTCGAAGAGCACTTGCAGAACGGCGATGCGGGACTGGTGTCTGCGTCTGGCCATGACAAATTGAAAATTGAGAATGGAAAATTGACCCTTCGACACGGCTCAGGGTCACTCATAGATTACTCTGATATCTGAAGTATGGGTCATGCTGAGCGGAGTCGAAGTGTGAAATTATGGGAGCAGTACGGGTCTCGAATTTCCTCCTGAATTTTCAATTGTCAATTTTCAATTGTCAATTCGTTCTTCACGCTTTAATCCTGGTGATCCCCTTCAGCGCCTTGTCCGCTTTGTTCTTCGGCTCTGCGCGAACGGCGTAGGGAGAGTTCTGGAGATTTCTGAGCCGTCGAACTTCGAGGAGCAGGAACTCCGAGTGCTGTCGCCGTCCGTCGGACTTGGGCTTGCGTTTTTTGGGGGTGGGGCGTTTGGACATGTACACTGAGGGAACCGCAGTGTGGAGCGACGAGAATTACTTTTGGGCTTGTGGAAGTAAAGGGATGGGCAGAATTACGAATGACGAGTTGCGAGTTGCGAGTTGCGAGTGACGAGTTACGAATGAAATAACAATCCCATAATGCCACAAATCGTAATTCGTAATTCGTAATTCGTAATTCGTCACTCATCTTCTTCTATTCCCCGACAACGCCAGCATGAACCGGAGCACGTAGAGGAAGAGATTGAAGATGTCGAGGTAGAGGCTGAGGGCCATCAGGAAAGGATTCGCGCCCACTCTCGCCATCTGCTGGATGCGCTGGATGTCGAACGCGAGGAAGAGCGCGAAGATGACGATGCCGAGCCCCGAGACGATGAGTTCCGCGGGACCGGTCCGCAGTCCCGGGAAGATGATCTGGAGAACGCCGAGAGCGATGAGCCCGATGACGCCGATCATAAGCGAGCGACCCATTCCGGCCAAGTTCCATTGAAGGGTGCGCGCCAGAACGGCCGAAGCTGCGGCCATGAACGTCGTAGCCACGAGTGCGTTGATGAGGATGGAAGCGCCGTTCGCGTAACCGATGAGCACGTACAGAATGTATGGCGTGACGGTGATGCCCGAGAGCAATGGGAAGACGCCGAAGAGCAGGTAATTGAGCGGGCTTCGCTCCATCCACCACCGGGACGTAAGGATGATTGCAAACTCGACGATGACGAAGAGGAACGCCATGCCGGTCGTGAGGAGCTGATTTGCAAACTGAATGCCGATGAGGACGCCCGCAACGGAGAGTCCCATCGCGAGCGCGAAGAGTCCGTAGACCTGCGCCTCCACGGAAGGCGAGAGAACGATGGGACGACTGGTGACGGGATTGAAGGTTGCCATAGTGTAAGCAGTGTAGGACGAACGAAGAGAAGAGCAACGAAAAAGTGGCCAATCATTGCCAAAACCGTATTCTTCAGCAATGGATTCTCTGCTATAATGCAAGGATTTATGCGTCGGTTCCTCATCTTCCTGGGAATCCTGTTGCCGCTCCCGGCCTACGCCTTCTCGCTGCCATCAGACTGGACAGCGGGTGCCTGCGCGTTCCTGCCGTGTGCAACGAGCGGCAACGGAGTGAACGGATTGACCGATTACGTCAACACCCACATCGTGACTGCGCTCGAGGTGATCTTCGTCGCCGTGGCCGTCGTGATGCTCTTCGTCAGCATGGTCAGCATGATCTTCTACAGCACCAACGAGAGCACCGTGGGCGAGGCACGGTCTTCGCTGTACTACACGATCATCGGAGCGGCGATCGTGGGGCTCTCCGATTTGCTGCGACAGGCCTTCAGTACGAGTAACGGAGAGAGAATCGTAACGGTGGACCCCGTCAACACGGCAATCTACGGCAGAGTGCTCTTCTTCTTCCAGTTGATCCTCGCAACGGCACTCATCGCGAATATCGTCATCCAGGCGATACGCCTCATCGCATCGCAGGGCGAGCAGGAGCAGACCGAAAAGGCTCGCAAGCGCCTGATCGCGGGGTTTATCGGCGTGGCCCTCGTGCTTCTGGCAAAGCCGATCACGGATGCGCTCGCTCCCGGCTCCGGCTCAAGCCCGATCGCCGCCGAGATCGCGGGCATCGCGAACTTCATGCTCACGATCTTCGGCACACTGGCCGTGATTATGCTCATCGTGGCTGGAATCCTCCTCGTGGTCTCCGTCGATGAACAGCTCAAGGAACGCGCGAAGACGATCATCCGCACCAGCATCATCGCGCTCATCATCGTGCTCGTGGCTTACGCCCTCGTGCAAACATTCGTCGCGTTCAGCCCATGATGATCCTGCTCACCATTCTCTCGGCGCTGATCGGCACGTTTCTCCCCGTGCACGCGCACGCGCAGGGATTCATCGAGACCATCGTCAACAGTGTCGGAGGGGGGAGCGGCATCGGCGGTGCAGGCGGCGGGCAGGGATTCGTCGACATCGCTCTGCAAATCCTCCACACCCTGCGGCCCCTGATCATCACGATCGCGGCCCTGATGATCAGCATCTCGGCCTTCCGTATGATCGTGGGACAAGAGGATGACGCCGTGACCAAGGCGCGCGGCATCTTCAGCGCTTCCATCGCCGGCGTGGTCATTTCGTTCCTCATCGAACCGTTCGTTGCGGCCTTCTACGGATTGCACGGTGAAGTGGAAAAGAATCCGGAGATCGGAGCTGGCATCCTCAGTAGAGAAATCCAAGGACTCATCAATTGGGCGCTCGTCCTCGTCTCTGCTCTCGCCGTCACCATGATCATCACGAGCGCCGTCAAAGCGCTGGTGAAGTCGGAGGAAGGAGTGGCGAGCATGCGCCGTACGATTTTCGCGGTCGTGGCGGGCATTCTGCTCATCGTCTTCCGCGAAGTCCTCGCGACCGCCATCGGCGCAAAAGACTTCCATCCCACCGCCATTCCCGCCGTGAGCGCGATCGCCAAGGTCATCGCGTTCATCTTGACCTTCATGGGGCTGGCGGCCGTTGCGGTCATCATCTACGCCGGCGTGCTGATGGTCGTGAACTTCGGGAGAGACGACCAGATCCAGCAGGCCAAATCGCTGATCATCCGCGCAATCATCGGCCTCATCGTGATCCTCGTGAGCTTTTCGATCGTGCAGTTCGTTGTGCTGGCGGCGACGGGCGGTGGATAATCCGTTTCGGGAATTCGAGAGGGAATCAACCTTGAACTGTGGTGTCTCATTGCTCATTGCTCATTGCTCGTTTCCCGCTTCTTGGCGAAGGCAGAGAAACAGCATCGAGCAGTGCAGCAGCGACTTCACATCCCCGTCTGACCTCCGCGACATCGTGCGTGCGGATGGAGTGCGCGCCGTTGAGGATGGCGATCGCGGAAGCGGCAATTGTTCCCGCGAGACGGTCAGAAGCTTTGAGGTTTTCTGGACCCGCGAGGAAGGATTTGCGAGACGGGCTCACGAGGATCGGGAATCCGAGTGCGGCGAGACGAGAAAGCTGTGCAAGAATTGTGTACGAGTATTTCGCTTCACTGGAGAGGAAATGACCGAGCCCAGGATCGAGAATAATCTGCGATCGTTGCACGCCTGCTTCAAGAGCAATTTCGATTTGCTTCTCGAGAAATTCGATGACCGTTCCCATCACGTCATCGTAGTGCCGTGCTTCAATCGTCGTGCGAGAGGCTGAGTCTTTCGCATGCATGAGAACAAGCTTCGGCTTGCTCGGGTGCACGGCAACCACCTGGAACATCGCCGAGTCCCCTCTTCCCGCCGTCACATCGTTGATCATCGCCGCACCGGCATCGAGCGCTTCCTTGGCGATCGTTGATTTTGCCGTGTCGATGGAGATCGGGAGATCCGCCCAGCGCTTGCGCGCCTCGATGAGCACCGGCAGCGCGCGGCTGCGTTCTTCCTCCGGCGAAACGTCCTTGGAATTCGGCCCCGTCGATTCGCCGCCGATCTCGACGATGTCTGCTCCTTCACCGAGCATCGCTTCGATCCTCCTCAGTGCTGAATCAAGGGAAGTGTAGCGTCCGCCGTCGACGTACGAATCCGGCGTCACGTTGAGGATTCCGACAATGGAGAAGGGCTTGGACAAGGGAGAAAATGGTAGCACATTGGTCAGAGCGTATCCTCTGTCTCCGATGAAAATAGGAGAATTGCGAAGTGCGAATGATGTCCATCATTCGCAATTCGCCCTTCGTCCTTCGCAACTCTTATCTATTCCACGCTTTGCTGACGTACTCCTGGACACACCGATTGGCGTTGAAGTGGCCCATGAGGCCGATCGAGCGCTTCATCCTCCGCAGCCAGCGGATGTGCCCGGGGTATTCGTACTCGGGGATGACGGCGTACTGCAGCTGCGTGTACAGGTCCTCGGCATCGATGCGTCGGGTGTCTTCGTCGCCGAGCGGCAACGCCAGGGGGCCGATGCGCCAGCCCGATTCGGGGTCCCTGTGGTAGCCCTCCACCCACCAGCCGTCGAGCGTGGAGAGGTTGATCGTTCCGTTCAAGCAGGCCTTCATGCCCGAGGTCCCCGAAGCTTCATGCAGGCGGGCGGGGGTATTGAGCCACACGTCCGCGCCCGCGACGAGGAGCTTGGCGAGCTCGGGATTGTAGTTGGGCAGATACGCGATATCCATGCAGTCCCGCAACTCCTTGGAGTGATCGATCATGCGGTGGATGACTTCCTGCGCGAAGACATCGCCGGGGTGCGCATTGCCTGCATGAATGATCTGGACTCGACCGCAGCAGACTTCCTTGAGGCGCACGAGATCGGTGTAGAGGAGCTCGGGACGCTTGTAGGCGACGACTCTGCGAGCGCTCGCGATCGTGAGACGGTCGGGATTGAGCGTGAGGCCGGTCTGCTCTCTCACGACATGCAGCAGACGGAGCTTTCCCTGCTCGTGCGCATGCCAGAGGGCATCGTCCGGAATATCGCGGCAATGTTTTGTGATGAGCGAGGGGTCATCCTGCCATCCTGCGATGTAGGTATTGAAGAGCTTCGTCATGTCGGGCGACACCCATTCCACGTGATGCACGCCGTTCGTGATGGAATCGATTGCGGAATTGCCGAGCATCTTCCTCGCCACTTCGCCGTGGACCGCGGAAACGCCGCACGTGTAGCGACTCAAGGTCATCGCGAGTTGCGTCATGGAGAGCGCGTCTTCTCCCGCGAGTTTCTTGATATGCCACGGGAGGAGATTCCCGGCGATGCGCCATGCGAGTTCGTAGCCGAATACATCGTGGCCGGCCTTGATCGGCGTGTGGGTGGTGAAGGCGCAGCTCCCGCGGACGAGAGCATCGTTGAACCCGCGCTCGCGGAGGAGCTCGAGCGTGAGGAATGCGCAGTGGCCCTCGTTCATGTGGAACGTGCCGACATCGTCGTACCCAAGCGCTCGCAACATCCGCACGCCCCCGCACCCCAGCACGACCTCTTGCTTCATGCGCATCGCGGCATCGCCGCCGTACAGGTGCTGCGTGATCGCGCGATCTTCGGGAGTGTTTTCCGGAAGATTGGTGTCGAGGAAATACAGAGGGACCGCATGCCCCTTCGTCGCGCTGTTGCCGCTCGTGTACTCCATCATCCATGCACCGACCTTCACCGTGCGCCTCTCGATCTGCACACTGATCGTCTGCGGCAACTTCGTGAGTTCCTTGCTCGGATCCCACGCCACCTGCTCATAGCTCTGCGTGCCATCAGGACGAATCGCCTGCTTGAGGTACCCGAATTGCCAGCAAACGCTCACGCAAGCGGCATCGACGCCGAGATCCGCCGAGGAACGCATGATGTCCGCCGCGAGCACGCCGAGCCCACCGGCGAAGGTCGGAATGCGATCCGTGGCCGCGATTTCCATCGTGAAGTACGCGACGGTCAAGCGTCGCGCGAGACCCCGAGGATGTCGAGGGGTGAGAGATTTGGACATTTCATCACAGTATAGCGGAAAGCTGTTGAACGAGGGCTGCCAGTATCCTGCAGCACTGTTCCATCGCCACTTGGCTGTCGAGAAGGCGCTCAAGGCTCTGTACATGGAAGAGCATCGCAGAGAAGCCCCTCTCACTCATGACCTTCTGCACATCGCATTGCAAGGAAAGCACGAATGGACAAACAAGGAGAAAGAATTTCTCGCGGACTTGAATGAGTACGCCGTGGCGGCACGCTATGATGATCCCTTGTGGGCTGAACGAGAAGCAACGGCAGAGAGCGTGACAAACTGGATTCGAGCGATCGAGGCATTTCTTTCCTCTCTCTTTTCATGAACCGCGACGAAGGCATGCAAGTGGCAAAGCGATTCAAGGATCTGCTTCTTCGCAGGGGCTATCCCGTGCATCACGTTGTGCTCTTCGGATCGGTCGCAAAGAATACCGCAGGGACCGAAAGCGACATCGACATCGCCGTCATCACCGATGCTTTTGATTCTTCACGCATCCATGAAGGCGGCACCATTCTTCTCGCCAGTAAAGACATTGATCTCCGTATTGAAACAGTGACGCTCCATCCCGAAGATTTTCAGCGACCATTCTTCACTCTGGCCCGGGAGATCGAACGGACAGGCATGGAAGTGTAATCACTCGTTCATCCAGAACCAGCACTGATTCCGCAGTTCCTGGCTGATGCGGTATGCATTCGCATGGGAAAAGACGCCGAGGTAGGACTGCAAGGAGTGCTCGATGGTGTCGGCGCGATCCTCGGCATCGCCGAGAACGCGAACGCGTTCTTGCAATTTGCGAACCATCCTCCGCTTCGTCTTTGTCCGAAGAACGCGATGGTGCGGCAGGAGGACGTAGCCGAGGAAGTCGACGCCCTGGCGATGCTTGCGGATCGTGACTTTGCGCGGATGGAGTTCAAGACGGAGATGTCCACGGAGAAATGATCGGATTGATGGAAGCAGGTTTTGCAGAGAGTCGCGATCGTTCGAAAGCACGACGACGTCATCCGTATAGCGGATGTACCGCTTGAGGTGAAGCTCATGCTTCATGCATTGATCAAGCTCATTCATGTACACGTTGGCGAAGAGCTGGGAGGTGAGATTGCCAATGGGAATTCCCTTCCCATCGCCGAAGCGCCCGACGAGTTCCCCAAGCAGCGTCATCACCCGATCATCCTTGATTCTTTTGCCGAGGATCGTGAGCAGGATGGCATGATCGACGGACGCGAAGAACCGATGGACGTCGCACTTGAGGACGAAGCACGGCCGCGTGCGGTTGCGACTCTCTTGTCGCAGCATCCGTTCCAGGGCATCCACTCCACGATGCGTCCCCTTCCCCTTGCGGCAGGAAAACGAATGCGCGATGAAGGCAGGCTCAAAGACGGGATTGAGCGCCGCGAAGACGGCATGATGGAGAATCCTGTCGCGCACCGCCGCCTTGTGGATGCGACGTTGCTTGGGATCCTGGATGGTGAAGGCGCCGTACGGGCCGTGACGATAGGTCTGCGCAGCGAGGTCGCGATGGAGGGCGAAAATGTGTGTCTCCAGGTTCCGTTCGAAGATCTGTACATCCTCCCGCGATCCTTTTCCTTTGCGGAATTCTTCCCATGCGGCGAACAGGTTCTCTGGCAAGGCGATGCGATCGAAGATATGCTCGTGCACTTTCATGCGTCTATGGAGGAATTGGATATCCCCATCTTCAAGAAGGCCTACGAACTGTACAAGACCTTCCATGGCATCCGGAACCTCGTGCCGAAGGCCGACCGCCATACGCTCTGGCAGAGATCGGAGAACGTGCTCCTGGAAATCATCGAATTCATTCTCCTCGCGAGCCAGCTCCCGAAAGCAGAAAAACTCTCGGCACTCGAGCGCGCCAGCATGAAGCTGAATCTCCTGCGCATGCTCTTGCGACTCGCCCGGGATACGAAGGCCATCGATCTGAAGAAAAGCGTTTCCATTCAGCAGATCGTCGATGAGATCGGGCGGATGCTCGGCGGATGGATCAAATCAGTGAAGAGCGCCGATACGAGGGCCCCCCCCCAGAGGAGTTTTTGAGAGAGGAGAGAAGGAAGTGCCGAGCGGAGGGAGAACCGATGTTCTCGTTGGCATTCGCGTTCCAGTTGTTGAAGTTCAGCTGGTCACTATTCCAGTTCACGTTGACCCAGTTGCCCTCAGCCGTCTGTACGGTACCCGTTTCCATCCGGTATCACTGCGGATTGAGATGGCATTGAGCCATCTCTCTCCGCTGTATTCCATTTGGGAGCAGCCTTGCAGCACCTCCGCAAGAAACGGGCACGGACTTCCTTCTCTTTGGACATTCTTCCGTCACACGCTCTGCGTTTCCATGGATTCGCAGACTCTGGTGAGTGGGGAGAAGGGCGCACCACGAGCGGAAACCGTGATCGCCGCTACATGAGCGAAGCGCGACCTCATTGTATACTCGTTTCACTAAGGAATCCCACAAAATCTGGACAATCAGCAAACTCTCCAAAGCATGCCTCCGTAGCTTTCATACGTCTTCTTGAGGAAAATGGAGAACAACGGATGTGGAGAGAAAATTGAGAAAATGAAAGCGAAGGGGTATACACAAAAAAACCGCTCTGTGACAGATGCCACAGAGCGGTCAAGATTCAAGTCTCAAGAATGCAAAGAATTCAAGAGCTCGATTCTCAAGTTTCAGGAGTCCCGAGCGGAGGGAGAACCGATGTTCTCGCGGGCATCCGCGCGCCAGCTGTAGAAGCTCAGCCGGTCACCATTCCAGCCCACGCTGACCCAGTAGCCCTCAGCCGTCTGCACTGCAAAACGAATCCGGAAGCCCTCGCAGAGCTTCTGTCTTGTTTCGAGGAACATCTTCAATCCGGCATCCGCGTATTCACAGGGCAGAACGAACCGCTCTTTCGAAAACTTCGTCCGCAAGTGCCCCTCCTGGTTGGCCTGTGATTGGCTGCAGGAATCTGGCACCGGGTTCTTGCGGATGAGAAGCCATGGCACTGTCGTCACTCGCGACGACCACAGCTTCCGCTGCTGCTTCTGCCCGACCCACGGATTATCCGGGTCGTCCACGAACCGCTCGGGGTGACAGGCTTGGAAGCCAGGGAGGTCCAGCGGATGCGTCGGGAGGAGGGCGAACTCCCCCGCGCACTCCCGCAGGACTTCCTCGGAGTACGGGATCACCTTCCGTGCTTCCAGTTCGTCTGCC
>JACOTD010000076.1 GCA_016178535.1 Candidatus Peregrinibacteria bacterium
GCCGATGATGTAGTCGGCAGTATCGACTGCCTGTTGGAGTTTCTCCGCTCCGGGGAAATTGTTCTTGAAGATGGACGTGGCCATGGGGAAGAAAGGAAGAGGGTAGAAGTCCTCATCCTAGACCCACGATCATGGACACTCTTCAAGGAACATAGCTCGACTTTGAAAGGCATCAAGCAAGGCAATGTGGATACGGATATCGTTTTTGAGGCGATGAAGACGCTGATGGAGAGAAAAGACTTCAGCAAGATACTTCTTGTTTCCGGTGATGGCGATTACAAGAAGCTTGTGGATTATCTCGTCAAAAGAGATGTCTTCAAAAAGTTGTTGTTTCCCAACAGACAATTCGCCTCTTCTCTCTACAACAAACTCGGTTCTGAATTTTTTGATTATCTGGAAAACTCGGACATTCAATCCAAAATTTCATTCACGCAAAAGAAAAGGGCTCCTTAGGGACGAGACCGTTTGGATCCCTCTTCGTATGAATACAGACATATTGTATATCTCTTCCTGATCTTCCGGCAAGTTTTTTGTCCTATAATTTGGCTACAAAAATCCTGTTCCAAGAGAGATTTCTTCAGCGACCCGAATCTCGTTTCTGTTTTTGAGGTTTGTTGAACCATGCACACTCATCTCTCGGTTTCAGTTTTCAGCCAAAGCCTTGAACACGTCATCCCACACGCACCAAAAGCCCCGCACCGTCCTGAACTCCTGTGAAGTCCAGAATGGCACGGGGCAGAGGGTCAGCCAGCCAGAGGCTGGCGGATTGGTGCAGTGCGACTTCCACTGCAGCTCCCTACCCATTGCCGTATCGGGAGACGGCGGCTCGTGTGTGTTTGTGTCGTAGGGTCTTCCTGTGTTCTCCGGAAGCGAGGTGTTTGTGTGTGTGCGTTCTCCGCACCACCGAAGCGTGCGGAGAGGAAGTCGGATCCCTCCAGTGGAGGGAACCTCGGGTCCACGGTAGTCGTGTACCCTGTACCGACGCGTAGCGTCTGGTACAGGGGAGTGCCGTGGGAGAGGCAGGGAGAGATCAGGAGTGGCAGGAATGAGGTTCCACTGCTGGTATCTCCCTGCATCAAAGGTGAGGGGGAGTTTCCAAAGAGCAAATCTCCCCATTATAGAACAGAAAGAGAAGATGCACAATGTTCGTCTGCCCGGTACTATCCGACCAATGGCACCGAAATCCCCACCCACCAAGCAGAAAGACCCCCTCCAGCGCGGCAAACTCGTCCTCATCATCGGTCCGAGTGGGGTCGGCAAGAGTGTGATTCTCCAGAGATTGCGTTCGACCTGTCCTTCTCTCCATTTCCCGCGTTCGGCGACAACGCGAAAGCGGCGCGAGGGGGAAGGAGACGATCTCTACCGATTCGTCTCCGACGCCGAATTCGATCGATCGATCGCGACGGATGCACTCCTGGAATGGGCAACCGTTCACGAAGGTGCACGCTACGGCACGCTCATCGATGAGATTATTCCATGGATTCGCAAGGGGAAGATCGTCGTGCGGGAGGTGGATGTGCAGGGGTTTCAGAGCATCAGCAATCATATGCTCTTCGCCGGGAAGAACGCCCCGTACAGGCTCCAATCCATCTTCATCCTGCCGGAGAGCAAGGAACAGCTCATCGTTCACATCACGAAACGTTCCGCGATGTCTCCGGAAGAATTCCACCGACGACTCGGGAGCATGGAGCGCGAGCTCTCTTCCGCCAGCGCATGCTCCGCCCGCGTCATCAATCGTGAGGGAAAACTTCGGGAAACGCTGAAGGAAGTGGAATCGCTGATTTTCACAGAATAGATCATAAGCATTCCAATCCTCGTCTGCGGCAAGACGGGATCGTTGACGTGAATTTTTCGTGCGTGAAGAATCATCGCCGCGTTTCCCTCCCTGTTCCCATGATCACTTTCCGGCGTTTCGCGACCGCGGTGTGCGCCGTCGCCGTTCCCCTGGTCCTCCTCCTCTCGATCGCGAGAGCCGAGGAGACGCAATCGTCTTCCTCATCGACGTCCTCCACGAACTTCGTGAAGACCGATCAGTGCCCCCTGACATCGCAGCAGCTTTCCGCCGCCGCCCATGATTGCGTCACGAAAGACATGGGCGCGAGCGTGACGCGCAACGCGACGACGGGGTGCGAGGAGTTCAACGGATGCGTGAAAAGTGACCAGAAGGAGACAACAACCGGAACGGCTCCAACATCCTTGCCTTCCTGTCCCATGTCCCCGCAAGACGTCTCCGCGAAAGCGCGAGCATGCAAAGCAGAGGGCATGGGCGCGAAGGTGACGAAGGATGGTGTCTGCTACACTTCCGTCTCCTGCGTTTCCGGCGATCATCGGAAAACGACGCCGACAACCGCTCCAACTACCACCACTCCATGTCCCACGTCGATGCAGGACGTTGCGAGCAAGGCGCAAGCCTGCAAGGCGCAGGGCATGGGAGTCACTGTGAAGAAAAACGGCGCCTGTTATACATTCATCGGCTGCGTGCAGAGGTCGGAGACGGAGCACTCGCAGACAACGACGTCGCAACCAACCGGCACATGCACCGAGACGAAGGAAGGCGGATGCACGAAAATTGTGTGTGCCGACGGCTTTCGTTTCAACAGCTGTGAGATGGCCGCGATTTGCAAGCAGATGACAACGACCGCGAAACCCATACCGATGCCCCTCCCCCCCGTCCCCTCCGGGACGAACACGATGAAGGGCCCCTGCAGCGACAGCGAAGCGGGGCTGCAGTACGCGTACGATAAATTTCTGGTGAATCCCGGAGATGCCAACGTGCAGAAAGTCGTGAATGACCTCAAAACGAAGCTCAATGATTGCCGTGTCAGGAACGCAGGACAGACGACGTCACCGAGCGCAACGACGAATGGGACAAGTGCGAGCTGCACCGTGGCGAAAAACAATGATACCGGCTGCATGGAGAAACGTTGCGGCAATGCAGTCGTCGCCAAGAGCTGCCCCAGCTCCAACAGCTTGAGCTCGGTCCATTCGTGATCACCGAAGCAATCTCGAAGAGCGCCCTGCGGATGCGGGGCGTTTTTTGATACCCAAGATTCTGAAAGGTCTAGAAAGCCACTCTCCGCGGTGGTACCCTTTCGCAACCAACTCGACAGGATTTGTTCTTTCTTCATCATCGTGCGCTCGTAGTTCCCGCCTCCGTCGGCTGCGGCTGACTTCGGCGGGCAGGCAGCCCTCCAGGCTTCGGCGCACATACTCGATTCTTCTGATCTTTTTCTTCATCATCGTGCGCTCGTAGTTCAGCCTGGATAGAACGCCAGATTGCGGATCTGGAAGTCGCAGGTTCAAATCCTGCCGGGCGCACCATTCGACTCACTTCACTCACTCATGGGGCTGTAGCTCATCTGGTAGAGCGCTTCCATGGCATGGAAGAGGCAAGGGGTTCGAGTCCCCTCAGCTCCACCACACCTCACACACTGTTCACTATTCAATTTCCACTGTACACTTTCGACATGCCCGTCACCTTCCTCCTCGGCTCCAAATCGGACACGGAATTCACGCAGAAGATGGCCGACATGGCGAAGGAATTCGGCGTCAGCTCAGAAATTATCGTGGCTTCGGCTCATAAAGTCCCCGAGAAAGTGGTGAAGGAAGTGGAGAAGCTGAACGCGCGGATGGAACCGACCGTGGTCATCGCCGTCGTCGGCATGAGCAACGGACTTGGCGGTGTGCTTGCGGGAACCTGCCTGTGCCCCGTCATCAACTGCCCGCCGCTCAAGGACCACGACGACTACCTCGTGAACATCCATTCCAGCCTACAGCTTCCCTCCGATGTCCCGGCCATGACCGTGGTGAATCCCAAAAACGCGGTGCTGGCGGCGCTGAAGATTCTGGCGCTTGGGGATAAGAAACTTCGGTCGAAGCTCGATGCGCGCATGAAGAACATGAAAGCGGAATACTGAGATGTCTTCATACCTTGCCTCATGCCCACCCTCACCCTCGATACCCTCAAGGAAAAACTCAGGGATTGGAAAGCGATCGCTATTGCAAAGCATGCGAACCCCGTTCTCGGCGAAGGAAATCCGCATGCCACGATTCTGTTCATCGGCGAGGCGCCGGGCGAGCAGGAAGACAGGCAGGGACGGCCGTTCGTGGGTCCGGCGGGGAAATTTCTGGATGAGCTTTTGGCATCCATCGGCCTCAAGCAGGAGGACGTGTACATCAGCAACGTCGTGAAGTTCCGTCCGCCCGGGAACAGAGATCCGACTCCCGAGGAGAAGGACGCATGCATGCCCTGGCTCAAAATGGAAATCGCGCTCATCAAGCCCAAGGTCATCGTGCCGCTGGGGAGGCATGCGCTGGGGCACTTCTTCCAGAAGCTCAGCATCACGAACGCTCACGGCAAACCGCAGAAGCTGACGGACGATGTGACGGTCTTCCCGATCTACCATCCCGCCGCAGCGCTCCACAACGGCAACCTGCGGCAATCACTCTTCGATGACTTCAAGGCGCTGAAGCAGTTCCTCGAGGAGCGTGGTAAGAAAACATGAAAAGACTCCAATGACTTCCCTCCTCTTCGGCATCATCCTCTCGGCTCTGCTCTCGACCACATCGCTGCTGATCGTGCTCTTCCGCGTGAGTCCGCTCAGCGCCCCGCTCCAGGCGCTGCCCGCGTTCTTCGTGAGTCTCTTCCTCACCATCAGCTCCGTGGGCGCGCTGTTCTTCTTCCTGCTCTGGCGCGTGCTCCCCATCCACACGTGGGACGCGGGAAAGACGCTCGGGATCTCCGTTCGACAGGGAATCCTCCTCGCCTCCGCCACAGCGATCACCATCTTCTTTCATCTTCTCCACATCCTCACATGGTGGATAGCCGTCCTGATCTACACCATCTTCGTGCTCGTGGAATTGGCGCTGAATGCGTGAGGGGGGGTGTGCTATCCTTCCCCCGCATGCCCCCGTCCCCTTCTCTCCCAGAACTTCTGGCAACGGTCGCGGCGGTGACCGATCTGCCTGCGCTCGACGCCGTCGAGCAGGAAATCTTCGGGCGCAAGCACGGGGTGCTGACCCTGCGGATGAAGGAAATCCAAAACGCATTGCCGGAGCAGAAGAAGGAACTCGGCAAGAAAATGAATGTGATGAAACAGACTCTGACGGAAGCAGTGGAACGTCGGCGCAAGGAACTCGAACTTGCCTCCGTCGCATCCATCGCGGAGACGGATCGCCTGGATGTAACGCTGGAACTGCCAAAGAAGGACCGCGGCCATCTCCACTTGATCCCGCAGTTCATCGCGCAGGTGGAGGAGGTGTTCGGCAGGATGGGGTTCGAAGTGGCTGAGGGGCCCGAGATCGAGACGGAGGAGAACAATTTCAACTTGCTCAATATCCCCGAGGACCACCCCGCGCGCGATGCGCAGGATACCTTCTGGATCACGGATCCGAGCGACAAGAGCAAGCCGGCTTCCGAGCGATTTGTCCTGCGTACGCATACCTCGAACGTGCAGATCCGCTTCATGAAGAGCCATACGCCCCCCTTCCGCGCGATCTTCCCCGGCAAGGTCTACCGCAAAGACGCCGACGCGACGCATTCGCCCATGTTCCACCAGTTCGAAGGCCTGATGATCGGCAAGGACGTGTCGCTCGCGAACATGAAGTCGGTGATGATGGAGGCGATCCGGGAACTCATCGCACCGACCGCCGAGTTCCGATTTCGCACCGGCTTCTTCCCTTTCGTGGAACCGGGACTGGAAGTGGACGTGCGGTGGCAGGGCGATGAAGAGGAAAGCCGCGAGGGCCGATGGATCGAGATCGTCGGCTGCGGAATGGTCCATCCGAATGTCCTGCGGAACTGCACCATCGACCCGGACGAATGGCAGGGCTTCGCCTTCGGCTTCGGCGTGGAGCGCATGATCATGATCAAGCACCAAATTCCGGACCTCCGCCTCTTCTACCAAGGAGAGCCAAGGTTTTTGAAACAGTTTTGATCTGTCATCCTGAGCTCGTCGAAGGATGACATCGTCACGCTGAGCAAGCTTGCCCTGAAGCATTGAAGGGTCGAAGCGCAAGGTTTTTGAGGCAGTTCTGAACATCGTGATCGGCCGTCATCGAGTGGTATCAGCTTTTGGTGCCATTCCCATGCTCCAGTTTCTGGAGGATCGTTCGCATCTCCTTCTGTCGCCGTATCCACTGCACGAAGGCGGGGACATCTCCAATCTTCAAGACACACGCTCTGAGGTTCGCCGAGAATACCTCTCCATCGTTGACAGCCTGCGGGTGAAAATTCATCCGCTCGTTGTGCGGGCCATGCGCCATCCCATGCGATCCGCCGTGCTCCGGCAGTGTCACCGTTATTCGTGCTGCTCTCAGGACTGCCAGCGCAAGACCGAGATTCCACAGTCGCCTCTGCCCGAAATACTTCTGCACGATGGATGTATCAGATGCGCGGCGGGGTTCAACGGCCTCTTTGGGAATCTCCTGCGTTGGACGCGGAGGGATGGCGAAACTCATGAGTGCGACATCATCCTGCGTCAGATGGAGGTGCGTGACGAGCTCGTTGGTTGCGGAGGCATCTTGCGGAGAGCGTTGGAGGAGCTCCGAGAGGAGGGGAGCACTCGATGGCGCGCAGAGAATGGCATCTCGACCGGGCAGGCGCACGATGAGGAGAGAATCGACATCCCACAATCGATCGAAGAGCTGCGGGTACGCACCCCACTCGAGGAGGAGCCGTTGATTCAGCACCTTCTCACATCGTCGCACAATGTCCGCATCACGTTGGAATGCTTCATCCCCGGGCGGCGACACCAGACGTTCGAGGGGGGAAAAGTACACTTTCCCCGCGTCGTTGACTGAGCACATCCACCGGAATCGCTCCTCCGGATTCAGGGCAGCGGAAGGGGAACGTACGGACTGATCTGGTTGGGAGAGATGCCCCTCTCGCGCAAGGATGCTCATCGATGATGCGCGATCGATTCCATTCGATTCGTACCACACGATGCTTCCGAATGCATCGAGTGGTTCGACCAGGGACACTGTTCCCATGGGGAGCACGCGCTGGGCGTCGCGAATGTCATCCATGCAGCCTTCGCGGTGCAGATCGCTCGATGCAAGGATGCCGGCAGCAACAGGAAATGCACGCTGCAGGGGAGGAGATTCCTCGTACCACGATCGTATGACTTCTTGATCCCTCGGGAGCAATTCCACATACTTGCGAACGCTCGGCGGGGTGGATGGTGGAAGAGCGTAGACCTGCACGTGGCACCTCACGTACTTCTGGAGCGCGGCATGGAAGCCAACATCGTCCTGGGCCGCTTTCCCGATCATGGCACGCAAGCACGCGATCATGAGGGCCTCACGCACGTGCCGCTGCGCACTTCCGACAACCGAAAACTCATTTGCGCCTCTCTCGAACTTGCGGAAGGAATCGACCGATGGCGCCATGAGATCATGGAGGAGCAACGTGGTTCCCAAGAATGCGGCCGCCCGCTGCTCACCGTTCTGCCGGTGCATGCCGGAGGTGGAAGCGAAGAGATGCATGATGGAATCGACGACGCTCTGAATCCACGCTTCGATTCCCGTCTGCGGCCCGTGATACTCATGGAATCCTCCTTCCCGAAGACGCTCATCGAGGAGATCACGCACCGTCCGCTCGGTGGTCGCTGAGAGACCGTGATCCCCGGGTCGTTCCGCGATGGGAAACGCTTCCTGGAGGGAAGAGAAAAAATTCGCGACAGGCCCGTAGTCGATTGGGGAGAAAACGAATTCCACGAGCGCTCGATAGTACGCAATAGGCCCGGCCATGTCAGGTTGCTGGCGAGACTGGAGCATAATTTCTTTTATTTTTTCCAGTTTCTTGTACTTTTGCTCCAAGACACCGCGCACGACGGCGTTCACGACGACTGCCCCGCACTCCACTGATTCGCGAGAGAGAGACATACGTTACGGTATCTCGAACATCGTACTCTCGAATGCTAACGGCGAACTCTCATCGCAATCAATCACTGCATGAGGAATGCGCAGCTGCGGAGCGTTGATGTTGATCGCGAGCGCATCAACGCCGAATGCATCACCCTGATGATCAGATGATGCATGCAATGCATCGAGAGCATTGCGTTCCTCGAGCGAGAGACCCGGAACTTCCCATTGATTGACGAGACCGGATGCCATTGCAGCCACTCCATGGATGTCGTGAGTGTATCCGCGAAGCGGCGGTTCCATTCGTGCGTGAGCGGCACGGTGCACCGGCATGGCAACATTGGACGCAGTGCTTGCCATGGAGAGCATAGAAGGTCCATAACGATCCTCCAGTTCTTCGATGTGAAGACGAGGTTGCCGCTGTGTGGATCCCTGTTGACTGCGCTCAGAAGACGGAGACGGAATGGGAATCTCCGGCACAAATTCGGAGGCGAAGAGTTGATCGATTGCTTTGACATCAGGTTGATTCATTGTGGTAGAGGGAAGGGTGCCGAGTCGGCAAACTTTACACTATAATTTTTACCTGTCAATACATGAGAGCAGGCAATATGACAATATTGGCTTCCAAAAGCCGTTCTAATATCATCAATCCTCTGTAGCTTGCTGACCGTAGGGCAACCCGAAACGTAGAATACTCTCAAAGTTTGATTTTTCATGACCAGATTTTCCCTCCGCAGGCTGGAGAAGGACTTCGCCGCAGCGCCTTCGGAAAAGCAGCGCCTCTTCTTGATGCGCCTGCCGCAACTCCTGGATCTCTCGCCGACCGGCCCGGCACTCTTGAGGACCTCGGAACCGTCGTTCGAGTTCTGGAACAATTCCGACGACGCGGCCTATGACACTCTTTGAACCGGGGAAACATGGGAACCTCTGAAAAAACATTTGCATTGTCTGAGCCGAGCTTGCCCTGAAGAACTGAAGGGTCGAAGCGCGAGATTTTTGAGGAAGTTTCGACAAGCGATGATGTGTTCATATTCCAAGTGAAGCAGTGCAAATTTATACTATTTCTTTTACAAGTTCCACTCTGTGCACTGGCGACTTCATAACACAAAAATTGTTTCGACACTCGCAATTCGCCCCTCGCACTTCGTCAACGGGTCTTCCCCCACCCCTCCGGCTCCTTCACGAATTGCAGAACCATCTGCGCTTCTCCTGCACTGATTCGATCCTGTTCGACGGCGCATTGAACGAGCGTCGTGATCGAAGAAAGGACATGGAACGTAACCTGTGCTTCTTGTGCAGCTTCACGCGCAGCGAGGAATTCATAGGTGAAAATGGCGACGATGTCGCTCACCGTCGCAGAGCCTTCTTCACGAAGTGCCTGGACCGTGGAGAGCGAGCTGCCGCCGGTGGAGATCAGATCTTCGATGACGGCCACGTGCTTGCCGGGTTGGAGATCACCTTCGATGTGCTTCTTGGCGCCGTGCTCTTTCGCCTTGGCGCGCACGTACACGAAAGGCAGCTTGAGACGATCCGCCACGAGCGCGGCCCAGCCGATGGCGGCTGTTGCGGTGCCGGCGATGACGTCAGGTGGGACGTGCAGAGAGCGCACGCGCGAGGCGAGCGCATTGACAACGATATCGCGTGCGTCGGGATGGCTGTAGATCATCCGGTTATCGCAGTAGATGGGAGACCTGATACCACTCACCCAGGTGAAGGGCTTCTGCGGTGAGAGTTGCACCGCGCCGATCGAGAGGAGGAATTCCGCGATGCGTTCTCCGTGCGGCATAGCACTATGCTAATTGAAAATTGAAAATTGAAAATTGAAAATTTATTTGCGCTACAATGAGCGAAATTTGAAACATTCATGTTTACACAACATCAAGAAGGTCGGCTCTGCAAACTCGTCGATATTTTCCTGGAAGAAAACGCGAAGATCAATCTCTCCGCGCTGCGCACGACCGAGAAGTGCTGGATCGGGAATGTGCTGGATTCTCTCGCTCTCCTGGAAATTTTTCCGAAATCTGAAGTCCGAAGTCTGAAGTCTACCATGGATATTGGCACCGGTGGTGGCTTCCCGCTCTTTCCGCTCGCAATCTCCCTTCCAGAGGCAACATTGACCGGAGTGGACGCAACGAAGAAGAAGATCGACGCGGTGGACCGAATTGCGAAGAAGTTCGATCTGAAGAACGTCCATCTGATCTGCGGACGCGCGGAGACATTCGGGAGAGATTCAAAGCTTCGCGAGCGATTCGACATCGTGACCGCGCGCGCCGTGGCGCCGGTCACGGTCCTCCTGGAATACTGCGCGCCCTTCGCGCGCGTCGGCGGACACATCGTGCTGTGGAAGAGCATGGACATTGAGGAAGAACTCGAGGAATCGAAACGAGCCCAGGAAGAGCTCTCCTGTGCACTCCTCGAGAAGCATCGGTACAGACTTCCCAAAAATTATGGTGAGCGGCAACTCCTGGTCTTCCGGAAAACAGCGACGACGACCGGGGAATTCCCGAGGGGAGTGGGGGTGGCGAAGAAGAAACCGCTGTGAAGCGGTGCAGCGGCACAGTGATTCAGCGGTTCAGTATGTGGGAGTATTTCTTGTCACGAAGGATTTGTTGAACCGCTGAACTACTGACTCACTGATACACTGTGCTCATGCCCAAGCCCTACATCCCCAACGACGCCTGGAGCAGGAAGGCCGCTGCCGAGGGCTACCGCGCGCGGTCGGTGTACAAATTGATCGAGTTGGATGAACGGTTTCATCTTCTCCAACCGGGAATGACAGTGCTCGATCTCGGCGCGGCGCCGGGGAGCTGGCTGCAGCACGCGGCGAAGAAGATCGGAGGGAAGGGGAGAGCGATCGGACTGGATTTGACGCCGATCGTCCCGATTGGATCGAATGTGGTGACGCATCCACAGGACATTGCGGATCTGCGCGGCGTCGAGGACATTCTGGCGAAAGAGAAGATCGAACGAATCGACCTTGTGCTCTCGGACATCGCGCCGTCGACGAGCGGCATCAAAGACGTCGATCAGTGGAGATCGGTGGAACTCGCGCAGTGTGTCTTCACTATTGCTGCGAAACATCTGCAATCCGGTGGGCGATGCGTCGTGAAAATTTTCCGCGGCGCGGACTTCGACGAGCTCCTGAAATGGATCAAACAACGATGGTGCGACGCGCGGATCGTGAAGGTAGAGGCGAGCAGAGACCGGAGCAGGGAGGTGTATGTCGTAGCGACGAAGTGAACAGTGAACAACGGTTCAGTGGACAGTGACGGAGAGAACGTTGATTGTTGGTAATTCCCGATTCCCACGCCTAGCGCAGATTGACTTGCCATGTTCTGAACAACTCCTGTATACGTATTGGCCATGCCGGAAGTCTGGTACTTGAAGGAGATACGCGAGAGGGACAAGGAGGTCCGTCGTCTGAAGC
>JACOTD010000073.1 GCA_016178535.1 Candidatus Peregrinibacteria bacterium
GGCCTCACGATCACGGCCGATGCCAGCGACGAGAGCGGCATCAAGTACGTCGAGTTCTACTTGGATGATCTGCTCCTCGGACGCACTCCGAGGGAACCCTACACCGTCACCTATCCGCTCACGACCGTTGCGCCGGGACCGCACCGCATTCGCGCGGTCGCGACGGATCCCTCCGGCAAGGCGGGTGAGGATGAGGAGATGATCATGATCAATCTCTGAAGCGTTCTGTGTGGCGACAGAACCGATTTTGTGGCTTCTCAATGGCAAGAAGCAACATCGAAATCCTCCGCGCCGAGGATGAGGCACATGGTCAATGCTCGCCCCTGCGCTGCGCCCGCTCGGCTACACTGAGCGGGTTCCTCTGCAGAATCTCATGAGAATTCTCTTCACCAGATTCCCGCTTGAGAGCGCCCACGGCGGCGCGGAAATCCAGACGACCACGCTGATGCGGGGATTGATCGAGGGGGGTCATGCGGTCGCCTTCGCCGGAAGTTGCCCGGTCCTCCTCGGACGCTGCCGCGAAGAAGGCATTCCCTGCGTCGAACTCTCGATCACTCCTCCACCCGTGACGACGTGGTCATGCCTGAGCTTCGCATGGCGCAAGGGTGCGATGCGCCGCAGCCTCGAACGGATGCTCGCGCAGTTCTCCCCTCTCGACGCGATCTGCATGTTGAGCCTCTCGGAGAAATTGCTTCTGACGGAATACGCGACGCAACAGGGAATTCGCGTCTTCTGGATCGAGCATGACAGAGCGGGGAGATGGCTCACGAAGAACCCGTGGCTGCCGAAACTCCGAACGTTGAGTTCCAAAGCGACGACGATCGTGGTCTCGGCATTGAGCAAGAAAATCTATCTCGACCTGGGGTGGGATCCGGAGAAGATTGTGGCGATTGCGAATGGAATCGAGCGAATTGCGAATTGCGAAGGGCAAATTGCAAATGATTCGCAACTCGCAACTCGCAACTCGCAACTCCGCATTGGTTGTGTCGCAAGACTTTCTCCGGAAAAGGGCATCGACATCCTCCTCGAGGCCGTGCGCGATCTGCCCGACGTCCGCCTGACAATCGTCGGCAAGGGAAAGGAGGAACCGTTCCTCCGCAACTGGGGCGATTCTATCAATCTTGCGGAGCAACTCGAGAATCCGCGGATCGAATTGATTCCCACCGTCTCCGCTCTTGCATCCTTCTACCGAAGCTGCGACGTCATCGTCCTGCCCTCGCGTGAGCACGATCCTTTTGGGCTTGTGATCGCGGAAGCCATGAGCCTTGAAATTGCGACCATCGTGACCGACGCGTGCGGCATTGCGGGGTACCTGAAGAATGGCGAGGATGCACTGATCGTGCCCGCAGGATCCTCGAATGCACTCAGAGGGGCCATCGTGAAACTCCAAAATTCGACATTGCGAGAAGGGATCGCACGGCAAGGACAGAAGACGGCACTGGAGAAATTCTCTGCGGAGCGGATGATCGATCACTACGAGAAAATTATCCAACAAAAGCAGTAACCAAAAACTAGTAACCAGGAACCTGTGTTCGTATACTCCTCTCCTATGCGCCTCCGATCGTGTGCGGTGCTGGGGATACTGACGATCCTGTTGCCGTTTGTGGCACGTGCGTCCGAAGGGAGAATCAAGACCTTTGCCGATCCCATCGATGCGCTCAGCGTCGGTGTTTCGGGAGATGCCATGAATCTGGAAGTGAGTGCGGAGGTGAACGGAACATGGACGGAATGGACCAGGCTCGGCATCGAAGACGAGCAGGATCCGACGTTGCGAGAATCGAAGCTCGTCATGTTCCCCCAGGCCGTCACGCACGTTCGCTTCCGCGGGGAGACTGACGATTTCACCGTGCATCCCATCCGCATCTCCGGAGCGCCGATCACGTACCGCGTCGCATCGCTCGGCTCGGTGGGCGCGCCGCGGATTTTGACGCGCGCGCAGTGGGGGGCGGACGAGAGCCTGTTGTTTGGGTCCAACACCGCGTCATCGTCATCGATCTCCGATGAGCGCGTGACGCTGGCCGAGCGGTCGGATCAGCCCGCCCAGCGCGTGATCGATTGCCAGGAAACGATTCAGAAGTATCTCGACGAATTTCGCACGGTGCAGACGAGCTCCAAAGACGCGACGGGCAGAGCCTTCCTCTGGCCGCAATCGTACTCGCCGAGCGTGCGGCTGCTCGTGATCCATCACACGGCGATGACGGTGACCGGCGAAACCCGCTCGCCGCTGGAGCGCATGCGCGCGCTCTATCAATACCACACGGTGAACCGCAGCTGGGGCGACATCGGCTACCACTACGTGATCGACGAGAACGGACAGATCTACGAGGGCAGAGCGGGGGGCGACTACGTGGTCGGCGGTCACGCGTACTGTCACAATGTCGGTTCGATCGGCATCGCGCTCATGGGGAACTTCAGCGTCGAGCAGCCGACCCAGGCGCAGACCAAGAGCCTCCAGTGGTTGCTGATCTCGCTCAGCGAAAAATACGGCATCGATCTCCATCGCTCCGCGCTCTTCCACGGGAAGACCCTCCCGCCGATCGTCGGTCATCGGCAGCTGCTCACCACCGACTGCCCCGGCGACACTCTCTTCGCCGCGCTCGATCAGATTCGCCAGAACGTGCTCGCGGGAGATCCGCTCGCGGCCGTGGCCTTCCTCGTTGCGCGAACGTCGAGCGGCAGCGTTTCCGCCGGCCCCTCGCCTCCCGCTTCCCCTTTCGCGCATGCCCCCTCCGCCCCGCAGCGAGCCGTGGGGCTCTTCCCCGTCGGCGGGACCGAGATCCAGGGACGACCGGGCGAGCAAGTGTTGATCAGCCTGCGCTACCAAACGGGAGCGAAGCCGGTCCAGCGGCGATCGTCGATCGGGACCATTGAACGACGAACCGGGAGGCTCGCGGTGTGGGAGGATCACGCGGGGATCTTCGAGCAGGTCGTGGACAGCCTCTTCGCTCCGGAATTCCTGAATGCCGGATCCTCGACGACAATCCGCGTGAAGATGGGAATTCCCTACCAGGGCGGCGAGCAGACCGTGGCCTTCGGAGATGTCGTGTATCACATCGCCGCCAGCGGGCAGCGGGTCCGCACTCCGAATCAGAAGCCGACGTACCAGGTCTACACGGCGCCCCCCGTAACGCACGCGCGGACCGTGCGGTTGCTCTCCCATCAATTGAGCGGAGTCGTGAATCCGCCCCCTCGTCCTCTGATCGTGACTCCGGCCTCTCCACCCGATCGACGAGGCATCACGCAGACGGCGCCGCTCTTCGCCAAGAGCACGACGACGATCCGGATTCTTCTGAGGTATGGAACGGATGACGCCTCGAGCACGGATCTGGCGACGGTCACTGTCTCCGGGAAGCCGACCGTGAACGGCTCGCCGGTGGATCCGACGTTGATCCAGCTCACGAAGACGAACGACGGATGCTCGGCCATGCAGGGGAATCGCTCGCTCGGCACGGGGATCGTTCGCATCGATTCGCAGGGCGGGATTGCGACAATCGTCAGTTGGAACCGCGAGCGTAACCGTTTCCGCGGCATCCTCGAGTGCAGAGTGATCGCGGGCTCGCTCGTCCTCATCAACGAATTGCCGCTGGAGGAGTACATGGCGGGCATCGCGGAGGAGGACGACAGGGAACCCTACGAGAAGCAGCGCGCGCTCGCCGTTGCAGCGCGGACCTACGCGACGTACTACCTGGATCCGCTCCATCGCAAGTTTCCCGGCATGCCCTACGACGGATCGGACAGTCCCGCATCGTTCCAGATCTACAGCGGAGTGGCCTTCGAGGAGAAGAACCCGCATTGGGTGACGGCCGTGCAGGATACCTCAGGCGAGGTTCTCACGAAGGGCGGTCAGATCATCCGCGCGGCGTACTTCTCGTCGGATGACGGTCGCACCCGATCGCCTCTCGAGGTCAGTGCGGGCTTCGCGAGCGGCTTCCCGTTCCCCGAAGTCTTCGCCAGCAAACCGGATCCATGGTGCAGCGGGATGCCCGTGAGCGGGCATGGGGTGGGAATGTCCGGCTGCGGTGCTTCTGGCCAGGCGAAGGAAGGGAAGAAGGCCGAGGACATCCTGCAGTACTATTATCCGGGGACGGCGATGCAGCGCGGGTATTCCACCCGCGCCCCGTGAATATTCCACCCGCGCTAATGCCCCACTGCCCGCAATTTCTTTCTCTCCCCCCGCCGCTTCTTCTCCATCAACATTTTCTCTTGAGCTTTGCGCGATCGGCGCTTCTTCTGCATGCGCACACGATATTGTTCCCGCGCGACGGTCGATTCCTTGCCACGTATCTTCTCCTCGATCTTCAGGATCAAAAGCGTCCACGCCTTCAGACGGTTGACGCTCTGCTCGCGGTTGGCTTGCATCCGCACGATGATGCCCGTGGGAATGTGATGAAGCATGACCGCCGTCGATCGCTTGTTGACGTTCTGCCCGCCCGGCCCCCGGCTTCGCGTGAACTGTTCTTCGACATCCTCTGTGCGAATACCGAGCCGCGCAGCTGCCGCGAGAAGATCCGACGGGAGAGGAATCGGGAATTCCATAGTCAGACGCGCGAAGGAATTTCGGCAATGTGCACCTGGCGCTTCGTGAGCGCGAAGAATTTCTCCATGCCCTCGCGTGGAATGACGAGAGTAGCCGTATTCACGAGCGGATGACATTGAATGGCATCGTGCTTCCACACGGCTTCATCGATCCAGACTTCAACCGCGCAAGCACGATCATGGATGAGCCCGAGCAGCGTCACCGAGCCGGGATCCACGCCCAAGTACTGCTTGAGCCGCTCCGGCGAGGCGAACGAGACGCCCTTCACGCCGAGAACATCCTTGAGCTTCTTCAAATCGACGGTTTTCTCGTGGCCGACAGTGACGAGAAAATGGCGCTTTCCCTTCTCATCTCGCAGGAAGAGATTCTTTGTGTCGCCGCCCGGCATCGGCGGGAGCGTGGCCGATTCCTCGCACGTGAACACGGCGACGTGATCGAAGCGCCGGAAGGGGATGGCGTGCTCCGTGAGGAAGCTGAAGATGTCGGACATGCATGTATCGTAGATGAATCCATGACTGAGAGAACAGAATTCAGAACTCAGACTTCAGAGAAATTTTCTAGAATAAAGAAATACCATTTCTGAGCCGCTGAATTCTGAACTCTGCATTCTCGATTTCTGAGCCGCTGAATTCTGAACTCTGCATTCTCGATCACACGAGCGCTGCTTCCCTTTTCAGGGACACGGCTTTCAAGAGCGCCTCAATGCGATCGCAATCCTCCCACTTCACACCCAAGTCCTCCCTCCCCATGTGCCCGTAGGCGGCGAGCTGCTTGTACTGGGGACGCAGGAGATCGAGATCGCGGATGATCGCGGCGGGGCGAAGATCGAAGACGCTCAAGATGGCCTTCTCGAGGTTTCGATCATTGACTGTTCCCGTCCCGAACGTTTCCACATGAACCGAGACCGGAGAAGCGACCCCGATGGCATACGCGACTTGGATTTCGCACTTGGAAGCGAGACCCGCTTTCACGACGTGCTTGGCCACCCACCGCGCGGCGTAGGCGGCGCTGCGATCGACCTTGGAAGGATCTTTGCCGGAGAAGGCGCCGCCGCCGTGCCGGCTGTAGCCGCCGTACGTATCGACGATGATCTTCCTCCCCGTGAGGCCGCAATCGCCCGGGGGCCCGCCGATCACGAAGCGTCCCGTAGGATTGATGTGGTACTTGGTCTGCGCATCGAGGTACTCGCCGCACACGGGCTCGATCACGTGCTTCTTGATGTCTCTGCAAATCTGCTCGTGCGCAACATCCTCGCGGTGCTGCGTGGAGAGGACGACGCACTCGATGCGCTCGGGCTTCCCCTGTCCTGAGCCTGACGAAGGATCATCGCTGTACTGAACGGTCACTTGGCTCTTGCCGTCGGGACGCAGATAGGTGAGACCGTTTCTCTTGCGGACATCGCTGAGCTTCTTCGTGAGCTGATGCGCGAGCGAAATCGGCAGCGGCATGAGTTCCGGCGTCTCGTCGCACGCGAAGCCGAACATCAATCCCTGGTCACCCGCCCCCTGCTCCTTCATGCTGTTGGTGGATTCATCGACCCCAAGCGCAATGTCGCTGCTCTGCTCACCGACGGTCACCAAGACCGCGCACGCTTTGTAATCGAAGCCGTACAGGGCATCGTCGTACCCGATGTCGCGGATTGTGTTGCGCGTGATCTCGGCCATGGGGATGTACGTCTTGGTGCGGATTTCCCCGGCGACGAGCACCATCCCGGTCGTCGCGAGGCATTCGCAGCCCACGTGGGAATTTGGATCTTTGCTCAGCGCGTCATCCAGGATGGCATCGCTGATCTGGTCGCAGACCTTGTCGGGATGGCCTTCGGTGACGGATTCGGACGTGAAGAAGTGGGACATGAGCTGATGGGGTAAATGATGAATCGGAGAGCATTGCGAGTGGCGATTTGCGAATTGCGAGTTTTATTCGCCCTTCGCAATTTGCACTTCGCCATTCTTCACAAGAATCAAAGAAAAACTTCCTCCCGCACCGGAGGAAGAATAGTCAGAAGCTATCGTTCCCCGGAGGGGCTGGATGTGCCACAGCGTCCCATGAGACCAGTTGGCGGGCGCATCAGACGGGCCAGATCCCTAGCGCCACTCGTGATAGGCGGTGATGGAACTGCATTGTACGACAGATCCATTCTCGGAAGCAAATCGTACTCTTCGGATTGGAAAAGACTGGCGGATCCGACGGGACTCGAACCCGCGACCTCTCCCGTGACAGGGGAGCGCTCTAACCAATTGAGCTACGGATCCACGCGAAAGCCGAGTGACGGTATCAGTCTGCCATCCTTTTGACAATCCTCACTCTCCACAAGAGAATCACTGCAACGCCATCGCCGCCACCTGCGCGAGCCACACGAACATTCCTCCGATGATGAGCCAGAGGAGCACGGCCGTCCACACGTCACGACGGTCGAAGAGCACCGACCAGAGCGGTTTCTTTTCCATGAACTCTGGACAATATTATACCACAAATTGAGAAATTACTCCAGATACAGCAGCGGATTCTTCTTCACGCCGTTGAAGCGCACCTCGAAGTGAGTGTGGATGCCCGTGGCGCCGTAGACGAGGCCGGTGTTGCCCATCCACGCGATGATCTGGCCGCGCTGCACGGTGTCCCCTTCCTTGACGTAGAGTTCCTTGTTGTGAGCGTAGAGGGTCACGAGGCCGTTGCCGTGGTCGATCTCGATGACATCCCCGTAGCCGCCGTTCCAGCCGCCGCTGTCGGCGCGGATGACGGTGCCGGCCTCCGCGGCGAACACCGGGCCGCCGCCGCGCGTCTGGATGTCCACGGCGTAGTGGCCGGGGTGGTAGTACTGGGTGAAGACGCAAGTATTGCACGGCATCTGGAGGATGCCGGAGGTCGTATCGATAGCGGCGGTCGGCGGGACACGGGTGAGCGTGGCCGTTTGTCCGTGCTGCTCGCCCTCCTGCTCGATCTGCCGCAGCTTGAGCTGGATATCCTTCGACGGCAGCTCCCCTCCGAACCTCAGGGTGTCCTGGAGCGAGGCGATGGCGGGCATCTGTCCCGCAATCGGCTTCCCGCCCGGGATGATCAGCTGCTGCCCGGCAATGATGAATCCGCCGCGCACGTCATTCTGACGAGCGATGTCCGACTCGGGAACGGCGTAGAGCTGCGCGATCTGCGAGAGCGTCTGGCCCTTGCGGACGACGTGCATCACGCCGTCGACGGGGAGAACGATGAGCTCCTGCCCCGGCTGGAGCGGCACCTTCACGTTGAGGTTATTCGCGAAGCGAATGGTCTCGACGGCGATGCCGTACTTCTTCGCGATCGATTGGATGTTCTCATTCTTCTTCACGGTGTGGATGATGCCCTGGCCGAAGGCGAGCCGGGTTCCCTGTTCCCCCAGGGACGCGGACTTCATGAGGAACCCCTCCTCGACGAAGAGAAATTGCGTCTGCTGGCCCGATGCTTCCTCCGGCGGGGCGAGCGCGGCCCTGGGGACGTAGGGGGGGAGAAGCGAGCCAATGACGAACGCGATGACGCAGACGATGCGCACGCGAAGGGCAAGCCAGCGGAGGAGGGGGGTGCGCATGGAAATCCGTTAGGGGAAGAGGGAGGCGAGCGCAAAGAGCACGACGCGCATGTCCGCGTAGCGTTGCCGCGAACCGAGGAGCACCACGACGTAGTTCCTCTCGTGTTCCCTGACGATCGACATGAGACATTCTTTCGCGTCATCGGTTGTTCCCGTTTTCCCCGCAATCACGGGGGAGTCGCCATGCAGCAACGCATGGGTTTGCTCGAGGGGAAGGGCTGTTCCGCTGCGGCTCGTGATGGTCGTTTTCTTCCGGAAGGAGAGACGCGAGCGAAGCTCCGGCCTTCGGAAGACGAACATCGTGAGCCACGCGATATCCTGCGGGGTTGACCACTGCGCGAGATCGTCGAGCCCGATGGGATTGGCAAAGGACGTGTTCGTGAGACCGAGGAGCGAGGCGCGCTCGTTCATCTGGGAGACGAAGGCATCGAGGGAGCCGCTGTGGTACATGGCGAGCGCAACGGCTGCGTCATCGGCAGAACTGACGAGGAGCGCTTCGAGGAGATCCCCCACGCGGAACTGCTCGCCGGGAGGCAGATGGACGACGTGCCCTTCGGTGCCGGCGATGGCGTCGGGGATGCGCACCCACTCGTTCATCCCGTGATGCTCGGCGATGAGGAGAGCCGTCATGAGCTTCGCGAGGCTCGCGATGGGGCGACGGATGGTCCCGTTCTTGGCCAGAAGAATCTGGGAGCTCTGCAGATCCACGATCACGATGCCGGAGGCCGAAACGGCGCCCTGGAGGATGAGGCTCTGCGCGAGCGCTTCCCCGGAGGGCGACGGAGGGGCAACGGAAAGATGCGCGAGAGCATTCGGGGACGTTGCCGGGTCGCTTCGCACGGGAATCAGACCCATCAGCAAGACCGACAGGACAGCGGCGTACATCGCGGGGAGTTTAGGGTGTTTGGGGACGGGGGAAAAGAAGGTGGGAGAGATATGGGAACGGAAATGAGGAGGGAGTCAATGAGTGAATTACGAGTTACGAGTTACGAATTACGAATGAATGGAGCAGAAGGGTAAAATTCGTAATTCCGTACATCGTCACTCGCAATTCTTCACCGATAGACCACCTTCCCCGAAAGTCGCAGGTCCACGTAGTGCTTCACGATCTTGGGCCCAACGGTTTTGAGGAAGACCTTGTAGCGCGCGAGCTGATCGGCGAGCGGGCTCACCATGTCGAACCACAGGCTGAAGCTGGGCGTCTGGAGATGGAACTCGCGCGCACGGAGGAAGACGGTCCGCGAGCGCACCTGCTGCCCGAAGTCGCGCGTGATCGCCTGCTCCGCCGCCTGCATGCGCGCGAGGAGATCGGGCAGGAGGAGCAACGTATTCGGCGCGGGGAACACCGTCCAGTCCACCATGGTGATAGTCGGGAGGAGCCCCCCCGAGAGGGCTCGCGGCAGGGCGATGGAGAACCCGTTGTCCGTGAGGTACTCGTTCCCCGGACGATCGGGAAGCAGGCTTCCTGTCTGCGCGGGGTTGCTCGCATCGGGCTGGGGTTGTGCGATGCGCAGCGCCGCGATGATGGGACGCAGCACGATCCGCACGGAGAGCGTGGAGGGATAGTTCTTGCTGACGGCAATGTCTTCCACGTCCGGCAGGGCATCGTGGAGGAGGGCCGTCACTTCACGCATCGAGAGGAAGAGCAATCGTCTGCCGAAGAGCGGTTTGAGGACGTGCTGGACCTTCTCGAGATCGAGACGCTTCTGCACGCGCTGGATGTGGATTGATCGCACCTCGACAATCGGCGAAAAGACGAGGAGACCCGCGAGAAGGAGCGCAAGCCCCGCACAGAGCACGACGAGCCATCGACGCAACGAGAGGATGGAGTCGTGGAGGGCGCGTTGGATTCTCCGCAACCATCGCTTCCAACGCTCGCGACGGAGGTTCTTCCTGCGCGCGGCGCGGCGCCGAACGAACGCGCGCGTGCCCGCCGAGACCGGACGGCGAAAGCGGCGCGGGAGGCGGCGAGCGGGACGGAGAGGCACGGGGATCATGATAGAGGAAGATGACCGGCTATTTCCGCTATTCTCACCCCGATGCGCCTCGCCATCGTCGCGGACTGGCTGACCGTCTTCGCCGGAGCGGAGCACGCGATTGCGGAATTCCATTCCCTCTGGCCCAAAGCCCCGATCTTCACCACGGTGACAAGACGCCAGACCATCGGGGCGCTGCGGGAAGCCGATATTCGGACAACTCCGCTCCAGCATTGGTATCGTCTGGTGCGTCGGCATCAGCTGCTCCTCCCGTGGATGCCCATGGCCGTCGAGAGCATCGATCTCTCCTCCTACGACACGATCCTCAGCTCCTCCCACGCTGTCGCGAAGGGCGTCATCCCGCGCAGCGGGAGCGTGCATCTCTGCTACTGCCACACGCCCATGCGCTACGCGTGGTCGATGGAAGAACAGTACTTGAGTGACTTCCGCGTGCCCCGAATGCTGCGCGGGTTCGTCCGGCGGCGACTGAAGCGCCTGCGACGCTGGGATCTCTCCACCGCGAAGCGCGTGGACAGGTTCCTCGCGAATTCCTCGGAGACGCAGCGGCGCATCGCCGACGTCTACGGCCGCGAGAGCAGCGTGATCCCCCCGCCCGTCGGCGAGCGATTCTTCGGGAACGCTCCGGTGGGGATGACGCAACGTCGATCATTCCTCGCCGTGGGACGTCTGGTCCCCTACAAGCGCTTCGATCTGCTCATCGCGCTCGCCAATGACCGAAGGCTTCCGCTGACGATCGTGGGCAGAGGGCAGGAGGAGGAACGGCTGCGGCGGATGGCCGGACCGACCGTTGCATTCCGAGGATACGTTCCCGATCACGATCTTCCCTCCCTCTACGCAGAGGCGAAGGCGGTGCTCTTCCCGCAACACGAGGATGCCGGCATCGTCCCGCTCGAGGCGCAGGCGAGCGGCACGCCGGTGATCGCGTACGGCGAAGGCGGCGTGCGCGACACCGTTCTCGACGAATGCACGGGGATCTTCTTCAGCGAACAAACCGCTGCGTCGCTCTCGGAAGCGATCGACCGCTTCTCCGCGACGACCTTCGATCCCCTGGCAATCCGAAGGCACGCGGAACAATTCTCCTCCTCGCGGTTCCGGACGCGCATCGCGGCGGAAGTGGAGAAGGCGAGAGAGGAATTTTTGCGACGGATCGATGTTCAAAGGCTGGAGAGGGGCCGGGGGTGAGGTCACACCAACAACAAACAAAACCCCCTCAGCAATTTCTCAGACAAGAAAAACTGCCAAACACCCATGAGCAACGCTACGCTACCTCCATGCATCGCGATCCTCATTCGCACAAGGGTGAGAACGGCGCCGTCGCCGTGATCGGGGGCTCGCTGACCATGCACGGCGCTCCCCTCTTCTCCGCGCTCGCTGCGGAGGCGAGCGGCGTCGACCTTGTGTACATCTGCGTTCCGCGAATCCATCAAGAGGTTGCTCGGACGCAGTCGCTGAATTTCCAAGTGCATCCCTTCCGCGGCGACGACTTGCGTTCTGAGGACTTGGAGCCGATTCTCGAGCTCCTTGCGACCATCGACTGCGCGGTGATCGGGCCGGGGCTCGATCGCAGTCACGAGGGACTCGAGGCGCTGCGTGAACTCATCGACTCCTGCCACTGCGCGATGGTGCTGGATGCCTCGGCATTGCAACCGTGGACGCTCGATGCAGGGAAGGGGAAGACGGTTGTCGCAACGCCGCATCTGGGAGAATTGGAACGAATGGGAATCGAACCGGAAACGATCGGCGATGCATCCAAGCAACACGGCGTGACGATCCACGTGAAGGGACACATCGACCGCATCGCGGGCGCAGATGGAACAATCCGCGAGATCAGAGGCGGCAATGCGGGGCTCACGGTGGGCGGCACCGGCGACGCGCTCGCGGGATTGATCGGCGGACTCCTCGCGCAGCATCTGGACCCGGTCGATGCATGCGTCACAGCGAGCACCGTGATCAAGCGCGCGGGCACGCTGCTGCTCCATGAATACGGCTACGCCTACACGACCCGCGAGGTGATCCGGCAGATTCCGCACTTGGTGAACATCGACGAATGAAAATTCACAACGGCAGAGCGTCAGCAATTCGTATCTTGTTTCTTGCATCTTGTATCTTCGCTCTCGCATGCTCCAATCCCCTTTCACCCTCTTGCGGCAATTCGACTCGAAGTTGCACGTCTCACTCATGACGAAAGAAGATCACGTGCGGACGGATCGTGACCTTGCGCGATTCTTTCCGAACACTCCCGTCGCCTCCCTCCATCAGATGCATGGCAGTCGCGCGCTCCGCGTGACGGGACCGACCTCGAGAGTCGAAGAAGCCGATGCAATGGCGACCGATGTCTCAGGGCTCCTCCTCACGATCCGCGCAGCCGACTGCCAGAACTTCGTCGTCTACGCGCCGGCGAAGCACGTGGTTGCGGTGGCGCACGTGGGGTGGAGAGGAATCGAATCCGGAACGATTCCCTCGCTCTACGCACTCCTGAAGACCGAATGGAATATCCGACCGGAAGAGACGTTCGTGGGTGCGGGGCCATCGCTCGGATTTGAATGCGCCGAGTTCAGTAATCCCAAGAACGAACTGCCGTCAGTCCCCTCTTCACTCGTGAGAGGAAAACTTGTGGATCTTCAGGGCGCCGCTGATCGTGAGCTCGATCGTCTCGGCGTCCCGCGCGAGCAGCGCGAGCGTCTGCCTGACTGTACGAAATGTCATCCAGAAACGTATTGGACCTACCGCGGCGGAGACCGCGAAGCGGTGAAGGAGGGATGGACGAATGTGCTGATGGCTTTGCTCCTCTGAGAAGGTCAGAACAAATCGACTTTGCACGAAGCGAATCTGGCAATTGAAACAGGGAGCAAAAAAATCCACCGCAATCACTCGCATCCTCGATCGCGAGTGGTATGGTGATCGGAGTCTCAACGGCTCGTTAGGGCAGGTACGTTTCTTCTCTGACAGCTTGTGACGGGAGGCTCAATCTCCAGCCCCTCCTGGGGATCCAGGAGCACGATGTCCTCCGGCATCATGGAGAGACAATGCGGAGGAGGAGCTGGATGCGGCCACCCACCTGGACGATCCAGGGACAAGCGTTTCTGCCCGACGGCCGTTTGGCTTGGGTGGAAAGATGCCGAATCCGAAAGTATTTTTATCCCCTGAGGAGCGGCCATACTGGCCGCGGATCCTGCCCAGAGAAAGTCCCGAGAGCGGGTAATTCCCGATTCCCACGCCTAGCGCAGATTGACTTGCCATGTTCTGAACAACTCCTGTATACGTATTGGCCATGCCGGAAGTCTGGTACTTGAAGGAGATACGCGAGAGGGACAA
>JACOTD010000074.1 GCA_016178535.1 Candidatus Peregrinibacteria bacterium
CGCTTCCTGCGTTCTCTCTCTCCACTGTCATTGCAGAAGTAACGCGGTGGCGAACGGAGGGGAGATCGCTGTTTGAGAAGCAACTGCAGGGAATCCTCGCCAGAGCGCCACCGGGCTAGGCGTGGGAATCGGGAATTACCAATGATGTCACCAATCTGCGGTCGACGATAGACTCATGTTCGCGTTCCTCATTGTCCTCAGCCGAGGTGGCGGAACTGGCAGACGCGCCGGCCCTAGGAGCCGGTGGGAGTAATCCCATGAGAGTTCGACCCTCTCCCTCGGCACCACGAAGCAGCTGTCGCTTCGTGGCACCACCTTAGCGAGAAAACCCTGCGACCTAGAGGCTCGCTGAGCCGAAGAGCACCCCAAAGGGCTTGCACCAGACGAGGACTGTCCGGTACGTCGCGAGATCAATGGAGTCATCGAGTTCGTAGTTCACATTCCCCCGCGTTGCGCGGATGGGACCCAGATCGACGTAGGGCTTTCCGCCGAGGCCCGTTGCAAGGTAGATGTGGAGATCGGGACCGTTGACTGTGCTGAAGTTTTCGAAGCGGAGGATCTTCTTGCCGTTCTTCTCGATGAGCAGAGCGTTGCCCTGCACATCGTGCGCCCTCGGCACGAACGCCGCCTGTGCGATGATGCGAACGTGCACGGGCACGGACGATTGCCCGTCCAATGGTGTGACTGGCGAGGCGTCATTGGCGACGCTCACTCGCCAAATCGGAGAGAGGAGATACCAGGCAAGAGCTGCGACGATACAGATTCCAAGAACAATCAGAGATTTTTTCATACGTCGATTGTAGCACGTGTGGAAGGCTAACGTTAGGCTTCATGCCATTCCTTCGTGCGAGACGCGCCACCACCGCTGCGGCCTGTTACCTCCTGCAGCAGAAACTTGCGAAGGGCAGCGCTCGCTGCATGGAGGTCTCCGTCGAGTTCCTGCAGAATGAACTCGATGGCCGCCCGGATTTTTCCCTCAATCTGCTTTCGATAGAACCGCGATGGCGAAGGGAGTCGTTGGGGCATTGTCGTCTGCGCCAAGTGCAGGAGGAAAGTCTGTGGATCTGCGCAGACGGAAGGATCATCGTCCTCTCTTTTTTTTCGCGCGCGTCCGCGAAAACGAGTGGATGTCTCCGGCGCACCATCGTTCCCTGCATCCTTTTTGCCTGCTACTCTCTTCACTTTTGCACGTTGGTTCTGAATGAACGGGCGGAGCCGTTCTTGGAGAGAGCTCAATCGTTCTTGTGTGTAGTGAATCGAGATCTCCTGATCAAGTTGATCTTGCATAGTAAGAGGGGGACCGTCGAATCATACAATATATTTTCGTTATGATTCTCTGCCTTTGTTCTCGAGGAAGAACGTCGGCAGAATGTCATCGCACAACCGTTCTTCCCTCCGCTTCTATGGCACATGACATTCGAGCGTTCCGCATGGTAGCTACCCATGAGCTCATGCCCTGTTCGGAACGTGCGAGCGACCGTAGCCTCCTGCGAGGGCTGGTGATGCTCACGGTGATCCTCTTGACGCTCGGTCTCTCGGCGGCGCCAGCCCATGGCCAAAGCCTGCGAGGTGCCGTGGCGCAGCGCAGGAGCCAACGCCTCGCACTCCTCCACAGAGCAACCGTCGCCCAAACGCCGGTCCCTCCGTCGACGGCCACACGACAATTCAGTGAGGAAGAGGCGCGCATCCGCGCCGTGGAGCAGGCGACGGACGCCGTCGTCAGCGTCATCATCTCGAAGCACCTACCGGTCCTGCAGCAATCCTTCGAGGACATCGATCTCGGCAACGGCATCCACCTCCGCGTGCCGACGATGCAGCAGGGCGGCACGTCGCAGCAAGTCGTGGGGGCGGGGAGCGCCTTCTTCGTTTCTGCGGACGGGTACCTCCTGACGAACGAACACGTGGTGAGCGACCTGGACGCACAGTACACGGTGCTGCTCAATAGCGGGAACAGCATGAACGCGAGGGTGATCGCACGCGACCCCGTGCACGACATCGCGCTCCTGCACGTCGCGCGAAGCGGCACGGCCTTCCTCACGCTCGCGAACAGGAACGACATCCATCTCGCACAGACGGCCATCGCCATTGGCAACACGCTCGGGAAATTCCACAACACGGTGAGCGTGGGCGTGATCTCCTCACTGCACCGCAACATTCAAGCCTCCGCCTCGAATGGCAAGGTGGAGCAGCTCACCTCGGTGCTCCAGACCGATGCGGCGATCAATGCGGGGAACTCGGGCGGGCCGCTCGTGAACCTGCAGGGCCGGGTGATCGGCATGAACACCGCGCACGCGAACGGCGCGGAGAACGTGGGCTTCGCCATCCCCGCCGACACGCTGCGGAGCTTCCTGGAGGACAATCTGCCGGGATGATGCGGAGAATAGGGATTGCAACGATTCATGCAGACCGTTCGCGTTCCCGCAATTTCTTGTGCGCCACGAGCCACAGACACACGATCCGCAATTGCTTGCCGTCTTTTTTGTAGACGAGCAGCCAATCCGGCTCGACGTGCATTCCACGACAATCATGCATCTTGCCGTGGAGTTGGTGATCGCGAAACCACGGAGGAAGATCACCTCCTGCCCGCAGCCCTGCGAGAGCCGCTTCGAGTTTTGTATCACTGCCACCCTTCGCCAGATACCTCTTCACATCCCGCTCAAACGTTTTGGTGCGGACGATCTCAAACATTCTCAGGGCTTGCAGGAGTCGATGAACGCCTTGATACCATCGATGGGAATCGTTGGCTCTCCCATCCGTCGCAAGAGTTCCTCCTCTTCCTCTTCGGTAAATCCATTGACGGTGAGCGACGGGAGCGGCATCGTCCCGCGCACGTCCATGTGCGTGAGGAACACGCGAATGCAGGAGGAAAGATCGAGGCCATTGGCTTCAGCGACCTTCTGCGCGGACTTCTTGAGGCGGCTGGGGATACGCACGTGGATGGTGGTCGTTTTCTTCATCGATACACATTGTATCTCTTTGTATCACAGAAGACAAATGTCGTTACGTTTCCCACGTGACTGGTGGGAAAGTGGCTAATGGGAGCCAACTATCCTACCAATGCGTTCGTATTCACTGTCAGACTACCGCCGGTCCGCGTTCGAGTTCCGATGATTCGTTCTTCAGCATCTCTTGATGGCGCGCGGATTCGGTCTTCGCAACGGTCTCCGCCTCGGGTATTTTAGATCGGTTTGCTTCGCTTCCATCGACTTCAGCCGGTACTGCGATACCTCCCGTGGCCACTGCTGCGAACGTGTTCCCCCGCTCAACACTTTCTTCGTGCTTTTTAGTGTTCTTGAGTTTCACTTCCATGTCCTCGAGTTCCAGTTTCTTTCTGAGCGCTGTCTTCTCTGTATCGACGTTGTCGCTCTTCTTCCGCATGTTCTCTGTGCCTTTGTTCGCTTGGCCGAGAGCATCATTCTGCTTCCCATTCAGCCACGAATCCAGTTTCTCGTTCGTCCCCACCGATTCGATTGGCCTCTTATTCGTCTCAACATTCTTTGTGGCTCTGCTCTTTTCAGTCTGCTCCTGCTCCTTCGGATCGTCGGCGTGCTCTCGCTTGAGGAGAGGATCGGCTTCAATGAAAGCTGCGAGCATCCTCGCCTCCCGCTCTGCCGGAAATGGGAATCTCTGTCTCATGCGGCGGCTGGGAGGGACAAGGCTTGGGACAGTTGGTCGAGAATCCCTTGTTCATTGTGACGGTCTTCGAGTTCCACTTCGTCGAAGGATGTGCGGCGGTAACGCTCTACTTGGGAACGCAACGTGTCCATGTACCCCTCGTACGCCTGCTGGTAGCGCTCGAAGGCGATCTCGTAGCGGCGTTTGCGCGTTCCGCGTTCCTCCGGCGTCTCGCTCGGATACTTCGCGTCGAGCGTCTTCCTGCCCTCCGTCGTCAGCTCCGTCTCGATGTGATTCATAAGCATGTCATAGAGCTCCTGGCCCGTGGGGATGCGGGGAGGCTGAGACGCCGCGGACTGCTGTGTTGCTGTTTGTTGTGGATCGGTCATTTCTCTTTATTGTAGCAGAAAAGCCCTTGGAATTCACTGTGCTTTCCGTGAGGAAAATCGGCGTTTTGCTGGTCATGCCGCCGCCGTCTCCTTCTCCTTCTTCCCCTCTTTCTTCTTCACGAGCAGATCAATCTCTCGCGTGAGCTCGGCGAGCCAGTCGGCCCCTTTCGCGCGGTTCTCGAGCGCGGACTGCTCGATGCGGATCGTGGAGCCGCTGATCTTCCACTGCGGATTGATGCTCAGGAGTTGCATGATCTCCTTGGCCGTGACGCGCGCGCTGAGCGTGAGGATGATGTCACGGTCTTCCTGCTTCACGCGCGCCACCCCCGAGCGACGGCAGGCCATCTTGAGGCGGAGGATCTCGAAGAGAGAGCGGACCTGCTCGGGGAGAGGCCCGTACTCTTCGTGCAGATCGGTCGCGAATTCGGCGAGGATCGCTTCGTCCTCGCTCCCCGCGAGCTTCTGGTACACGGTGATCTTCTCTTCGTTGTCGGTGATGTAGAAGGAGGGGATGAAGGCCTCGACGGGAAGTTGGATTTCCACCTGTTGCTCTTCTTCGATCTCGCCCCTGCGGCCGCCCTTGAGCTCTTCGACCGCGTTCTTGAGCATGCGCAGGTAATGACTGACCCCGACCGTCTGCATGGTGCCCGATTGGTTCGCGCCGAGGATTTCGCCCGCACCGCGGATCTCCAGATCGCGCACCGCCACCTGGAAGCCGGATCCGAGTTCGCACGCCTCCACAATGGCACGCAGCCGCTTCTTGGCGTCATCCTTGAGCTTCTGGGTGTGGTAGAGGAAGTACGCGTACGCCTGCACTTTGCTGCGGCCCACTCGACCGCGGAGCTGATACAGCTGGGCGAGCCCGAAGCGCTCGGCCTCATTCACGATCAGCGTATTCGCGCGGGGGAGATCGATGCCGTTCTCGATGATCGTGGAGGAAACGAGCACGTCGCACTTGCCCTCCTTGAAGGCGATGATGCGCTCTTCGAGATGGTCGGCTCTGAGCTGGCCGTGACCGACGACGAACGTCGCCTCGGGGATGAGGGTCCGCAACTTCTGTGCGAACGCGTCGATCGTCTCGACGCGGTTGTGGAGGACGAAGCACTGCCCGCCCGCCCGGTTTGGGCGGGCAAGCCCGCTCGAGCCACCGTCTGGTCGGACGGGGCCGCCGCGCCTGATCTCGGCGAGGATCGCCTGGCGGATGAGCTCATCGGAATACTTGCGGACCTCGGTGATGATCGGGAGGCGGCCGGGCGGGGGAGTCGTGATGGTCGTGATGTCTCGGAGCTTATGCAGGCCAAGATTCAAGGTGCGCGGAATCGGCGTCGCTGTGAGGGTCAGGATATCGACCGAGGCGCGCATCTCTTTGAATTTCTCCTTCTGCTTCACCCCAAAGCGCTGCTCCTCGTCGATGACCACGAGCCCCAGATCGAAGAACTTCACGTCCTCTTGAAGCAGGCGGTGCGTGCCGATGACGATATGGACGTCCCCCTTCCGAAGCCGATCGAGCGTCGCCTTCTGCTCGGCGGGCGAGCGGAAGCGGCTGAGCATCTCGATTTGGATCGGCACCTTCGAGCCCGGAAGAGCGGCAAAATTTCGCATGCGATCGAGGAAGTTTCGGTAGTGCTGGTCGGCGAGGATCGTGATGGGGGCGATGACCGCCACCTGCTTGCCCCCCTGCACCGCCTTGAACGCCGCGCGCATCGCGACCTCGGTCTTGCCGAAGCCGACGTCTCCGCAGATGAGCCGGTCCATGGGGTGCTCGCTCTCCATGTCGGATTTGATGTCCTTGATCGCCTTCATCTGGCCCGGCGTCTCGGTGTAGGCGAACGCCTCGTCGAATGCGCGCTGCTCTTTGGTATCCTCCCCGAAGCTGAAGCCCTTGCTCTTCGCGCGCTTGGCGTAGAGGCCCAGGAGTTCTTTCGCGATCTCCTTCGTCTCCGCGCGCATCTTCTGCGTCACGCGCTTCCACTCGACGGTCCCCAGCCTGGTGAGGACGGGCTCTTCGCCTTCCTCATGCACGAACTTGCTGAGCTTGTCGGCCTGGTCGACGGGGACGAAGAGCTTGTCGCCCCCGGCGTAGGTCAATGCGAGGTATTCCCGGGAGACGCCGTCGATCTCCTTCTGGGTCATGCCCTCGAAGTGCCCGATGCCGTGATCCATGTGGACGACGTAATCACCCGCCTGGAGCGATGTGATGAAGTCGAGTGCGAGCTTGGCCACACTGCGTTCCCTGCTTCCCTTCTTCAGCGAGAAAATTTCCCTGTCGGTGAGGAGCGCGCACTGAAGATCGGGATTCTGGAGCGAGTGGGGGAGGAGATCATCCTCGTGCGCGGAGAGGAGGATGACTTTCCCGGAAGTGACTGTTGTCTCGTTGTCTCGTTGTCTTGCCTGTCCTGAGCCATGTCGAAGGGTTTCTCGCTTTGTTTCACCATCGAGGAACGGAGCATGGTCGAGCAACGAGGAACGTTTGTGCGGGATTCGCTCTTCCCTGAAGATCTCTTCGAGTTCGTCGCTGCGCTTGCTCACGATCACAATCGTCCATTCCTGCTGGAGCTTGTCACGGAGGTCATTGAGGAAATCCGTGAGCGTGTAGAACTTGAGGACGGAGAGGTAGCGCAGGTGCGCGTGGTGCTCCTGGGACTCGGGGAATGCGGTAAAGGAAAGCGCGGATACCCCGCGCGGCAACTCGACATCATCCTGATCATCGAGGACGAGGAACGTGCCATCGGGGAATTGACCCGCGAGCGGCGCTTCTCTGTCGTACGTCGCAGGGAAGATCACGAGTTCCTCGCCGGCGTCCTCCGTTTTGGAGAGGTCGGCAGAATCGACTGCGAGAATGCTCTCCACCTTCTCGAAAGTGAACATGATGCGATAGGGATGCGAGGACTGCGTCGGGAAAATGTCGAGGACGTCGCCGATGCGGCGGTACTCCCCGGGGTGGAGGTAGAGGTCGTCGCCGTGCCGGTGCCCGCGTTCGATGAGTGATTCGAAGAATTCCGTGAACTGCAGCGTCTGGCCCACCCGGAGAGCAACCGAGCGCTTCCGCATTTCGGCGAAGAGCGGGAAGGGCGTGTCCCACGTCGCCCGCGGCAGGACGAAGACGTCGGAAAGATTGTTCTCGTTGGCCTTCCCGACCGCGTGATGATTGCGCGGGCGGGCCTGCATGAACCGGAGGAAACATTGGAGGTGCTCGGAAATGAGTCTTCCCTCTCCGTCCGTGACTGGCTTCAAACTCTGAGATTGCCCTTCGAAAAAGGTGATCCAATGCCGCAGCGCCTCGCTCGAGGCGTCGTTCGCCGTAACAAGAAGGGCCGGCTGCGAGTGGAAAGAAAGGAGATGGCTGAGGAGCATGGCCTTCGCCGTTTCGTTCGATACGCCGGATACGACAAGACGCCTCTCTTTGCGGAGAAGATCATGCAACTCCCGATGGGTCTCCTTCCCCAAAAGAAGCGACGGTTCCATGGAAACAGAAGATGATTATGACATCACAGAGTCGCACTCCACGATGACCGGAAGCGAGCGGAGGTATGCCAGCCACTGGGCAGTATCCGCCGGCAGGGACCGTTTGCGCCGCTCGCCCATCAGCAGAGCATTGGCAACCTCCAAATGCCAGATTGCGGGTACCACGGCCTGGAGAGAAGGGAACGCACCGGCAATCCGATCGGCATACTGGTCGGCCTCGTCGGAAAAGCACCAAGCCACTGCAACCGAACCATCAAGGACGAGAGCCGACGCATGGTTCTTGGACGGCAAGGGGTGTTTCGAGAACGGCTAGAAACGACGGCCTTCTTCAATGAGCTGACGCGCCGTGAGTTTCCCAAGAGTGAGCTTGCGGGAGTCGCGGAATGCGAGCATTTCCTCAACGACTGTTGCAACATCCTTCTTGTCTTGCTGCGGAGGAGGCGAAAGGAGCGCCACAGGCACCCCGCGGCGGGTGACGAGGATTTTTTCACCTTGGGCTGCCCGCGTGAGGAGTTTGGGCAGATGGGTCTTGGCTTCGTAGGAACCGACGGTCGTCATGATGGAGCATGGGAAGAATCTTGTCTGTAGACTAGTCTACCCTCTCCTTCAGACAGATACAAGGGGATTGTGGCAATGTGGATCTATTCTTCCTGCATCCGCAACGGCATGATGAGGTGGAGGAAGGTGGGTTCGCTCGGGAGGCGGAAGACGGCGGGGTGCATGCTGTCGGTGATGTGCATCTCCAGGACATCGTCGTGAATGTGCCCAAGGAAATCGAGGAGGAAGGAGGAACTGAGGGCGATCTTGTTCTCGGGACCCGCCGCCTCCGTGCTGATGATCGCTTCATCGCGGCCGATCTGCGTTTGCGGCGTCATGATCCTTGTTTCGTCCTTGGCGCAGTGAAAGGTGAGATTGTTATTCATCTCCTTGGCGAAGTAATGCATTCGCTTGACGGCGGTCGTGAGATCTGCGGCGGGGAAGAGCACCTTCGTGACGGGTTCTTTGGGAATGATCTGCTGGTAATCCGGGAATTTGCCGTCGATGAGCCGAGAGAGGAGATGCGTGGAACCGATCGTGAGGCCGATCTGCTGCTTGCTGAAGGCCACTTCCACGCGCATGGCGTCTTCCTGGACATGCTCTTTCTCTGATTTCTTCTCCATGCCCCTCTCCGGCTTCCTCCCTGCGAGGATGATGATGAGTTCCTCGAGGATCTTGGCGGGGATGATGCAGGAAATCTCTTCGGGGGCACCTTGAACCGTCAGCGCGTACTCTGAGAGGCGATAGCTATCTGTGGCCACGAGGATGAGTTTCCCTCTCTCCCTCCGCAGAGAAACACCGGAGAGGACGGGGCGCAGCATCGCGCGCGCTGATGCGAAGGTGACAAGATGAAGCGCTTGGAGGAGCGGCTCTGTTGTGAGAGTGAATGTTGTTTGTGTCTCCATCTGCGTGATGACGGGGTACTCGCTTGCGGCCTCCCCGGAAATCATTGTTTTTGTGTGTAGGGAAGTGCATCGCACGTGCGTTCCTTCATTCGTCTCCAGAAGCACTTCCGGATCGTTATTGTACTGCGCGAAATTAAGAATGGCTTTCGCGGGAAGGGTAACGGCCCCCTCACGCTCGACTTTAGCGGGAATGGTTGTTATGATGCTGAGCTCCAAATCCGTCGCGCTCACACGGCAATGATTCTCATGCACTTCAATAAGAATATTCCCCAGAATGGGCAGCGCCTGCTGCCCCCCGATTGCTCGGGCGACCAATTGCAATGCCTGGAGGAAATCCACCGTGGAGCAGGAAAATTTCATGCGTATGAGAAGAAGAGAATATTCTTCTTTCCTAATTCATCATCATCATACCATCTTCCTTTTTAGAAGAGATCCACACTGTATGCTGTGGAAAGTGCTTGTAAAGATCCTCCTCTCCATGAGAGGACTGCGGAAATTTGGCAGGGGAAGAGAAATGAGATTGTGGAAGGGATGTGGAAAACTCGTGGACAACAAGTTCAGAACAGGAGGAAGGTGCTGGTATGTTGACTTTTTGGCTCCTTGAAGAGGATTTTTAAGAATCGTTGTGCAAAACCCCAAGCAGAGAATGTGGAAGGCAAATCCACCTTTTCCACACACAATGTGGATAACTTTTGTATGCATCCTTCGATACGCGCAGCTGCGATCTCATGCGGAAGAGTCCGAACGGAGTGAGGACATATCGCTCTTCGACACTGCTCAGAGCGACCCGCAATTCTGAAAACAGAGTTGTCAGCGAGCGATCCTGAGCCTGTCGAATGGGTCGGAGTGTGACGAGCGGCGCAACTCTGGATGACAACGATCTCATCATCGATACTTCTCCCGCGCCTCCGGGCGCGGGGGCCGACCGGTGTTCGGGCTCACGGAGAGTTTTCCTCCTTTCATCCGCACGAAGCTGCCCTCGGGGATATCCTCCGTCACGCACGTCCCGCCGGCGACGAACGTCCCCGTGCCGATCTTGATGCCGGGATTCAGGCCGACATGGATGCCAAGGCTCGTGTCATTCCCGATGGCTGCGCCAAACTTCGTGAGGCCGGTGGGGATGTGATCCCGGCCCTCTTCGACGGGGGCGGAATGGATCTCCTCTTCATCGAGTCGCAAGTTCCCCGTCATGCACCCCCCGCCGAAGGAGACGTTCTCCCCAATCACGCTGTCGCCGACGTAGGTCGAGTGCGTCCACACGTGGTCGGCCAGCACGCTCGCCTTCACCTCCGTGTTGTACCCGATCACGCAGTGGTCCGCGATGCTCGAGGTGCGGACGAGCGCATTGTTGCCGATCGTCGTTCCCCGCCCGATCACACACGGTCCGATCACAGTCGCGTGCGGAAGAATCGTCGATCCCTCGCCGATCACCACCGGCCCCTCGACGACGGCGCTTGGATGGATTTGCACCGAGGGATGGATCGCTCGGGTCGTCACGTCCTCCAGAAGAAGACTCAGGAGTGGCAGGAGGTGCCAGGCGTACTTCACGGGTTGCCATGGACCCGAGTAGGGAGCGGCGTGGTAGATCTTCTCTTCGAAGAGCATCGAGAGCGCGGCTTCGTATCCATCATCCCGCTTTACCTCGACGTTTTTCAGAGCAGCGAGCGGCAAGGACGCGTCGTTGTGCGCGTGCGCGACGATGTTCACAAGATCGCCGGGTTCGTTCCCCGCTCCGGGCTTTTCGACAATGCCGGTGACGCGGCGCCCCTTCACCGTCAGGTATCCGCCTGGGAAATACCGATCCACCTTCCGCGCGAGGATGGCGCCGTCCACTCCCTTCTCCCGCGCGGCCATCTGGACATCGCGGTACGCCGAGGGATCGACCACGTCATTGCCGCCGACGATCATCACGGCAGCGTCTCCGAATTCGGGCAATGCACTCAGGAGTGCCGCGCGCATGCCTCCATGAGTATCCGCCTGAACGACCACTGGCATCTTTGGAAAGAGCGAGTGAACTGTCGGTCGATTGTGTTCCCCGCACACGAGCGTGATGTCCTCACAGCCCGCCTCGTGCAATCGCTTCACTTGATGCTCCAGGAGCGTCTTTCCGCAGAGGGGGAATAAACTCTTCTCTTCCAGCGGCCAGAAGCGGCGGGAGTGTCCGGCGAGGAGGAGGAGGGTCTTCATGACGCAATTGAAAGTAAAAATTAGTTGAGGTTGCAAGCGAAGCGACGCGGAATATCGGTCAAGGATAGGAACAAATGCATGAATGCGAGGGGATTTCCATAGAAGGATTCAGAGGATGGCCATTCAGACTTCAATCGTTGCCGATGACTATCTCTCCGCCCTTGGCCATGATTCTGAGCGAAATGCCGAAGTGTGCCAAGCGATCCTGCAGCGGTTTTGCAACGGCGAGCGTTGAGATTGCCAGGTGCGGATGGACGGCCAGGAGGAAACCGGAGGAGGTTGCCACCGGGAGCCCCTGCTGCGGCAGGAGGAGGGTAGACCCGTGAACGTCCATTCCCGAGCGCAGGAGCGCTTCCATTTCCTCTTTGCGGAGAATCCCGGGAATGACGATCGAAGAATCTCCGCAGAGGAAGCGCACGATCATCGAGGGTGGAGACGAAGCGAGAGCGGGCGAAGGAAAACTCTCAATCGTGCAGCCGTGTCCATCGTCGAATGTGCGAGATTGATCCGCGACGATCGTCTTTGTGGCTGTCGCAGAGATCGCCTGGCGCAGTCGGTCAGCCGAGGAATCACGTGGAAGCGGCGGAATCAGCATTGTCCGAATCGTCATCCGCCCGAGTAACTCACTTGCAATCGCGATGTCCGGTGCTCGGAGCGAGGGAATGACGAGCAGATCGAGAGAGCTTCCGAGCAGACGCGTCTGTTCCCCGAGCGCCTCGAGGAGCGACTGGTCCGCTCCTTCTTCGATGAGCATCTGCGTCCCCGTCGGCATTGCGATGAAAACTGCCTGGTCGTGAGGGAGATCAAGGAGCGTGGCATGCACCCGGCCATTTGGCAGGAGCCGCCACTCGTGGAAGGCGATTACGAGGAGGCAGGTAAGGGTGAGGAAGAGCCAGAGACGAGGGGAGAGGGAGGGCATGGCGAAGAGGGCAGTGTACCGCGTGTTGACCATCGAGAAACCCTTCGACGCGGCTCAGGACAGGCGAGCTAACGAGAAACGAGAAACGTTCCTGTCTTGATCTTCCTCCATCCGAAAATTCCTCCCGCCAGCACGAATGCGACAATTGCCCCCGCTCCGCTCTGTGCGAGGTGTCCGCTTGGCGTCACCGTCCCCGTCGCGATCGGCGGAAAGACCACGGCCGCGAGGATGCCCTTCGATGCCGTTCCGTCCCTCCCCACCGCCCTCACGAGGAGCGCGAAGGGTCCCGCCGGAACCTCCGAGAAGTGCACGCGATGAATGCCGGAAGGAACCTGTTGCGCGTCGCTGAACGTCTGCCCGCCGTCTCTGCTCTGCCGGATTTCGAATGCGGAGAGATCACCCTCGGGGTTGCCCGGCTGCCACTGCGCGGTCACCGAGTAGCGGCCGTCCGTCTGCCCGTCCGCCTGTACGTGGAGATTGGCAATGTCGTGGATGTCGAATGTCGGCTGCGGAGATTCAGAGGATGCCGAACTCGCGCTCGTCTGCCCGATGAACCCCGGCAGTCCGCCGCCATCCATTCCGAGGAAGGTCGCGGTATCCGATGAAGGATCGAGCGGCACGGCGCCGCCATCGTCGATCTTGCCCATCAGAACGCGCGCGACGCGCACGGTGTAGAGCATCTGCCCTCGCTGCGGGAATGTGATGAGCGTGATCGTGTCCCCTTGGAGGATGAGCCTTCGCAGCCCGAGGACATGGCCGGATCCGTCGGTCACCTCGAATGCATTGACGGCTTCCGCGCCCTGGAGATCCACGGGGAGCGAGAACGTGAGGAGCACGCCGGTGGCGGAGAGCGTTTGCGCGGAGAGGAGGGATTGCGTATCGCTCGGGGTGCTCGCCGTAGCGCCCGTCTGCGTCAGCGATGACCCGAGAGCGCTCGGATCCTGGGTCAGGTCCACCAGTACTTCCTCCGTGAAGTACCTGCTCTCTTCCCCCTCTCCGTTCACGCCCAGCACGGCGATGGAAAGCGCGGGTGCGTGGGGGAAGTCGACGAGGAGCGCCTCCGGCTTGCTGCCGGTCGTGATCGCAAAATCGTCGTACTGTCCTTTGTTCTGCAGGATGGAATTCCGGCTGAAGTAGACGCGGTAATAGGCAATGTCCGCGCCGCTTTGCGGCGCATCCCACTGCACGCGGATCTGGCCCTGGCTGTACCGTGCCTGGAGACCGGTCACGGCTGCAGGGGGCTCCGCGAAGGCCGAAAGCGGGAAGGCGACCGCCGCCAGAACGATCAACGAACGCGGGAAAAGACGGGTCATGGATTGTGGGAGTTTCTCCTCATTATAGCGGAAATCCTCTCTGTCTGTACAGGTTGAATGCGAGCGCCTAGACTCCCTCCAACAGATGCCTCTCAGCTTCAAACACCTGACGTCCACGAAGCAGCTCACCAGAGCCGACACGGACGCCATTTTGGCGAAGGCGGCGGAGATGGAAGGCACCATGGCCAAGGGGGGCAGCGATCTCCTGGCGGGGAAGATCCTCGCGGCGCTCTTCTACGAGGCTTCCACGCGCACGCGGCTGAGCTTCGAGGCGGCGATGCTGCGGCTGGGAGGCCAGGTGATCACCGCGGACGGGTTCCAGTTCAGCTCGCTCTACAAGGGAGAATCCATCGAGGACACGATGCGGATGGTCGGCCAGTACGCCGACATCATCGCCATGCGGCACCCCGAGCAGGGCAGCGCCGATCGCGCAGCAGCCGTGAGCCTCGTCCCCTTCATCAACGCGGGCGACGGCCCGGGGCAACATCCCACCCAAGCGCTCCTCGATCTCTTCACGATTCAGAAGGAGCGCCGGACGATCGATGGCCTGAAGATCGCCATGGTCGGGGATCTACGCTACGGGCGGACAGTCCACTCACTCAGCTTCCTCCTCGGGCTCTACAACAATCTCTCCTTCACCTTCGTCGCCCCCAAGGAACTCACGATGCCCGAGAAGGTCACGAGCTTCCTCGCCGAAAAAAAACTTCCCTTCGTCGAAATCGACCGGCTCGAGCCGGCTCTCGAGTGCGATGTGCTCTACATGACACGCATCCAGCAGGAGCGATTCGCGGATCATTCCGAATACGAACGGCTCAAGAACGTCTACACGCTCACGGCCAAGCATCTCCAGGGCAAGAAGGCGACCGTGATGCACCCGCTCCCCAGAGTCGGGGAAATCGCCACCGACGTTGATTCCCTCCCCTCCGCCGCGTACTTCCGCCAGGCACGGAATGGAGTTCCGGTGCGGATGGCGCTGCTGGCGCTGCTCCTGGGGTTCTGAGGACGTCCGATCCAGTATGCTATCGTTGTCCTCTGTCCAGGTTTCTCATCCAAAACGGCACTCTCGTTTCTTCCTCGGTTGAGGAGCAGGTTGATGTGCTCATTGAGAATGGAATCATTCGACAAATAATTGCGAAGGGCGAGTGGCGAATGGCGAATGAAAAATCCAATTCGCAAATCGCAATTCGCAAATCGCAAATCGCATTCATAGACGCTTCCGGCCTCCTACTCTTCCCTCATCTGATCGATTGCCACGTCCACTTCCGCGAGCCGGGCTACCCGCAGAAGGCGACAATGAAGAGTGAAGCCGCATCCGCCAAAGCGGGCGGGATCGGCACCGTCTGCGAGATGCCCAACACCGATCCTCCGACCGTGACGATCGCGGCGCTCGCCGACAAAGTCCGCCGCGCAAACGAAATCACCGATTGCGACATTCGCTTCTTCTTCGGTGTGACGAAGAGCGAACATCTGATCGCAGCGCGGGAACTCTGGATGGGAACTTCGGATGGATTGAAACGACTCAGAGCACATTGCTGCGGCGTCAAAATTTACTTCGATCATTCGACGGGGGATCAAGGAGTGGAGATTGATCTCCTCGATGAGGTTTTCCGCGTCTGCCGCGAACTTTCCATCCCGCTCGTCGGTCATTGCGAAGATCCCGCGATCAATGCTGAAGCGAAAGCGAAGCATGCATCCTCCGGAAAGGGGCCAGCTGAGCTTCACTCACTCATCCGTCCGCCGGAATCGGAAGCGAAAGCGATCGCGTACGCACTCTCGCTCGTCCGGAAACACGGCACGGCTTTCCACGTCGCTCATCTCTCGACGAAGGAAGGACTCGAGCTCGTTCGTCAGGCGAAAGCTGATCGATTACCCGTCACGTGCGAAGTCGCGCCGCATCATCTTTTCCTCTCGACGTACGATGACGACAATCACAGCTTCCTCGGCACGCTCGCGAAGATGAATCCGCCGCTGCGAACCATGGATCACCGCAAGGCTTTGTGGGAAGGCATTGCTGATCGCACGATTGATTGCATCGCGAGCGATCACGCGCCGCATGCACTCGAGGAGAAAAATGAAGGCAGGCCGCTCGACGCACCCAGTGGAGTCCCAGGTGTCGAAACGCTGCTGCCATTACTGC
>JACOTD010000028.1 GCA_016178535.1 Candidatus Peregrinibacteria bacterium
CGCTTCCTGCGTTCTCTCTCTCCACTGTCATTGCAGAAGTAACGCGGTGGCGAACGGAGGGGAGATCGCTGTTTGAGAAGCAACTGCAGGGAATCCTCGCCAGAGCGCCACCGGGCTAGGCGTGGGAATCGGGAATTACAGACTTTACTTACTTTACATTCCGAGAAATTCATTGCTTCTTTGGGACTGTCATTTTAGAATTATGTCGTGTTCCCATTGCATATGCACCCGCAAAAATTCCTCCTCTCTGGCTCCCTTGCACTCATTCTCGTTCTCTCCGCCTGCGCTCCGGCGCAGGTGCCTCCTCCTTCCGATCAATCGAATGCTTCTTCGATCGAGGTGCCCGTGAGCGAGGCGGTGAGCAGCGCATCGACGATCATGGTGAAGAGTTCGTCATCCGCGATGACCGAGCACAGCAGCGCGGCCGCACAGAATTCACAATCCAGCGCAACGGCGCAGCAGAGCTCGCCGTCGGTGAAGATCATCCAGGTCACTGCACAGAGGTGGACATTTTCGCCGAACGTCATCCGCGTGAAGAAAGGTCAGAAGGTCACGATTGTGGCGTATTCCCTCGACGTTCCCCACGGCTTCGCCGCGCCGGATTTGGGCATCAACGAGACGCTCACGCCCGGCCAGAGAATCACCTTCGATCTCCCAACCGATCGCAGCGGCACCTTCGCATTCTTCTGCTCCATTCCCTGCGGCGCGGGGCACACGACCATGCGCGGGCAGATCATCATTGAGGAATGATTTCTTCGGATGATGTATCCTTTTGACCGCTTTCACGTTCGATCATGCGTCACCTCTTCTGGTTCTTCCTGCTCCTCATCGGTTCGGTTGTGGTTATCTCGTACATTTCTTCCTCGAGCGTGGTTGAGCCAGCAAAGAACCCCGATCCCAATCATGCGCACGCGGATTTCGCAGTGTGGATCAATGGGAAGAAACTCGATTTTTCCGCTCAGAAATACATGACCACGGACGCGGAGGAGGCAAAGCTCAAGCCGGGAGATGTGCGCTTGTACCTTCATTTGCATGATGGGGACGGGCATGTGATCCATCGTCACAAGCCTGAGCTGACATTCGGGAATTTTCTCGAGACAATCGGATTGAAGAGCGCCCTTGTTTGTCCTACTCGCCTCAACAATAGTTTCCCGTCTACTTCGAATACATGCCAACAATGCCTCAATGTACCGGATTATCCATTCTCTGCAGAACCTCTCTGCGGCTGGCGCATGTTCGTCAATGGGAAGGAACGTCCTCTGAATCTCTCGTATGTCTTTGCCGACGGCGATCATCTGCTCCTGACGAATGCGAACGATGCAGCGGAAGTTCAGAAGCAACTTTCGCAGATGACCGACGACGCGTGCCTCTACTCACGCACCTGCCCCGAGCGCGGCAAGCCGCCCACCGAGAACTGCATCGCGGACCCGACGGTGCCGTGCAGAGAGGTTACGTGAATCCTGTTGCCATCGATGACAGTCTCCGACAATCATCGCGCAGGCATGGAGAGTCTTCTGCTCTTCCTCATCGCGAGCTTCTTCCTCCACTACGCCTTGGAGCTCCTGCAGATGATCGTCGTGCCGCTCATCGTCCTCTGGATCTGTTTCTTCCGACTTTCCCGTTGAGCGTCATCGGGGGATTCTTTACGATGATGCCATGTCAGCTTCCCAGAAGGACGATTCGAAAAAGCATGAATCTCCACAGAAACCCGGGCAGCCGTCGGATGACGCCTCGGTCGGCAATCAGGGGCAATCAGCATCGAGCGATGATGCACGTGTCGCAGAACTCGAAGCCAGGATTCTCGAATTGCAGCAGCAGGTGGGCAAGCTCACGGACATCGCCGCTCGCGCACAAGCCGATCTGCAGAATGCCAAGATGCGTTTGGGGAAGGATGCTGACGACTTGCGGAAATACGCCGCCGAGATGTTCGTGAAGAAGCTCCTCCCCGTCGTCGATCACTTCCAGCGCGCGTTCCAGCAGTTGCCTCCCGATCTCCAGAATCACGAATCGACTCGCTCTGAGATGCTCGAATGGGCTCGCCCTGAGATTCTCGAATGGGTGAAGGGGATCACGGCGATTGAGCAGGACTTCATCCGGCAGCTCACCGAGTCTGGTCTGCGGAAGATGGATGTTTTGGGTCGACAGGTGGATACCGCCCGCCACGAGGTCATCACGATCGGTCCCGGGAAGGAGGGCAAGATCCTCGAGGTCTTCGAGGACGGCTACGAACTCCACGGGAAGCTCCTGCGCCCGGCGAAGGTGAAGGTGGGCGACGGATCCACTTCTGAAACTGCTCCCCCTTCTCCTCGAAGTTCTTGAACATGCCGTAACTGGGGGAGGCGGGAGAGAGGAGGACGATGGGAAGCTGATGTGTTCCTTGTTCCTTGTTCCTTGTTTCTTGAACAGCGATGGAGACGGCTTGTTGCATGGAAGAGACTTCGAAGAAGCGAATGCGCGATGTGTTGTTTGTTTTTTTTGTTTTTTCCTCTATCCCCCAGCCCCTTTCTCCGGGGGAGAAAGGGGTGACTTCCATCATTGGAGCATTCCCCCCTCCTCCACCGGAGGAGGGGTCGGGGGTGGAGGAATTGGTAGCAATCGCCTCCCGAATCTTGGGCCCGCTTCCGGGAAAGAGAATCACGGTCTCGATTCGCGAATCGAGAATCCTCTTTCCCAGTTCCGTGAAATCGTTCCCTCGGTCCTGCCCGCCGAGGATGATCGTCCGCACGTCGTCCCCCAGCGCATCGAGCGCGGCGATGGTCGATTCGGGCGTCGTCGAAATCGCATCGTCCACGAAGCGGATCCCGTGATGTTCTCCGACAAATTCCAGGCGATGGGGGAGTCCGCGGAACTTCTTGAAGACAGCGATGCACGTCTTCTTCGGGATGCCGAGTTCGCGAGCGACGGTGAAGGCTGCCGCGATGTTGCTGAGATTGTGTCGCCCGAGAAGATGGGTCATCTCGATCTTGATCGGAGCGTCTTTTGCGGAGAAGGGGATTTTCTTCCCTCGGCTTTCCTTGGCGATCTTCTTCGCTCCATCGGATTGCGCATTGAACACGATGATGTCCTTCTTGCTTTGAAATCTGGCAATGTGCTTCTTGGCTTCCAGATAGGCTTGGAGCGAGCCATGGTAATCCAGATGCTCGGGGAAGAAGCTCGTGACGACGGCGATGTGGGGGCTCACGGTCAGGTCCATCAGTTGATAGCTGCTCATCTCCATCACGAAGATGGTTGTCTTCTTCGCCTTGTCCAAGAAGTCAATCGCCGGTTTCCCGATGTTACCGACGAGATGAACGTCTCTTCCATCCGCTTTCAACAGTTCATAGATTAACGTCGAGGTCGTGCTCTTGCCCTTCGATCCTGTGACGCCGATGACGGTTGCGCCGGTGTCGGCGATGGTGTCGAGGAAGATTTGAGTGGGGGATGTATGAGTCCCCGGTAATGCCCGAATATCTGGTGTCGGTGGAATTCCTGGAGATTGAATGATCACGTCGGAGCGGGGAATTGCTTCCAGATATCCCGGTCCGTACGCACAAGTGTATTGATGGAATGGCAAACGATAACCGGCAGGTCCCGGGTTCTCATCCGCGATGGCGATCTCCTTGGGTCGACTGTATTTCTCCACGGCGCGTAAGGTTGCTTGCCCCTCCTTTCCGAATCCCAGGATACAGACTCGTTTGCCGTTGAGTTCATGGATGTGCATGGATGGAGAGTTCAGATTTCAGAATTCAGACTTCGGAATCAGACCAAGAAATTCTTCAGGGATCGCATGCTCCGAGCTCGGCCTCAACGCTTCGTCAATCACCGTCTGAGGATTCTTGGTGCTCGGCGCGGCATCCTTCAAGAACATCTTCATCACTGGAGTCTCATCGAAGTCGCCACGCGCATGTGCGAGAAGCATCGCTGCCTTGGTCTCTTCCGATGTTCCCACGCACTCGAAGGGCTTGAAGCCTTCGATGCCAAGGAGCCGGCGCCCGAGCGGCAGGAGCGATTCTCGTTCAAAGAGATTCTTCTCGAATATCCCCAGCAGAGTTTCTTTGGAGAGGAACGCCGCGAAGAGGGCGAAGACGAAGGCGCACTTGGGGCAGTGCCCGCACCAGCGCTCGCGCGGGCGTTCACGGAGAATCCTCCAGTTGGCATTGCAGCTCGTCGTGATGGCGAAGTACTGCGGGAACGTCGTGAAGATCTTCGCGACGGCGAGTTCGCTCAGGGGACGCAACTGGCTCCAGCACTTGATGTTCGTGCCAATCGCTTCTTCGAGGTATTTTTGGAAGGCGCGTTCGAAGGTCAGGCTCTTGCTCCACTGATGGTTGATCCGCATCCCATGAAATTCCACGTTGCCTTCGCTGGCGCTGCGTTCATTGCTCATCGCGATGCTGTCGAAACCGTAAAGCTCTGCGACGACGACCGCGAGGCATGAGAGGTATGCCGTGATTGGAACGTGGCCGTTGAGCGCGCCTTCTTCATTCAAGCGGAACAGATTTCCGGAGAGCTTGCGTTCGACCGTGAGGAGCGGAAGTCCCGCGACCGCCGCGATCTCGCCGATCAGCCGATGGTGACCCATGCGGAAGAGCGTGCAGTCGGCTCTGGTCTTCTTGAGCATCTCGAGCGTGACGATGGAGTCTTTCCCGCCGCCGAGAGGAATTAAGGTTCGTTGCTCGTTTGCTCGTTTGCTCGTTACTCGTTTTTCCACTGTCCTCTTCTCCGATGCGGGAAACGCGATGAGTCCTGCGAAGTTCATATCGTTCGTATAAAAGAATTCTCCGAGTCCATTCTCATAGACCGTGTTCCAGAAGGCCGCTTGATCCTTCGTGAGCGTCCCCGAGCGAATCTCGATGTTCTTCGGGCAGCAGGTTTTGTAGTAGCTGATGCCGCCGATCAGGTGCAAAGCAAAAAGCGCTGCATCGAGCTTTCCACTGTCCACTGTCCACTGTCCACTTGTTGCAGGCAGAACAATCGTCTCCGTGAATTCCACTTCATCGTCCAGGCTGTAGTGCAGCCGGATTTCACCCGCTTTTTCGTCGAGCTCGTGGGCCTCGAAGATGAAGGTCTGGTGCCGCTTCATGGGAGGCTTCAGCATAGCGGAAATTGTGGTCATTTTCTTCCTCTGCTTGATTGTTTCATCAAAACAAAGTTCGTCTACTTACAGCATGCCAGAATTGTCGCGCTTCTATGGCATTATACCCCTTCGCTTTCATTTTCTCAATTTTCTCTCCACATCCGTTGTTCTCCATTTTCCTCAAGAAGACGTATGAAAGCTACGGAGGCATGCTTTGGAGAGTTTGCTGATTGTCCAGATTTTGTGGGATTACTTAGTGGAACGAGTATACAATCTCCAAACACCGGAAATTCTCGAGGGATCGCTGCCTCAGAGAGCGCATGCTCTTGTCCTGGAATGGTCAGCTCAACATCGCAGTGAATTGCTGGAAGACTGGGAGTTGACGCGTCAAGGGAAGGAGCCTCGGAAAATCGACCCTCTTCCTTGATTTCCTATGATGAAGATTCAATCAGTACAGGCGCTCCCCGACATGAAGGTCCATGTGGTCTTTGCGGACGGGATACAATCCACGATTGATCTCTCAGATCTTCTGTCGAAGGGTATTGCGCAAGAATTACGAGATCCATCGCATTTCAAGACAGTGAGAATAGACAGCGGAGGGGGCATTGAATGGGACAATGGTTTTGATATTTGCCCGAATGTGGTACGGGAGAGGGCGAAAGCAAGCAGGTAGGCTACCGCTACACGAAGATGGTAGTGTGATGAAGGTCTGGTACCGCTTCATGGGAGGCTTCAGCATAGCGGAATCTTTGAGCTCTTGCTGCGTCTCTTTGAGGCGCCTTGAGAAGGAGGTAGCATGAACGTACCGCACTTGAATCTTGCCATGGTGGCGGAATTGGTAGACGCGCACGACTCAAAATCGTGTTCCTGAAAGGGATTGTGGGTTCGATTCCCACCCATGGCACCATACCTATCTTTCCATGCCCCGCCCCTTCCTCTCACTCTCCACCGACTTCGGGCCGGGGAACAAGGGCATTGGGGTGATGAAGGCGGTGATATTGGGAATCTGTCCGGAGGCGCAGATCATCGATCTTGCGCACGACATCGAGGGCTACAACATCATCGAAGGAGCCAAGCTCTTCGAGGCGACCGCGTATCTTCCGGTCGGCTGTCACGTGTGCGTCGTGGACCCTGGGGTCGGCACTTCGCGCAGGGGGCTCATCATCCAGACCGGGCGCGGAGACTTTCTCATTGGTCCGGATAACGGCGTCTTGATCCCCGCGACCAGATTCCTCAGCGGTATCATCAGAGTGCATCAGGTCACGAATGAGAAATTCATGCGAAAACCCGTTTCGCCGATTTTCCATGGACGCGATGTCTTCGCCCCGGCCGCCGCGCACCTTTCTTCCGGAGTCCCCATCGAAGATTTCGGTCCAGGCGTTCCCGTGAAAGATCTTTCCCCGGCCGCGTACGAGGAAGCCGTGTTCTCGAAGGGGGTCATCGAAGCGCGGGCCGTCCTCATCAACAAATTCGGCAGCGTCTTCCTCAATGTGATGCAGCTGGAAATGCACAAGCTCTTCACGGTCGGCGATCGCGTCGTTTTTCGCTTCCATGGAACGGAAGTCGTCGTTCCCTACAAGCGAATGTTCGGCGACGTTGAGAAAGGAAATGAAGTGATCCTCGACGATGACTTCGGGCGCGTGGAGATCGCGATCAATCAGGGAGACTTCGCCGGGAAATACGGATGGAAGCCGGGGGAGAAGGTGGTGCTCATGAAGCATCCGCGGCTTCAATGACTCGGCGGCACGTGCATCTGTACCTTCACTCGCTTGAGCTTGGCGGAACCGGCGCTCGCCCGGGTTTTCGAAGACGCCGATGACATCATCGCACTGGAGAGAGACGCATTCTCCATGACTTCCGGCGAGGATGACGACGATGAAGACGGCGGCGTCGCCGGTCCCCCTGCGAACTGCGGTCCCAGAATCGCCTCGAGCGCCGCTTCGATGTTGCCATCGGTGCCCTGGTACAGCGCCATGAAGTTGCCGTTTCTGTAGAAGTGCGGCGGGCCGTCTCGCCACTGCCACTGCGGGAATGCTGTCGGCATCCCGTCCGACGCGATCATGGATGCGGCCGCCTGGGCTTTCCCGCTGCTCGAAAGCTCGTAGGTGTCGATCTCCATTCTCTTGTTCAGGCGCACGGCGAAGCCATCGGGCTCGAAGAGCGGGGAGGAAATTTTCTCGAAGGTCTTCGTGACCGTGAAGCCGCGATTCTGCAAGGCCGTCGCGAGTGAGGCGTGGTCGCGCACGCCGCCGAAGAGGCAGCCGGAGAGGAGGAGAGCGGGGAAGACCAGAGCGCCGACGATCAATGGAGAGGATTTCATGGGGGAAGGACTATAGAGCAGAAGGGTGGAGGAGGGAAGAGGCGGAGGAGTCCTTGAAAATGACCGATGGCCATCTTTGCTCTGGTCATCCGTCATTGCTGCGTTGTGCGGTTCGCGAGAGCATGCTCACCACTTCCTCATCCTCCACCTGCGGAAAGTCCCGGTACCATTCTCCCACGGCATTGAAGGGGCTCGGGGTGGCGAGCGCGACCAGAATATCGCTCTTCGATCGCAGCGTCCTTGCCGTCTCGGGCGGGCAGACGGGCAGCGCAACGATGATCTTTTCCGCGTGTGCCTTGCGCATGTCCTCCATCGCCGCGAGCATCGTTGATCCTGTGGCTGCTCCGTCATCGGTGAGGATGACGGTCTTTTCCTGAAGAGCAGGGAGCGGATGGATCGCGTACGCTCCTTTTCGTCTTTGCAGTTCCATCATCTCCTCCTCGATCACCGGCTCGATGTCCTGTCGCGTCATTCCGCTCATCGCCATGGCGTCACGGTCCAAGAAGATGCTTCCCCCCTCCGCGATCGCCCCGAGCGCGTACTCGCGATGCAGCGGGTGTCCGATCTTCCGCACGACGTACGGGAAGAGGGGGAGGTGGAGCGCATCGGCGATCGCACGCCCGATGACCATCCCTCCCCGCACGAGCGCGAGGATGAGCGCATCGCTTCGGCCGGCGTACTCCGCGAGCTGCTGCGCGAGCGATCGACCGGCCTCCTCCCGATTGGCGAAGGGGAGCTGAACACGCATGCGCAGGATTATACTCGGACGGATGCGCATCGCCTCGCTCTCACCGGCGGCAACCGAAATCCTCTTCGCGCTCGGGTGCGGTTCTCAGATCGTCTGTGCGGATCAGTTCAGCGATTTCCCCGAGGAGACGAGGGCGATCCCGCATCTCAAAGGTCACCAGGAGATCGATGCCGAAGCATTGGACGCCTTCCGCCCCGAGATCGTTCTGACCGGCACGGTGATTCAAGAAAAACTCGCATCGAATCTGCGATCGCAGCACCTCCCCGTCATCCACCAAGATCCACGAACCCTCCTGCAGGTTTTCGATGCCATTCGGCAGCTCGGTGCAATCTTCGCAGCGGAAGAGAGAGCCGCAGCCCTCGTGCTCTCGATGCAGCAGGGACTCAATGCGGTGAAGAAGAAGGCGAGTCTCCTCGAGTCAAAGCCGCGCGTCTATGTCGAAGAATGGTTGAATCTTCCTATGGTTTCAGGAAACTGGGTTCCAGAATTGATTAGGATTGCCGGAGGTCAATCCTTTCCGATCCAACCCGGAACATTGAGTCGAGAAGTCACGTTCGAGGAAGTCCAGCGCTTCGATCCCGACCTCATCGTCATCAGCTGGTGTGGGGCCGGTGTGCTTGCGGAGAAGAAACTCTTGGTGGAACGAGAGGGATGGCAGACGCTGCGTGCGATTCGCGAAGGTCGCGTGCGCGTGATCGATGACTCGCTCCTCAATCGACCCGGACCGCGGCTCCTCGAAGGCGCGCAGCGACTGTATGGGTGGATGTTTGAGATGCTCCATGGAGTAATGGCGTTCTCCTGAAGCCTGCTTTCATCCATTTCTCCACCTTCCGTAGTGGCAATATCGTTGCTGTTGAATTTGCATCGATGGCCTCGTACTCTTGTCTCATCTCTTCCCATTCTCCGATGACTAGCCTCACCGCTCTCGACGACCTCATCACCTCCCGCTCGCTCCTCAAGCATCCCTTCTACCTGCGCTGGTCTGCGGGCGAACTCACGCTCAAGGAACTGCGCACGTACGCCAAGGAGTACTTCCGGCTCATCGAGCGGATTCCGGGGATCGTGGCACGGGTGAGAGAACGCACCGAAGACAAGGCTCTGCGGTTGCGCATTGCGGAGAATCAGCGCGAAGAACAGCAGCACGTGGAACTGTGGAAGCGATTCGCGCGATCGCTCGGGGTTTCCGAGTTCGAGCTTCTTTCTCATCATGCTTCCTCCAAGACCGAGGCCGCCATTCGCACTCTCGAAGCGGTCGCAGAGAAGGACTTCGGGAGCGGAGCCGCCGCCATGTACGCTCTGGAACTGGAACTGCCCAAGATCGCGGCGACGAAGAAGGACGGGCTCTGCCGGTTCTACGGCCTCACGAGCGAGGATGCGCACGCGTACTTCGATGAACATCTGAACGAAGAGGAACATCTCCAAGTGTGGCGCGCGATCGAGGTGGATGCGAAGTCGGCGGAGGCGAGTTGTGATGCGTCGCTTTGCGCGCAACACGAGGTGCTCGATGCGGTTTGTGAGGCGTGCGGGATCGCGTTACAGTGCTGATGGTGCTTTTGCTATGTCCAAGATCAAGACACCCTACGGGCGCTTCCTCAAGAATCTCTCCGCGACTCTCGAGCTCCTGAAGGTTTCTTCTGCCGTCCGGCAGACGCTCAAAGAGCCGCAGCATGTCCATCAGAAAGACATCACCGTCGTCATGGACGATGGCGAGAAAGTGAAGCTCCCGAGTTTCCGCGTGCAGTACAATAACGCTCGCGGACCGTACAAAGGAGGCATCCGCTACCACCCCCAGGCGGATGAAGACGAAGTGAAGGCGTTGGCGGCGCTCATGGCGATCAAGACGGCGGTTGTGGGCATTCCCATGGGCGGCGCCAAGGGGGGCGTGACGTTCGATCCCAAGCACGCGAGCAAGCGCGAAATCCAGGCGATCTCCCGCGCGTACGTGCGCGCGTTCGCCGAGCACTTGGGTCCGGATAGCGATGTCCCGGCTCCCGACGTGAACACGAATCCCGACATCATGGCGTGGATGCGCGATGAATTCGAGAAGGTGACCGGGAGCTACGCGCCGGCGATGATCACCGGAAAACCAGTGTCGTTCGGCGGGTCGCTGGGCAGAGACACCGCGACTGCCCGCGGCGGCTTCTTCATCATCCAGGAGATGATGGAGAGAGAAGCTCTGGACCCCCAGGACGTCCGCGTGGTCATCCAAGGCTTCGGGAACGCGGGCGCCAACATGGCGCACCTCCTGCACGACGCCGGCTTCACCATCGTCGGCGTCTCCGATTCACAAGGGGGCATTTATTCGGAAGAAGGGCTCGATCCCGTGCGCATCGAGAAGTACAAGCGCAAGACCGGATCGGTCACGGGCGAGTACTGCCAGGGATCGGTCTGCGACATCCACAAGATGAAACTCGATAACGTCCGGCAGGTGACGAATGAGGGACTCCTCGAGCTCCCGTGCGAACTCCTGATTCCCGCCGCCCTCGACAATGTAATCACGGAGAAGAACGCCAAGAAGATCAAGGCGACGTACATCCTCGAACTCGCGAACGGTCCAACGACTCCCGAAGCCGATGCGATCCTCGACAAGCGGAAAATCCGCGTGATTCCCGATGTCCTCGCGAACGCGGGAGGCGTCACCGTCAGCTACTTCGAGTGGGTACAGGGGAGATCCGGCGAGCAGTGGACGGCCGAGCGAGTGGATTCCGAACTCAAGCGCGTCATGCTCGATGCCTACAAGGCCGTCCGCCGCGCCGCACAAGTACACCATCATGTTCGACGTCATCATCATCGGCCTCGGAGCCGCCGGCTACACGGCTGCCATTTACACGGCGCGGTACAAACTCAAGACATTGCTCGTGGGAGCCGAGGATGGGGGAATGGGCATGACCGCAGCCGAAGTCGGGAATTGGCCGGGGATCATCGACATCAAGGGGCCGGACTTGATGGAGAACTTCAAGGAGCACGCGGTCAGTTTCCAGGAGGTGACGCACAAAATCGCGAAGGTCAGGACGATCGGGAAGAAAGCGAGGTGCTTCACGGTCACGTTCGAGGACGGCCAAGCCGTTGAGGGCCGCGCCATCATCATCGCGACGGGATCGAACAAGAGGCATCTCGGGGTTCCCGGCGAGAGGGAATTCTCGGGGAAAGGAGTGACGTACTGCGCCACGTGCGATGCGTTCTTCTACAAAGGAAAGGACGTCGCGGTCATTGGAGGAGGGGACTCGGCAGTTGAGGGTGCGGCCATTGCGGCCCAAGTGGCGCGGAAGGTCTACCTCATCCATCGCCGAAAGGAATTCCGCGCGGAGCCGTACTGGGTCGATCGGGTCAAAGCCCGTTCCAACGTCACCTTCGTCCTCGAAAATGGTCTGAAGGAAATCTTCGGTGAATCAAAGGTCAAAGGCGTAAAGCTTGTTGCTCCTTTTGAAGGATCGGACTCGATCGCGCTCGACGGCGTCTTCATCGAGATCGGCTCCACCCCGGCGACGGATCTTCCAAAGGCTCTCGGATGCGCGCTCGATGAGAAGGGCTACATGAAGGTTGATCTGAGCATGACGACGAACGTTCCCGGGGTCTTCGGCGCTGGCGACGTGACGGACGGCAGCAACTACTTCGCGCAGTTCACGACAGCTGCGGGCGAGGGCGCCACCGCAGCCAACAGCGCCTTCAACTACCTCAGCACCGTCGGCGCGGACACGACGGGGTACATGGGAGGGGGGTGCTCATGAAAATGACCGATGACAAAATCGCAATGACTTTCCTTGGACACGCCGAATTGGTGGAGCGTGGGGGAATCGAACCCCGGCTCATGGTTCTCGATCCACGAGCACCGACCTGGTCACGCCCCTTGCAATTCGGCTGTACGATCGTACACCTTTCTTCTTGACTCAAGCAAGTCTAAAGAATAGGATAAGTATGGTTCTCGATCCATGAGTGCCGACAGGGCACCATCGAATACCCGCCTCTTCAATCCAAAGGCGGGTTTTTGTAGAGACGATTTCTTGTATCTCGGCTGCGGCTTCGGTAACGTGTGTTCACTGTATGCCACGAGGGAAGCGCACCGTCTTCGCAATGTTCTGCACGCAGTCCGGCAACCGCGTCGGATCGGTGCGGCTGCATCGCCAGAACAGCAAGGGGGTCGGCTGGAAAGATTTCAAGGTCCGGAAGTACTGTTCGGTCTGCCGCAAGCGGACGCTGGTGAAGTTGAAGGAGGAGAGGCACTCGGCGTGAAATTATCCATTCCGTCATGTCCGACATCTACCGCTCCGCCGCATCGCTCCTCGTGCTCCGTCCCGTGACGGCATCCGGAATCGTTGCCTACCAGATTCTCCTCCTCCACAAGCCGCGCAAGAAGGATGCGTGGCAGCTGCCGCAGGGAGGGGTTGAATCGGGCGAATCCGTCGAACAGGCGGCACTGCGAGAGCTCCAGGAAGAAGCGGGAATCGGGAATGCGACGATCGTCGGGCGCACGGAGCACGTCTATCAGTACGACTTCCCGCCGTCATTCCGGAAGTTTCGCCCGGACAACGTCTGCGGGCAGAGAATCGAACATCTCTTCGCTGTGGTCGGGAAGGACGCGCCCGTCCGTGTGGATGGAAAGGAAATCGACGCGTTCGCCTGGGTCGATCGTTCGCAACTCCGTCTCTACATCAAGCGGAAAGCGTACTTGGATCTCGTGGGGCGGCTGTATCGAGAAGCGCTCCAAAATCTTGAAAGGCATTCATGATGCATTTTCAATTATCCATTATCAATTTTCAATTCACTCATGCATCTTCGCTCCCTCTCCCTCACGCAGTTCCGCAGTTACGACAATCTCACGATCGATCTCGCGGGATCCGCGGTCCATCTGTTCGTCGGGAAGAACGGCAGCGGCAAGACGAATCTTTTGGAGGCGATCGGCGTTCTTTCGCTTTCCAAATCATTCCTGAATGCGGAGGAAGAGCATCTGGTGCGATGGGGCGGGGAGTTCTTCCGTATTCGCGGAGAGACGGAGGCGGACGGTTGCGAGCAGGGGACGCTCGAAGTCGCAAGCCAGTTGCAGCCGCGGCGAGCGAAGGCGTGCTTCAGGAACGACGTCCGCATTGCCGTGACAGATCTCATCGGGCATCTCCCCACGGTCACGTTCCTGCCCCAGGACCTGGAACTCTTCATCGGCCCGCCGGCCGAGCGCCGCCGCTTTCTGGATCAAATCCTCTGCCAGGTGAGCGGGGAGTACCTCGAAGCGCTCATGGCATGCCAAAGGATCCTCAAGCAACGCAACGCCCTCCTGAAATCGATTGCGGCGGGTCGTGCATCCGAGAATGATCTTTCGCCGTGGGATGCGGCGTTCGCGGAGCAGGGGAGCCTCGTCACGCTCAAGCGGCTCGAGATTGTCGAAACGTTCGGCCTCACGCTCGGGGAAGAGTTGCGTGCACTGGGAGAAGCGTGGTCGCAAGTGCGCATTGCGTACGAGCGCACGGGCGAAGGGCGCACACAGGAGGAGATTTCCGCGGAACTGCTCCATGCTCTCGCCCAGTCACGTGAACGCGATATTCTTCTCCAATCGACGGGGGCGGGTCCGCATCGCGAGGATTGGACGATCATGATCGACGAGCGAGCGTTCCAGACGTTTGCCTCGCGCGGACAGCAACGGATCGCCGTGCTCGCGCTCCTCTTCCTGGAGGCATCCTACGTGGAATTGCGCAGAGGCGAGCGGCCGCTCATCCTCCTCGACGACGTTTTCTCCGAGCTCGATCATGACCATCGAGAACGCATCCTCGCCTCGTTCGCCGACAATCAGATCCTCCTGACCGCCATCGAGGTGCCGTCGGGGACCGAATGTGCGTGCGTGTGGAGAGTGCGGGATGGCATGGTGATATCATTTGAACGAGAGAAGGTTGCATGACTCGATTGTCTCGTTTTTCGTTTCTCGTTTTTTGATCAGAATCTCTGGATGATCATGAAGCGGGCGATCGAGAAACGAGAAACCAGAAACGAAAAACGGTTCAGAGATGTCTGCTACACTTCTTCTCATGGAAGACCGACGTTTCCTTCACGAAGGCGAGCGTCTGCTCGCGAGCCTGCGCCCGTCCGCGGCGAATCTCGTCGTTGACTTGATCCGAGGGCTTCTCGATACATTCCTCATCAGTTTGGTGCTCCTCGTGATCCTCACGGTGATCTGGTGGTTCTCGTTCGCCGCCTCGCCACTGTTGTTCGTGATGGCACTCCTCGTGTTCATCGTCCTCTTCGCCGTGAGCTACCGTCGATGGCGACTGTGGTTGCACGCCACCTTTCGCGTGACCACGGAGCGCATTTTGCTTCAGCACCACGCGTCGCTCTTCGCCTCCCGCCTCACGACGATCAAATGGCCCCAGTACCAGGAGAGCTTTATCGAGCGGCCGACGATCCTCGATCTCCTCTTCCGCGCCCGCCCCATCGGGATCCGCTACGGCACGGCTGATGCCCAACTCAAGACGTCCTTCCCGTCACTTCGCTACGCCACCGATCTCAAGCACTACCTCGACAAGGTCGACAGCGCCGCGCGGAAGGGGCACATGGATGAACAGTCGTTGCGGCCGTTCGTCGCGAAGCCGAGGGGACGGCGCGACGCCGAATTGAAAATTGAAAATTGAGAAATTGAAAATTCACTTTCCATCTTCAATTTTTTATCAATTCGCGCGCCGCAAGCGCGCCATATAACGCCATTGCCAACGCATCCGCCGCGTCGTCCGGTCGTGGAATTTCCGCAAGCTTCAACATGCGCATCACCATATCCTGCATCTGACGTTTATCGGCTTTGCCGTCGCCGGTGATGGCGGCTTTGAGCTGGAGCGGACTCGGTTCGAGGACGGGAATTCCCGCATCGCTCAGCGCGAGGAGGATGACGCCACGGCCGTGCGCCACGTCGATGGCCGTGCGCTCGTTCGTTGCGAAGAAGAGTCGTTCGACCACTGCCAGATCTGGTGCACAGTCGGTGAGGAACTCAGAGAGATCGGTATGGATCTCCCGCAGACGGTCGGGGAAGGGAGTGCCGGCGGCGGTCGTGATCGTCAACCACTCGATGACGCGGAGATCTTCGCGAGAAGCGGCATCGATCACGCCGAGCCCGATCGTGGCGATGCCGGGATCGATCCCGAGGATGCGCATGGTGCGAGTGTACCCTTCGACGTCGCTCAGGGCAGGCAGTGGATATCCATTGAAAAAAGGAGGATTTTCTGCTATCCTAAGAGGAAAATCACGTATGGAAAATTCGCTTCGCCACCGGCACTTCGTTGCGGCACCGCTCGTCCTCGCGACGATCTCACTGGCCATGCTCTCGAGCCTGTACCGGTCATCGTTCGTGCATGGCATCCAAGCCTTCATGATCGGTCCGATCAGCGCGGCGATGGGGGATGCGGCGCTCACGCCGGGCGGCGAAGTTTCATTGCTCCTCTCGCGCGGCGGGTCGCTCGCATTCTCCGGCGATCATCCGGTGCTGAAGGAAGGGACGCTCCTCGTCCGGGGGAGGGGACGCTTCGCGCTTGAGGCGGGGCCGACGGTCATTTCCGGATTCGCCGGGGCGATGCACGTGACGGTGCATGGACGCTCCCTCACCGTCGCTTCGCTCACGAGCCCCGCACTTGTCCAGATCGGGCGGGAGCGCGTCCTCGTTCCCGTGCACACGCAGTGGAAAACGGACGATGCCTCGTCACGTGCATCCATCATGGACGGATGGTCCGCGTGGGCTCTGTCGCGGGAACTCCTTCCGTTGCCGGATGACTTCGTCGCAGATCAGAACAACGCAATCGCCGCTCTTCCCGTTCCACGAGACGAACTTCCGCCCATGAATCCGGCGGCGGCGTTTCCTGATGTTTCGCTCCTGCGTTTTCCCTCCGCACAAGATCGATCCAGGGAAGATCTGGCGATGGAGTTCTTCTCGATGATTCGCTTCCGCATCGATGCGAATGATCTCGCGGGCCTCCACGAACTTCTCACGGATCCCTCCCACTCCGCGATGCTCTTGCATTCCTCGCACAGTGCTTGGGCCTTGGCCACTCTGTTCTCGCGGACCACGGGTCACCTCACCCTTGCGCAGGAACTCCTGCCCGATGCGCTCGCGACGAACGATGCTTCGTTCGCGCTGCTCCTCTCCGTGCATCCCGATTTCAGCGCCTCCGTTTGGCCGCTCCTCGCAGGACATGCATCCGCGTCCGACACGGCATTGCGACTCTTCGCATTCCCTGCCAGTGATACGTCCGTGACGTCGCTCCCGGCGATTCTCGAGCGGCAGTGGGAAGACGAGACGCGCGCATTCGCCGCTGCGCAGAAAGAGCCGGGCTCTTTCCTGACATCGTTCGCGTCCATGCTTCTGCATCTCATCGATCGCTTCGAGCGCCAGGGCTATCCCGAGCGGGCACAGCGCTACGGTAGCTTCCTCCTCTCGCTCACGCAGCCCGTCTTGTCTTCACTCCCTCCTGATCTGCAGGCGCGCTTGCAGCAGCTGGGGAAGAGTGACTTCAGCTCGACTTTTTTGTCAATTTCCGCCGCTCCGTCTCCCGCGAAGTCCGTCCCTGTGTCGAGTACATCGTCGTCGGTTCCAAACGCAGACGAACTCGAACGTGTCGTTCATGATCTTCTCCAGGGCGCGCAGGCGGGATTCACGGTGAAGACCCGGATCCAGGCGACGAGTCCTGACGAGGTCCAGGTCCGTTCCATCGTCTTCTCCGGCGCCCGCAGAGATCATGTGGTCGATCTGACCGTTCATCCTTCTTCGCGCATGGTCGATGGCATCATCGTGGACGGGCACGCGAATCCCTTCCCCCTGTCGTTTCAGAAGTTTGTGGAGTGGGTGAGGGGGGATGGGTCATGGTCTGAGCATTGACCCCGCAGAGCCCCCTGCGTACGATCCTTTGGCTCTTGGATGGGCGTGGCATCATTCACAACACGGGCGATTAGCTCAGGGGTTAGAGCGCGACACTGATAATGTCGAGGTCGATGGTTCAAATCCATCATCGCCCACCATTCGTCCGCCTGAGGCGAACTCATGGCAAGCCATCAGTTCGATCCTTCAAACTTGTCTGAGCGTGGAGAATGACCATCATCGAATCTATCGCAGAGCATAAAAAAGAGCGGAGCACCGGCCCCGCTCTTCGAAGATGCCAACTGATTAGTACCCTCCTCCTCCTCTGTGCTTCTGCGTCTTCGTGGAGTCCTTCTCCATCATCTTCTGGCCGTTCGCTTCTTTTTCCGCACCCTTCTCCATCATGGTTTCGCCACGCTTCATCATCTTCTCTCCGGCGTTTTCATGACCGTTCTGCATCATCGTCTGGCCATGCTTCTCCAGCTCTTCTCCCACCTTCTCCTTCATCTTCCCGCTCCGCATCTTCGTCTCAGCATTCTTCTTCATCATCGTGGGTTTATTGAACATCTTCATGCATGCAGCCTTCTCTTTGCCCTTCTTGTCTTTGCAGGCGGCTTTGCGTGCATCGTTGCGATTTTTGACGCACTGTGCGCGGTCTTCCCCTTTCAGGCTCTTGCAGTTCTGCATCGCAGACGATGGCGCGCTCGAAGCCGAAGAGACGCTCATGCTGGTGCTGGATGTCGAGATTGAGGAACTCGCGGTGCCGCTCACACTCGCGGCGCTCGATGCATCAGTCGATGCGCTGGCGGCAGAGGAGGACGTCGTGCTCTGCGCAGAAACTCCCGTCACGGCCAGCATCGCGGTCATCGCGCCCGCGCTCAGGAGGGAAGCAAGGTTCTTCATAGGGAGAGGGGATGAAAAAATACAAGCGGCATTCCGGTGCCAACGCGGTGATTTTACCAGTGGAGTCTCAGAAGAAGCATTGCCTCTATCATGAATGTATTTTGCAATGTATTTCTCCGTCTGCCCTTGCCGGAGGACCGCATGTCCCTCTGGTGGAGCGTCACATCCTTTGTTTTGGAAAGAATGATCCCACGGAGGAAGGCTATGGTGGGCGAGAGCGGCTATCAATGACTTTGTTGATCATGTGCTCAATTCTTATAAATCTCCGTCACGCTCTGGCCGCTCTCGATGTGCCGGATCACCGTCGCGAGCAGCGGAGCGATGGGGAGGACGGTGAGGCCCGGGAATGTCGCTTGGATGGGGATGCTGTCGGTGACGATGACTTCCTTGAAGTTCGCTTTCTGCAGACGTTCGAGGGCGGGTCCCGAGAAGACGGCGTGGGTGGCGGCCGCGTAGATGTCTGCATTCGCGCCGCGCTCGAGGAGAGCCTCTTTGGCCGCAATCAATGTGCCGGCAGTATCGATGATGTCGTCGAAGAGGATGCACGTCTTCCCTTTGATGTCCCCGACCACTTCGTGCATCTCCGTCCGATGGTGTTCCGGCCGACTCTTGTGGAGAATCGCGAGGTCCGCATCCAGGATGTCCGCGAGCTTCTTGGCGCGCTTGGCCCCGCCCACGTCCGGCGCCACGACCACCGGGTCGGGCAGTTTCTTGGATCGGAAGTACTCGGCGAAGATCGTACGGCCGGCGAGCGCATCGACGGGAACTTTGAAGAAGCCTTGGATCTGATCGGAGTGGAGGTCGAGCACGATCAAGTGATCCGCTCCCGCTTCCTCGAGCAGATGCGCGACGATTTTCGCGGAGATCGCTTCGCGCGGCTCGGCGACCCGATCCTGCCGCGCGTAGGGGAAGTGGGGGAGGACCACGTGCACGGAGCGCGCGAAGCTCAGCTTGGCCGCCTGGCACATCAGGAACAATTCCATCACGTCTTCATTCGGATTGCGCGTTCCGGTTTGCAGCAGGTAGACGTCCTTCCCCCGCACGGATTCCTCGAAGCGCACGTAGTGCTCTCCGCAGCTGAATTTCTTCAATGTGATTCGTCCAAGCTCCACGCCGAGCTCTTTGGCGAGTGCGGCTGCGAGCGCCGGGTGGGATGATCCTGCGAAGAGGTGCACGGTTTGGAGCTGACGAATGAGATTCTTCGCGTATCATTGTATCACATGCACGTGCGATTCCAAACATCCCTCGGCATGACCATCGCGACGGAGGAAACCGGCGAGGCCCTCGCGACCATCTGTGGCATCCTCATCCATCCGGATACCGCGAAGATCGAGGGATTCTTCGCGTCAGTCCACGTGGGATTCCTGGGCAGAGAGACGCTCTTCCTCTCCTCTCTCGATATCGTCCGCTGGGGCTCGAGGGTCTGGATCCGTCGCGCAGATGCTCTCTCTCCGCCGGAAGACCGCGTACGTCTCCAACCGCTCCTCGAGGATCGCCGCCCCGTGCTCGGGCAGCGCATGCGCACCGAGAGCGGGAACGTGATCGGCACCTGCCGCGATGTGCAGTTCGATACTCTTCACTTCATGATGGAGTGGCTCTTCCCCAAGCGTTCGTTCCGGTGGGGCATCGCGATTCCCATTTCGGAAGTTCTCGAAGTCCGACCGGATGCGATCATCGTCCGCGATCCTCCTGCCGTTTCCGCACAGGTCCGGGAGGAACAGGCGGAGAAACCGTCCCTGATCCCGCAGATGCCGGAGACGGCGTGAAGCACAGAAGCGTCTACGAAAAGAGCGTCCGCATGCGGACGCTCTTTGGATTCCCCATGAGAGTGAACCAGCTCAGCCGCCGCCGCTTCCGAATGTCGTGGAGATGAAGTTCACGATGACCTTGGCGAAGAGGACGACAATGAGTCCGATGACGACGTAGATGATGGTTTTCTTTGCCTTGTTCTTCTGCTCTTCCTCACCCTGCGAGACGATCAGACGGATGCCGGCGATAATGATGAATACCACAGCGGCAAGAGCAAGGAAGCTCAAGACGAGTTGCAGGAGGCGCACGATGAGCGCTCGGAGGGCAGCCGGGTCGCCGGAGCCCGGCCCCGGTGTTGCCGGGAGGGGTCCAATTCCGCTCGCAAGAGCCGTTCCGCTTCCGGTAACGGCGCTCATGATGATGAAGGTGGAGCGGTAGTAGCATTTGCTGAGTGTCGACATGGAAACAGGTGGGGAATTGCGCCTATTGTTACTCATAGGTTTTGCTCTGTGCAAGCGGGTGCTGCAGGGACGGGTCTCTAATGGCTTGACCGTTGCGGAATTCAGTATTCGAGTAACGAAAGAAGGGGCCATCTTCACATTCCGTTGGTCATTTCTTCCGTTCCTCACGCATTGTGGAGGAATCCCGTCACCCCGAGCAGAACTGCGGGCAAGGCGAACCAGAGATCCTGGTTCACGATCATGAATTCCATGAGCGGACTCTGCTTGATGATGGGGGAGAGCGACGCCGTCGTCGCGATCTTCATGTCCAGCAGCGGCAGCCCGGAGATGTAGGTCAGGAGTGTTGAGAGGAGGAGCCCTGCCGTCGCGAACCCGAAGAGCCCCGTGATCACCATTCCGACGATCTGGTTCGGTTCCTTCTTGTACTGCACGTGGAAGCCCGCGCGCACCGTGAGAAATATGATGATGGCAATGAAGAGCGTCAGCTTGGTGACCGAGAGGAGGAAGCTATCGACCGTGAAGCCCACGTAGTCCGCGACGATGCTGCCCTGTCCGAAGAACCGCTGGAGCGCGTTGCCGAGCGCTTGTACGGCGATGATGGCGATGTAGCTCGCGAGCATGATCTTCACCGATTCGCTCCGTCCGATGATGAACGTGTACGTGACGATGAGCGCGAAGAACACGATCGCGACCAGATCCCAACTCAAGGTGAGATTCATGGAGGAATCGTACCCTCTGACTGATCGTCTGCCAGCAATTACTCTTGCGAGGGAGCGGGTAGCTTGTAGCTTGTGGCTTGTGGGGTTTTGATCATGCGCTTTGGATTTCCTACTTCCTACTTTCCCACCTCGCTATGCATGCGCCACGGATTCCTCCTCATCGATAAGCCGATCGGCTTCACGAGTCACGATGCCGTCGCCGTCGTTCGCAGGAACTTCCACGAACGTTCCGTCGGCCACCTGGGCACGCTCGATCCTTTGGCAACGGGTCTCCTCGTGTGCGCCGTGGGCAAGAAGGCGCTCAAGGTGATCGAGCTCTTCGCAGATCTTCGCAAGGAGTACATCGCGGAGGTGACGCTCGGAGCTGTCAGCACCAGCAACGATCGCGATGGCGTCATCGAACAAACTCCTCCCAAATCGGGGTGGGTGATGCCGGAACAGGCGGCGGTTCAGCGCCTCATCCACGATCGCTTCCTCGGCACGATCAGCCAGGTGCCTCCCGCCTTCTCGGCCGTGCACGTGGGCGGCGAGCGCGCGTACCGCAAGGCGCGCCAAGGTCGTGGCGTGAACATTCCTCCCCGCGACGTCACCATCCATTCTTGTGATGTTCTTTCTTATGATTTTCCGCTGCTACGGCTCCGCATCGATTGTGGCTCGGGCACGTACATCCGCTCGCTCGCGCACGATCTCGGTCATCTCCTCTTCTGCGGGGGCTATCTCTCGGCACTCTGTCGGACGAAGGTGGGAGAGTGGTCGCTGGACGATGCCGTCTCGCTCGAGAGCGCCACCTGGACGGACATCCTCCCGCTCAAGGACATTCTCGCCCCCTTCCCGCGCATCGATCTCATGGCGGATGATCTCGACGATGTCCGCTGTGGACGGTTTTTGGAACGTGAAGTGGAGAAGAACACCTTCGGCTGGTTCGAAGATCTCCCCGTGGCGTTATTGGAGCCCGCGGGGGAAGGGATGGCGCACGCGAGGAAGGTGCTGTGAGGAGACCTTTGTTCTTGGGATTTGGTGGGTCAGCAGGGACTTGAACCCTGGACCAAGAGCTTAAGAGGCTCCTGCTCTACCAACTGAGCTACTGACCCACAGCCGCGAGAGAATAGCAAAGAGGAGTTTCGAAGAAAACTCCCCGGCTGCAAAAGTTTTGATATTCTTCGTTTCACGCCCTCTCCACGCTCTCCATGCAATGCCGTTGGATCGTCCGCCAATCGAATGGGAAGCGATAGGTTTCGCACGCGCGGACGAGAGCGGCGAAGCAGTGCCACTTGGTCTTCGCTTCGAAGAGGAAGGCGTTTCCCGTCTCCTGGACGGGATTGTAGTCTTCGAGCCCGGGGAGCCGTGGGGCAATCGGCACGACGCCGTAGGGCAGGCAGAACGCGAGTTCCTTCGACGCGTGCTCGCTGAGGAAGAGCGCCATGTCGGCCGCCGCCACCATGCGGCGCACGGCCGATTCCTCCGACGACACGATGTGCATGCGATGCTTCTGCTCTTGCGCGAGCTTCGTGAAGAGCGAGCCGTACGCCGCCGATCCTTTCCCGAGGATGAGAATCTCCACTTCGAGCGAGAGAATGCCGGGGAGCGTTTCCCGGAGGAGTTCCCCACCGAGCGTCTCCGTCATACCCGCCGGTAGACAGAGGATCGGGCGCTTGGGTTCCTTCGGCCACCCGAGTTCCTCCTGCAGCGCGGTCTTGTTCTGGATTTTCTGGTCCAGCGATCCGATGCTGTACCGCCGCGCGATGTGATGGTCGTAGGCGGGGGAAAGCTGTGTCATAGGCAGAGAAATATCCTCTTAGTATAGCCGAAAACAGTGATTCGGAGAAGCAGCGTTTTTCTTGACGATCCCATCGATTATTCTCTGAGTATTTACGGATGGAATGGTTTGATGGTGCGATGGTTGGATGGTGGGATGGTACGCAAGGATGAGTCCTCTATTCCGCTTGCGAACCATCTGGCCATCTCACCATCCTGGTACACTTCCTCCATGGAGCACCTCGTCCTGATCGACGGTCATCATCTCATGTACCGCGCATTCTACGCGATTCCCTCGACGCTCACGACCGCAGCCGGCGAACAGACGAATGCCATCTACGGCGTTGCCTCCATGTTCCTCACGATCTTGCGCGTGGAAGAGCCCGATCGCTTGCTCTTCTGCTTCGATGCCGGGGAGGAGACGTTCCGCCACCAGGAGAATGCGACCTATAAGGAGGGGAGAGCGGAGACGCCGGATTCCTTCTACCTGCAGATTCCCCGCATTCTCCAGCTCATCGATGCCTTCGGGATTCAGCATGTCTCGGATCTGCAGTTTGAGGCGGATGATTTTTTGTGCACCTATGCCCGTGCGGCGCAGTCTGCCGGCATGCGCGTGACGATCATCACCGGCGACCGCGATGCCCTGCAGCTCGCAACGGAGCGCATTCGCATTGCGATTCCCCACAAGGCGTACCAGAAGCCGGAGTATTTGGGGCCCGCAGAGATCCTTGCGAAGTACGGCGTGCGGCCCGACCAGATCGCCTCGTATAAAGGGCTCACGGGCGATGCGTCCGATAACCTCAGCGGGGTGAAGGGCATCGGCCCGAAGACGGCAGCCGCGCTGCTCCAGGAGTACCAGACGCTCGAAGGAGTCTACGCTCACCTCGATGCCATTCGTCCATCCGTCCGAGAGAAACTTGCACGAGACCGCGAGCAAGCCTTCTTCTGCGAGCGCATGGCGACCCTCGTCTGCGACATCGCCCCCCCGAGGAGCTTGGAGGAACTTCGGCTCGACAATCTTCCGATGGAGCCTGCGCTCCTGTTCTTCCGTGAGATGGAATTCCTGACGCTTGCAAAACGTCTCGAATCCTTGGCGAAGATGCCGTACGGTTCGAGACACTTCCATTCAGTTCCCTCTGTGCCCGCACGATCGGATGAGGAGATGGTGCAGCAGCTGTCGTTGTTTTAAGAAACAAGATACAAGACGCAAGATACAAAAAATTTTCCAGTGAAGACATTGGGCCACTCCGCTGATGTTTTCATCGAGATCGCGCCCAGGTGTGCACAGAATCGCGCCCGTGGAAGGGCGCTCTCCAGTTTCTCCATTTTTTCCCGAGCACAATTCGTACTCATCGGAAAAACCATGGGGAATTCCCTGAATACATTTTGTGTTTTCTTCCTCGCACTCCACGAAAATTCAGGCTCAATATTGTGTTCGCTGCTGGCACTCCTGAATACCAAAGGTAGTCGTTCGCCTCTTGCGGCAGCCTTTCCGAGGAGTTTAGACTCAAGCCGTTTCACTATTTCGCGCTTCCGGACTCGCTGCCGGGCGCTTCCCCGCTCTCTCCCATGCCCAAGGAACGCGTTCTCAGTAGCCTGGATATCGGTAGCGCCAAGATCCGCACCGTCATTGCCGTCGTGGACGGGAATGACACGGAACGACGAATGCCCAATGTGATCGGAGTCGGCATTTCACCGTCGCTCGGGATGCGCAAGGGGCACGTGATCGATGTGGAGGAACTCATTCACAACATCATCTCCTCCATTGAGGACGCCGAGCGGATGGCCGGGGTGCCCGTCAATCACGTCTTCGTGGGCATGAGCGGGTCGCACATCGAAGCCTTCGACAGCAGGGGGGTGATCGCCATCTCCGGCGCCGAGATCACGGTGGAAGACATCGCTCGCGTGCTCGAGGCGGCCCAGGCGGTGAGCATCCCTCAGAACCGCCGCATCCTCCACATCGAGCCGAAGTTCTATGCGGTGGACGAGCAGCGCGGCATCAAGAACCCGGTCGGGATGACGGGCATCCGTCTGGAGGCGGAGGCGCACATCATCACCGGGTACGTGCAGCACGTGAAGAATCTTGAGAAGAGCATCGACCAGGCGGGCGTGGATATCGATGCCATCGTTCCCGCGACGATCGCGGCCTCGGAGGCCGTGCTCACCAAGCGCCAGAAGGAACTCGGGGTCGTCGTCATCGACATCGGCGCGGGCTGCACGAGCATCGCGGTGTTCGAAGAAGGCACGATCCTCCATTCGGTGACGCTGCCCATCGCCGGCGAGAGCGTGACGAACGACATCGCGATTGGGCTTCGCACCTCCATCGACACGGCCGAGAAGATCAAGATCGAGTACGGATCGGTGCTCCCCTCCGAGATGAACGAGCGCGAGATGATCGATCTCTCCACGGTCAGCAAGGTCGATACCCAAACCGTCTCCAAGAAGTACATGGCCGAGATCATGCAAGCGCGTTACTACGAGATTTTCTCGCTCATCAAGGAGCAGCTCACGCGCATCGGCAGGAGCGGCATGCTGCCGGCAGGAGCGTTGCTCACCGGAGGCGCGGTCAAGGCTCCGGGTGTGCTGGATCTCGCGCGCGATGTGCTCGGGCTTCCCGTCCAGATGGGCTTCCCCGTCGACATCGGCGGCGTGATCGAGAAGGTCGACGACCCCGCCTACGCCACCTCTCTCGGCACGCTCGTCTGGGGCATGCGCGAAGATGAGCATGGGCTCGGCGGCTCCTCCTTCCAGATGTCCAGAGCGCTTCGGCA